>NZ_JBSSMA010000013.1:0-86653 GCF_053891095.1 Soonwooa purpurea
ATGATATTGATAAATTTAATGTAGATTTGAATACAAGAAAGATTTTGGTCAAACAAACCGTAAAGGTCTATAATGAGTTAAGACCGCATTTGTCAAACTATTATTTAACACCGATGCAAATGCACCAGCAACAAGAATTAATACCAAAATCGTACAAAAAGAAAAACAGTACAAATACGAATATATGTACTGTTTAAAATAAAATTTTATTGGTCTAATCCTGTATCATTTTTTCAGGACGTTACAATACTATTTTAATTGGCGACATCGCTAATGAATTTAATACGTAACATTCGGATTTCTTCATCCGAAAGATCATCACCAAATTCTCCTGTAAGGACTTTCATGCTGTCACTTTCAGAATCTTTCATAAAGTCCATAAATTCATCGACAATATCTTCATCAAAATTCTCATCAATATAATAATCGATATTCAGTTTAGTTCCTTGATAAACAATAGCTTCCATTTCTTTCAAAAGCTCTACCATTGATAAGTTTTTCGCTCTTGCAATATCTTCAAAATCCAGTTTTTTATCGGTATTCTGTATAATAAAAACCTTATGACTCGACTTGTTAGCGACTTGTTTCAGAACCATATCCTGCATACGCTCGATATTATTTTCTTCAACATATTTTTTTATAAATTCGGCAAAATCTTTTCCATATTTTTTAGCTTTCCCTTCGCCAACACCATAGATTTTCGCAATTTCTTCCAAGCTAATCGGGTATTGCACCGTCATATCTTCCAAGCTAGGATCCATAAAAACGGTGTACGGCGGAATTCCTAATTTGTGGGCAATTTTCTTGCGAAGCTCTTTCAGTTGTCCGAATAAAACCTGATCCAAACCACCTCCAGCTTGTACCTGGACTTGTTCGGCGTCTGTTTTTTTGGTTTGAGCTAAATCATATTGTCTATCTTCCGCGATGAAAAAAGAATCTGTACATTGTCCGTCTAGCATTTCCAATCCTTTCGCAGAAATCTTGAGAACGCCATAGGTTTCTATATCTTTTTTTAGATATTCCTGCACGGTCGCTTGGCGAATAATGGATTTCCAATAATTATCACTTTTCTCTTTTCCAGTCCCAAAGAATTCTGATTTTTCTAATTTATAAGACTTGGTCACAGCTGTTTCTTTCCCGCCAATAATGGAAATAAGATCTTTGGTTCTGAATTTTTCACCAAGTTCTTTTATAATTTTTAAAACAAATTTTAAATCTACAACAGCTTCAATTAGTTTTGGAGGATTAACTGAGTTATCACACATTTTGGCACCTTGTCCATGTTCTGGATCAAACTTTTCACCAAAATAATGCAATAAATATTGGCGGCGGCTCATCGAGGTTTCTACATAACCTACAACTTCGTTAAGCAGTTGCAAACCGATTTCTCTTTCTGACACAGGTTTTTGAGCTAGAAATTTTTCTAATTTCTCAATATCCTTTGGATCATAAAAAGCCAAACAAAGACCTTCGCCACCATCCCTGCCTGCACGTCCTGTTTCTTGATAATAACTTTCCAAAGATTTTGGAATATCGTAATGGATGACAAATCGTACATCTGGCTTGTCAATCCCCATTCCAAAAGCGATAGTTGCCACGATCACATCAACTTCTTCCATCAAGAATTTATCTTGATTGGTTATTCTTGTTTTCTGATCCAAGCCAGCATGATAAGGCAATGCATTAATACCATTAACCTGAAGAAGTTGTGCAAATTCTTCAACTTTTCTACGGCTAAGACAATAGATAATTCCAGATTTCCCTTTATGGTGGTTGATGAATTTTACGATTTCTTTATCGACATTAACTTTAGGACGGATTTCATAAAACAAATTAGCTCTGTTAAAACTTTCTTTAAAAACCTGAGCATTATTCATCCCCAAAGTTTTTTGGATATCGTCTTGAACTTTCGGCGTTGCCGTTGCGGTAAGCGCCATCACGGGAACATCTGCAATTTTATCAATAATTCCTTTTAGATTACGATATTCTGGACGAAAATCGTGTCCCCATTCAGAGATACAATGCGCCTCATCAATGGCTACAAAAGATATTTTGACATCGCGAAGAAAATCAACATATTCTTCTTTTATCAAAGATTCTGGTGCTACATATAGCAATTTTGTTTTTCCAGTTTTAATATCATCAAAAACCTGTTTGGTTTGTGCTTTATTAAGAGAAGAATTAAGAACATGCGCTACACCACTTTCTTCTGAAAGTCCATTAACCGCATCGACCTGATTTTTCATCAAGGCAATAAGCGGTGAAACTACAATTGCAGTACCTTCCGAAATCAAAGCTGGCAATTGATAACAAAGTGATTTTCCGCCACCTGTCGGCATCAAAACAAATACATCTTTTGAATCCAAAAGTGTTTTTACAATTTCTTGTTGTTGTCCTTTAAAAGTTGAAAAGCCAAAGTATTTTTTTAACTCCTTTGATAAGTCGATGTTCTTTGTATCCATCCTTTAGTTTTGTTTACTAAATTTGCATAATAAATCTGAATAACAAGTTAAATTTATTTCAAGAATAACCTGTTGCCAATTTCTAAAGCTATTAAATTGATTTTAATGAATTAAAGTTACTAAAGCTTATTGAAAAATCCAAACTCCCATTTTTTTGGGAACGTGAAGATAGCAAATTTTATGGTGATTCTAAAATAAAAAAATAAAGCTTAATAAATAAGTAATATGAATCTTCTCTCTTTGGCAAAAAATGCCTTATCAATAGAAATTGCAGAACTAGAATCTTTGAAAAATCGTCTTAACGAAAGTTTTGTTAAAGCCGTAGAAACCATCCATTCTGCTACTGGAAAACTAATTGTAGTCGGCATTGGAAAATCGGCCCATGTCGGTAACAAAATTGTCGCTACTCTTAACTCAACGGGTACGCCAGCACAATTCCTCCACGCAGCGGAAGCGATACACGGCGATCTAGGTGTTATCCAAAAACAAGATATTGTACTCTGTATTTCTTATTCTGGAAATTCTCCAGAAATTGTAAATCTTTTGCCTTTTCTCAAAGATTATTCTTCTTGTCTTATTGGTATGACAGGAAATCCTGATAGCAAGCTGGGCCAAGCCTCCGCCATTATTCTTGACACACATGTTGACAAAGAAGCTTGCCCTAACAAACTGGCGCCAACAAGTTCTACAACTGTCCAAATGGCATTGGGTGACGCTTTGGCAGTTTGCCTTATGGAACTAAAAGATTTCAAAGACATTGATTTTGCAAAATTCCATCCTGGAGGAAGTTTAGGAAAAAATTTAACTGCAAAAGTGGAACAATTTGTTTCCCAAACCAAACCCGAGGTTAAGCCAGAATCCAGCGTTCGCGAGGTGATAATTTCGGTAAGCGCTTCTAAGCACGGAATAACTGTTGTTACCGAAAATGATAAAATCTTAGGCGTTATTACCGATGGTGACTTGCGCAGAATGCTTCTTAACCAAAATGATGTTTCTAACGTTATTGCAAAAGATATTATGAGTAAAAATCCAAAAAATATTGATAAATCTGAACTAGCAAAAGAAGCGATGCGCATTTTAAAAGACAACAACATAGGACAACTTATCGTTACCGACCATGGAAAATATTACGGCATTATAGATTTGCATAAATTATTAGACGAAGGAATTATCTAAGTTTTTCGCTAGATTATTCTTAATTTCGCAAACTGAAAATACTGTAAAGCAGATATCTGAATGAGTGAAGAAAAGGAAATGTCCTTTCTAGGACACGTTGGAGAGCTACGATCGCATCTTGTGCGATCTATTATTGCTATTGTTGTGGGCGGAATAATTGTTGGTTTTAACATCAATTGGATTATGGATCATATTTTTTTTGGTCCTACAAGCAACGATTTTCCAACGTTTAAAATCATAAATCATTTTTCTAGAGAATTCACTGGTCAGGATAGTATTATTTTGCCAGACACATTTAAAATTCAACAGAAACAACTATTTCAGCAGTTCAACGTCATGATGGCCGTTTCCATATTTGGTGGGATAATTCTTGCTTTTCCTTATATTATTTGGGAAATATGGCGATTCATAAGTCCTGCATTAATGCCGAATGAAAAGAAAAACTCTCTACTTTACATCAATGCTATTTGGATTTTGTTTATAGCTGGTGTATTAACTGGTTATTTTCTAATATTACCTTTAGCGATTAATTTTGGTTTACTCTTTACAGTTTCCGAAAATATTGTTCAACTTTTTGATTTGAGTGATTATACCACTTTATTTTTACAAGTTGTTTTGGGAATGGGCTTGGTATTTTTATTCCCTATTATCGTATATATTTTAACGGCCATCGGAATTTTGACCCCTACTTTTCTTAAAACTTACCGCCGCCACGCCATTGTATTAATCATGGTCGTTGCTGCGATTATAACACCTGCCGATGTCTTGAGTATGTTAGCTGCCGCTTTCCCACTTTTATTATTGTACGAATTCAGTATTTTTATATCCAAATATGTTTTTAATAAACAGGAAAAAGAAAAATCACGAGAACTTACAAAATCTTCAAATTCATAACTCTAAAAGCTACATTATTTTGTGGCTTTTTTTATTTAAATATTTAAAATTAAACTTTAACAAGCTCTTTACGAATGCGACTTAGCGATGTGTCTGTAATGCCTAGGTAAGTTGCAATTTGCTTTAGCGGAACATTTTGTACAATGGATGGACGTTCTTTCAAAAGTTTTAAATAGCGGTTTTTGGCAGGCTCCATAATCATGTCGAGCGAACGTTGTTTCAAAGAAAATAATTGAAACGTAAACCACATCCTTCCCCAATCTGCAAAACCTGGAATCTCCTGAAACAAGACCTGAAAATCATCATACGTAATTTGCCAAAGCTTACAATCTGTCACCGCCTGCAAAGTTTCTTGCGATGCGATTCTTTGAAAAAGAGAACTTGGAATAATTACAATTTCGTTGTTTATAAAAAATTCCGTGGACATTTCGTTCATATCAAAATCATGCACAAAAGCACGGACAATCCCCGACTCCAAAAGATAATAGCTATCCAGAATTTCACCTGATTTTAAAATCGTTTCGCCTTTTGAAATGCTAATTAAAACATGTGATGCGGCAATGCGCTCCAAATCGTCTTCGGAAAACATAAAATGTTGATAAACATGCCTAAAAACTGGTGTATCCAAATTCATTAATTCTAAATTTAATTGAGAAAATTTTTCTTGCTGTTTTGTAAAAATAAAAAAACAGCGAAATTTAATTAGTTTTAAACAATATTCTTTTCAACACATAATAAAAAAAGCATCTTTCTCCATTGAAAAATGCTTTTTTTTATTATTGCTATCGATTTAGAAATTATTTTACAGCTTCCAAAGCTGCGTTATAATTAGGTTCTTGTCCGATTTCTGGAACTTGCTCTGTGTATTTCACTTTTCCATTTTCATCAAGAACAACAACCGCTCTGCTCAATAATCCAGAAAGTGGAGAATCTTCCAAAGTCACGCCATAATCTTCACCAAAACGTCCTCTAAAGTCCGATAAAACCTCAACATCGTTAAGTCCTTCTGCCGCGCAAAAACGACTTAACGCAAATGGTAAATCGCGAGAAACATTAATAACAACCGTATTTTCCAAAGAACTCGCCTCTTGGTTAAAATGTCTTGCTGAAGCCGCACAAACACCAGTATCGATACTTGGAAAAATGTTAAGCACAACTTTTTTACCTTTATAATCTGATAGTTTTTTTTCGGAAAGATCAGACGATACAAGATTGAAATCTTTTGCTAAAGTTCCTACTTCTGGAAGTTGGCCAACAGTATGAATTGGATTTCCTTTAAATGTAATATTTGCCATAATTTTTTTTATTTAAACCAAATTTAGGTTTTGCAATTCTATAATCCTATAACTTTTGAAAAGATTTAAGAAAATTTAACGCAACACATTACAATTACGTCTGAAAATCATGCTCTCAATAATTTAAAATCATATAATAATCCTTATTTTTGTAGCTAAAATCGTAAATAAAAAGAATTACAATAATGTCACAAGCAAAAATTCATTACACGCTTACAGATGAAGCACCAATGCTGGCAACACACTCATTTTTGCCAATAGTTCAAGGTTTTACAAAAACTGCAGATATTGAAATTCTAGTTCCAGACATTTCTCTTTCGGGAAGAATCTTGGCTAATTTCCCAGAATTCTTAAAAGAAGAACAAAGAATTCCAGATGCTCTTGCAGAATTAGGAGCTTTGGCGACAACTCCAGAAGCAAATATTATTAAACTTCCTAATATTTCTGCATCTGCTCCACAATTAGATGAAGCTATTGCTGAACTTCAAGCAAAAGGATTTGCGGTTCCCAATTATCCTGCTGAGCCTAAAAATGATGACGAAAAAGCGATTAAAGCTAAATATGCTAAAGTTTTAGGTTCTGCTGTAAACCCAGTTTTAAGAGAAGGAAATTCTGACAGACGTGCTCCAAAAGCAGTTAAGAATTATGCAAAAGCTAATCCACACAAAATGGGAAATTGGGCTTCTGACAGTAAAACAGAAGTTGCTAATATGACTGAAGGTGATTTCTATGGAACTGAAAATTCAACAACTGTTGAAAACGATACTCAATTTAAGATTGTATTCTACGGAAATGATGGTTCTTCAAAAGAACTAAAAGGCCTTTCTCCATTGAAAGCTGGTGAAGTGATTGATTCTTCTGTAATGAATATTAACGCTTTAAAATCTTTTGTACAAGAAGCTATTAACGAAGCTAAAGAGAAAAATGTATTGCTTTCTGCACACCTTAAAGCTACCATGATGAAGGTTTCTGATCCAGTTATCTTTGGTGCAATTGTAGAAACATTCTTCAAAGATGTTTTTGCTAAATATGGCGAATTATTCAAATCTTTAGACATTAATTCAAATAACGGTTTGGCTGATTTATACGAAAAAATAAAAGGCCAATCTCAAGAAGCTGAAATTAAAACGGCTATCGATGAAGCTTTAGCCAATGGACCACGTGTTGCTATGGTAAATTCTGATAAAGGAATTACCAACTTCCACGTTCCTTCAGATATTATTGTTGACGCTTCTATGGCGGCTTTGGTAAGAAATGGCGGTAAAATGTGGAATAAAGATGGTGCTGAAGAAGATACAATTGCTATTATTCCAGATCGTTCTTATGCAGGCTTCTATGAAGCTGTAGTAGATGATATGAAAGCTAATGGAAAACTAGATCCAACAACAATGGGTTCTGTTCCAAATGTTGGATTAATGGCCCAGAAAGCTGAAGAATATGGTTCTCATGATAAAACTTTCCAAGCTCCAGACAACGGAACTATTAAAGTGGAAGACCCTAACGGAAATGTATTATTACAGCAAAAAGTAGAAGCTAATGATATTTTCAGAATGTGTCAAACCAAAGATGCTCCTATTCAAGACTGGGTGAAATTAGCCGTAAACAGAGCTAGACTGTCTGATACTCCTGCAATTTTCTGGTTGGATAAAGGAAGAGCTCACGATCAGCAAATCATTAATAAAGTTGAAAAATACTTAAAAGATTACGATACTACAGGTCTTGATATCAGAATTATGGATGTTAAAGATGCTATGAAAGAAACTCTAAAAAGAGCAAGAGAAGGAAAAGACACTATTTCTGTTTCTGGGAACGTATTGAGAGATTATTTAACAGACCTTTTCCCAATTTTAGAACTTGGAACTTCTGCAAAAATGCTTTCTATTGTTCCGTTAATGAATGGTGGTGGATTGTTCGAAACGGGAGCTGGAGGTTCTGCACCTAAACATATTGAGCAATTTTTAGAAGAAGGATATTTAAGATGGGATTCTCTAGGTGAATTCTTAGCTTTACAAGCTTCTTTAGAGCATTTGGCTCAGACTCAAAACAACGAAAAAGCTCAAATTCTTGCAGATGCTTTAGATGAAGCTAATGCAAAATTCTTAGCAACTGATAAATCTCCAGGTAGAAAATTAGGAACTATTGATAACAGAGGTTCTCACTTCTATTTGGCTATGTATTGGGCTGAAGCTTTGGCTGCTCAAACTAAAAATGCTGATTTAGCGGCTAAGTTTGCAGCAATTGCAAAATCAATGCAAGAAAATGAAGCTAAAATTAATGAAGAATTAATTGGCGCTCAAGGAAAAGCTCAGGATATTGAAGGTTATTACAAACCAAATGAGGATAAAACTTACGCTGCAATGAGACCTAGCGCGACATTGAATGCTATAGTTGACGGCATTTAAGATTTAGAAATAAATTTCAAGATATCGGCTACTTTGTTTTAAAGTAGCCGTTTTTTTTGTGCTGATAAGTTTTAATAAAACTGATTTTTAAAATGTTAAACTCGCGTTAATTAGCTTTTAATACTAGAAATTTTGAGTAATTTTAAAGGTCATTATTCTTCATTACATGAAAAAAACTACTTTCGTTTTACTTTGTCTATTTTCGATTTCAACATTCCAGGCACAAAGCAAACTGGATCAAGCAATTAAAACCATTCAGGATAAATTTTCACAAGAAAAAGTTTACCTTCTTTTAGATAAAAATCAATATATCGCAGGTGATCCGATAAGATTCAAAGCTTTTGTTTTTAATGCTTATAATCCGACTGATATTTCTACGACTTTGTTTGTTGAACTTTATAATCGTGATAAAAAAATCATTGATAAAAAAATGCTTCCGATAGAACATGGACAAAGCGACGGAACTTTTCAATTAAAAGATGATATTAAGGAAGACATTTACTTCATCAGAGCCTACACAACTTGGATGGAAAACTTTTCTCAAAATTTTGAAATTGTAGAAACGATTCCTATTTTTAATCCCACATCGGAACAAAAATTAGCAATCCATGACAATCCAAAATGGACCATTTCTGCACAAGCAGAAGGTGGCAATTTGTTAAATAATATTCCTACAAAACTCGCAGTGCGTTATCTTACAGCAGCAGAACCTCCCAAAAATTGGTCTGGATATTTGGTAAATACGACGAAACCAAATGAAAAGTTGGTGACTTTTAATAATCTTGATCAAAATGTTGCTTTATTTTCTTTCACCCCAAAAGACACTGAAAAGTACCAAATCGTTGTTGAGGATAAAAAAGGAAATAAACAATCCTATCTTCTTCCTGATGTAAAAAATACAGGCGTCAATATAAAAGTTACTGATGATTCAAAAGGCATTAAATATACTTTAATTTCCAGCAATTTGGCAGAAGGGCTTAAAGGCTATAAAGTTGTTGGGACCATTAATAACAGGCTGGCTTACAAAGCAGAAATTAAAACAGGCGACAAAGAAATCTCAAGTATCATTCCTGTGAAATCGAGTGACGAAGTTAATGGCGTGCTACAACTTACAGTATTTGACCAACACGACAATCCTGTATCGCAAAGGCTTAATTTTATAAATCCTAAAAATATCTACATTGATCAACCCGACTTTGTAAGTAAAAAATGGGATACCAAAGCCAGAGCTTATAATAGTTTTGATATTGCACCAAATGACAACTACACACATTATAGCGTTCTTATAAAAGACAATACCGCTTTGGCAGGACAAAATTTTAGTAAAAAAAATATCCTTAGCAGTCTTTGGTTAAGTGGTGATTTTTCGAGTCCTATATTTTCACCCGCTCAATATTTTCAAGCGGGAAGCAATCCAGAAGCTTTGGATGCTTTATTAATTTCAGAAAAGTGGCAACGCTTCGACTGGAATAGCGTTTTATCAGGAGAACTACCTGACACAAAATATAAACCAATCAACTTTCTCTCCTATAAAGCAAGACTTGCGCTTAATAGCCGTCCGTTGGCCAATACGCCTGTTAATTTAATTTTTAAAACAGAATCGGAAGACTCCAATGTATCAAGCTTTGTGACAGATGCCAATGGCGACATTTTTCTTAACAATATTCTTATAGATGAGCCAGTAACCGTACATTATTATCTCAACTCAAAAAATAAAAATGAAGAAATCCCAGAAAACTTAACATTACTATTTCAGAATCTTGTTGAGCCAACTGTTTTTAATGGCGAATTACCCGAAACTAATTATTATTTAAAAACATCCAAAACGGCAACATCCATTAATAATTCCATTTCAAAAGCTATTAATAATAGAACGAATGAAAAGCTAATTAAAGACGATGAAACCCAAATCGAGGAAGTAAAAATCATTGCTAAAAAACAAGATTTAAAACAAAAACTGAATGAGGAGCTATCTGGAGGAATGTTCACTTCTCAGGACGCTACAATCTTTTATTTTGTTAATGAAAACCAAGATGCAGCAACCAGCCTAAACATTTTTGAATGGCTGCAAGGCCGCGAAGCAGGATTAACTTTCCAAAGAGATTCTAGTGGAAATCTTGTCCCACTTATCCGTAATTCGCAAGCCAACATTTACTTAGATGAATTAAAAACGGATGCTACCTTAATAAGCACTTTACCAATTTCTAATATTGCGATGGTAAAAGTTTTTAAAAATAGTGGCCTTGTTAGTAATTCGGTTGCCATCTACACAAAACGTGGAAATATGGGCGCTGCACAAGAAAAAAGCACTCCAAAAAATAACAAAACAACTCTTAAAACATACGACAAATCTCTTCCATTCGAATTACCAGATTTTAGTAAAGACATCTATAAAAAAATAAGCGTCGACTCTCGCGAAGTTTTGTACTGGGATCCTAATCTTTCTGAACCAAACAATGTTCCGCCAAGAGCTAAGTTTTTTAATAATGAAGATGCTAAAAGTTTTGAAGTTACCATCATCGGCATAGGAAAAGACGATAGCATAATGTATTATAATGAAATCACCCAATAATTAATAAACAAAAAACCTCAAGTGACATCACCTGAGGTTTTTACTTTTATAGAAGCTACATTATTTTAAATCGTAACGGTCGGCATTCATCATTTTTACCCAAGCTGCCACGAAATCTTTTACAAATTTCTCTTTATTATCATCCTGAGCGTAAACTTCCGCATAAGAACGCAAAATAGAATTAGATCCGAAAACCAAATCTACTCTTGTGGCCGTCCATTTGGTAGCACCAGATTTTCTGTCAACAATATTGTAAACATTTTCTCCTGTAGGAATCCATTGGTTTTGCATATCGGTTAAATTCACAAAGAAATCGTTACTCAAAACACCTTCTCTATCTGTGAAAACACCGTGTTTAGAATTTCCATAATTCGTTCCTAAAACTCTCATTCCACCGATAAGGACCACCATTTCAGGAGCTGTTAAACCCATTAATTGCGTTCTATCCAACAACAATTCTTCGGCTTTTACGGAATAGTTTTCTTTCAAGAAATTTCTGTAACCATCGTACAAAGGTTCCAAATATTCGAAAGATTCGATGTCGGTTTGGTCTTGCGAAGCATCTCCTCTACCTGCTACAAACGGAACGGTAATGTTAACCCCAGCTTCTTGTGCTGCTTTTTCAACGGCTGCAGAACCTCCCAAAACAATTAAATCCGCAATAGAAACTTTCTTCGGTAATCCAGCTTGAATTTCTTCTAATTTTGCTAAAACTTTATTCAATCTTTCAGGTTCGTTAGCCACCCAACTTCTTTGAGGTTCCAATCTAATTCTTGCGCCATTTGCGCCACCTCGATAATCTGAACCTCTCCAGGTTCTTGCAGAATCCCAAGCGGTGTTAATAAGTTCTGCTCTTGATAATCCAGAGTTTAATAAAGTTTGTTTTAAATTGGCAATTTCAGCATCATTTAAAGTATAATCAACTTTCGGAATTGGATCTTGCCAGATTAAATCTTCCGCAGGAACATCAGCACCTAAATATCGGTTTCTAGGACCTAAATCTCTGTGTGTTAATTTGAACCAAGCTCTTGCGAAAGCGTCATTTAATTTTTCTGGATTATTTAAAAAGTTCAAAGAAATTTCTCTATAAATAGGATCGAATTTCAATGCCATATCCGCATCCGTCATCATTGGATTTCGCTTTACATTTGGATTAAAAGCATCTACAGGTTTATCCTCTTCAGCGATATTTACCGGTTCGTATTGATGGGCTCCCGCTGGAGATTTTGTCAATTGCCAGTCGTATTTAAAAAGTAAAGTTAAAAATTCGTTATCCCAACGTGTTGGATGGGTTGTCCAAGCCCCTTCAATACCAGAAACCATCGTATGTCCAGCATTTCCCGTTCCTTCGGAATTGTGCCAACCTAGCCCCTGTCTGTTAACATCCGCTTCTTCAGGATCTGGACCAAGATTGGAAGCATTTCCGTTTCCATGGGCTTTTCCAATCGTATGTCCACCAACAGTTAAAGCTACTGTTTCTTCATCATCCATTCCCATTCTTTTGAAGGTTACACGAATGTCGTGACCCGTTTTTAGCGGATCTGGATTTCCATCAACCCCTTCAGGGTTTACATAAATTAAACCCATTTGTACTGCTGCCAAAGGATTTTCTAAAGAATCACGGTTTTCATCACTTCCATAACGGTTTTCTGTAGCTGCTAACCATTCTTTTTCTGAACCCCAATACACATCTTTCTCGGGCGCCCAAATATCCAAACGACCGCCGCCAAAACCAAAAGTTTTAAGACCAACCGCTTCATAAGCCACGGTTCCTGCGAGGATAATTAAATCGCCCCAAGAAATTTTGTTTCCGTATTTCTTTTTAATAGGCCACAACAAACGTCGACCTTTATCTGTATTCACATTATCCGGCCAAGAATTTAAGGGTGCAAAGCGTTGATTTCCGGTATTCGCTCCTCCTCTTCCGTCCATTGCACGATAACTCCCTGCCATATGCCAAGCGGTACGCACAAACATTCCAGCGTAATTTCCGTAATCTGCAGGCCACCAATCTTGGCTGTCCGTTAGTAATGTTTTAATATCATTTTTTACAGCCTCTAAATCTAGTTTTTTAAACTCTTCAGCGTAGTTAAAGTCTTGTCCTAATGGATTTACTTTGGTATCATTTTGAGATAAGATATCCAAATTAAGCGCATTTGGCCACCATTCCATCACCGATTCGTTATTGGAAGTAAGTCCGCCATGAATTACGGGGCATTTTGCACCCGATTCTATTTTAGGCGCTTTTGCGTTTTCGCTGTGAATGGTTTCTCCTTTATTTGGATTATTCTCTGTGAACCCTTCACCGTGATTGAAAGGGCATTTATCTTTCTCGTTTTCTGTGTTCATATATATTTGTTTTAATAATTTCTTTGACTATAGCAAAACTATAGGTTTATAAATTGCAAACTCGGATTTTATAATTTATAAAGATTAAATTTTCGATAAATAAAATCAATTGATTTGTTTTAAAGCAATTTTAATAATCTATTCAACATTTAATTATTATTAATTATGTTTAAAATTAAAAGATAATTAATAAATATACATCATTTAATATTAATTTTAAAATAAGATTAATATTCATAACTTTCTTATAAGAAAACCTATCTATCCTTGCAAATGCGTAACTTTGCCATGAAAGAACAATCATGAAAGAACAAAAACAACTTCCTGCGCAAAAAACCATTGCGCTTGTCGCTCACGATCATAAAAAAGACGAACTTCTAGATTGGGTAAAGCGGCATAAAAATATTCTTATCCAACACAATCTTGTTGCGACAGGAACCACTGGAAAACTAATTTCAGAAAGCCTAAATGTTGACGTCCAGCGTGTCCTAAGTGGACCATTGGGTGGCGACCAACAACTCGGTTCCATGATTGCGGAAGGAAAAATTAATATGGTGATTTTCTTTTGGGATCCTATGGAGTCTCAGCCGCATGATAGCGACGTAAAAGCTTTTCTTCGTCTTTGTGTGGTGTGGAACATCCCAACAGCTAGTAACTCTGCAAGTGCTGATTTTTTGATTACTTCAAAATATATGGACGAAGACTATTTGGTAGAAATCCCGAATTACAGCAATTATCTCAATCGAAATATCAACAAAGGTATATAACAAAAAACTCGGAAAATCTCCGAGTTTTTATTTTAATCATCATCGTGGTCGTGATGTTTACTTTTTTTATTTTTATGGTGTTTTCTGTTGCCTTCATCCTGATTGCCTTGGTCATATCGATAATGTTTTTTACGTTGTCCAGGTGCATACTTTTTAGCTGACTTGTCGCCATAGATTTTCTTGGCTTGTCCTGGCGGAAGGCTTCTATAATCGCCAGAGTTTTTGTTATAAACAATAATTTGCCCGTTTCTATAAACTCTACCATTTCTATCTCGGTAAACTTCACCTTGTCTGTAAATACCTCCATCTGGTGCACGATAAACTTTATCATTTTTTCCATACACAGAACCTGTTGAACATGATATTGCCAAAAAACCACCGACAAGACTTAGTCCCAAAAATTTAATCCATTTCATAACTTTCAATTTTACGTTCGTTTAAGTTTATTCAATATAAATGCCAAGATTGAAAATATCATTTTTAAACAATCAGAATTATTGAAGAAATTGTTCTGTGAAAGCTAATTTCAATAATAAAAAAACCACACATTCTAAATGTATGGTTCTATAAAAAGTTTAATATAAAAATTAACGCTGAGCAATGGTTACCGTAACGGGTAGATTATAACTCTCAGCAATCATATTTTTTTTCAGTTTCGAAGTATCAACTTTGTATAACAAATGTGTCAAAACATTTTCGATTTCTTTACTAACATTTTTGCAATCTCCTTCTGCATGTACATTGGCTAATTTTCCTTCTGGTGTCAAGCTAAAGCTAACATTCGAGTTAACAACACCTTCTTTAAAATCGGGGTTATTGAAATCAAAATTATCTTTTAATAAGTTTCTAAGTTCGCCAAAACCATCACCCGCTTTAACAAGAACACCTTGGATTTCGCCATTATGAGCCGTTTGTGCAGAGACATTCGATAAAAAACTTGTGAAGCCTAAAGTAAATATAGCAAGTGATAAAATTTTGATATTTGTTTTCATAATAGTTTGATTTTTAGATTAGTTCTATCATTTACAAATACAAAGTTACAACTTTTTAATATTCTGTTAATATTAAATTAACATTAAGCCTAAAATTTAATATTGTAAGAAAAAAATACCTTCTCAATAGAAAAGGTATTTGGTGTTAAATTATTAAAATTTTTGTTTAAAACTCTTTCTTCAAAAACTTACCTGTTAAGGATTTTTTAGATCTAATAATTTCTTCGGGCGTTCCTTTTGCGACGATGGTTCCGCCGTGTTTACCGCCTTCTGGACCAACATCAATAATATGATCGGCGAGTTTTATAACATCCATATTATGCTCAATAATAATAAACGAATTCCCTAATTCTACCAATTGATTAATGGCGTCCATCAAAACTTTAACATCTTCAAAATGAAGCCCCGTTGTAGGTTCATCCAAAATATAAAGCGTATTTCCTGTTTGTTTTTTGGAAAGTTCTGTCGCCAGTTTCACACGTTGTGCTTCTCCACCGCTCAAAGTGGTTGATTGTTGTCCAATGGTAATGTAGCCCAAGCCAACGTCTTGCAGTGTTTTTACTTTATTATAAATTTTGGGAATAGGCTGGAAAAACTCAACCGCTTCGTTAATCGTCATTTCCAAAACGTCAGAAATCGATTTTCCTTTGTAGCGAACTTCCAAAGTTTCTCTGTTAAAACGTTTGCCGTGGCAAGTTTCGCAATGTACATAAACGTCTGGAAGAAAATTCATTTCAATAACTTTAAGACCGCCACCTTGGCAAGTTTCGCAACGTCCACCTTTCACATTAAATGAGAAACGTCCCGCTTTGTAACCTCGGATTTTTGATTCGGGAAGTTCGGCAAAAAGATTCCGAATGTCGGTAAACATCCCTGTATAAGTTGCTGGATTCGAGCGCGGCGTACGACCAATCGGACTTTGGTCCACATCGACAATTTTATCAATATTGTCAATACCTTCAATACTTTTGTAAGGCAAAGGTTCTTGCACAGCTCTATAAAAATGACGATTAAGAATTGGATACAAAGTTCCGTTGATGAGCGAAGATTTTCCACTTCCCGAAATCCCAGTCACAACCACCAATTTCCCAAGAGGAACTTCTAAGGTTACATTTTTAAGATTATTTCCCGTTGCACCTTTCAAAACGATTGATTTCCCATTACCTTCTCTCCTGGTTTCAGGAATTTCAATTTTTCTTTTTCCTGTGATGTAATCTGCGGTAATCGTGTTGGCTTTGGTAATGTCTTTTGGGTTTCCTTGCCAAAGAATTTCTCCGCCAAATTTCCCTGCTCTCGGACCAATATCCAAAACATGATCGGCTTCCAAAATCATATCTTTATCATGCTCCACCACCAAAACTGAATTGCCTATATCACGCAGATTTTTAAGAGATTTTATTAATCTTTCGTTATCGCGCTGGTGCAAGCCGATACTTGGTTCGTCCAAAATATAAAGAACGTTAACAAGCTGCGATCCAATCTGCGTTGCCAAACGAATTCTTTGTGATTCGCCGCCAGATAAAGTTTTGGAACTACGGCTCAAACTTAAATAATCCAAACCAACATCCAATAAAAACTGAAGCCTTGTTTCTATTTCTTTTAAAATCTCGTGCGCAATGATTTTATTTTTCTCAGTGAATTTATCTTTAACTTCTGCCAACCAATCTTTAAGATCAATCAAAGACAAAGCATTGATTTCAGCAATATTTTTTCCATCGATTTTAAAACTCAAGCTAGAGGCTTGCAATCTCGCGCCTTTACAACTAGGACAAGTCTCCTCGGTTGTAAAGTTACGTTCCATAACAACCGCGTCATAGTTTTCCCGCTCTTCAACTAGCTCTTCAACAATTGCAACCAAACCATCAAAATTGATTTTTAGTTTTTTAGAAATGCCAGCGTGTTTTAGCTCTTTGTTAATCTCTTGATGCGCGCCATAATATATCATGTCCAAAGCTTCTTTGGGAATATCCTGAAAAGGAGTGGACATCGGCAAATCGAATTGTTCCAAAATCGTTTTGATCTGGGCAACAATCCATTTGTTATTCTTAATTTGTTCTAAAGGTAACAAAGCACCTTGATTAATTGACAATTTTGGATTCTCTACAAAATAATCGACATTCACTTTTTTGATAGTTCCCAATCCTTTACAAGTTGGGCAACTTCCTTTTGGCGAATTGAATGAGAAGGTATTAGGCTCTGGCAATGCTAAGGAATCTCCTGTTGCATCGTCCATTAAATTCTTACTAAAATACTGAACCTCGTCCTCGCCCATCTTCTGTATTGCGATAATACCTTCTCCCATTTCCATAGCGGTTTTCAGGGATTTTGGCATTCGTATCTCCGAAGCGTTTTCACCGATAATCCAACGGTCGATAACCACTTCTATATCGTGGGTTTTGTAACGATCAAGCTTTAGATCATATTCAATATCCTGAAGTTGACCATCAATCCTCGCTTGCGAATAACCTTTCTTTGCCAACTGAACAAAAAGCTCGTGATAGTGCCCTTTTCTGGAACGTATAACTGGCGAAAGCAACAATATTTTTTGACCTTTAAAATTTTCTTTAATGGTTTCTAAAATTTGATCTTCCGAATAACTTACTAGTTTTTTTCCTGACGTTTGAGAATACGCATCCGAAACTCTTGCAAACAAAAGACGCAGAAAGTCATACAATTCTGTAATCGTACCCACTGTAGAACGTGGATTTTTGTTGGTTGTTTTTTGTTCGATCGCAATAACTGGTGACAGTCCTTCGATTTTGTCAACATCAGGACGTTCTAAACCACCCAAAAACTGTCTCGCATACGCTGAAAAAGTTTCAATATAACGGCGTTGGCCTTCGGCAAAAATAGTATCGAACGCCAAAGATGATTTTCCACTACCCGAAAGTCCCGTAATAACAACTAATTCGTTGCGCGGAATTTTTACATTAATATCCTTAAGATTGTGCTCTCTAGCACCATAAACTTCTATAAATTCTTGCTCTGCCATAGATTTTGCAAAGGTACGAATAATCAAACCTTTAGACATCATTGCAACAAAAAAATCCCATAAGGTTTCTTAGTATAATTAAGATTTAGAATTAAATTTCATCCTAAAAATATCAGCAATTGAAAAGGATAAGAAAGAAACTCACTAAAATTCAATATCTTCAATTTAATAGTAACAAGCTTTGTTATATTTGTACTTACAGTGCTTATCTTTGTAACTTAAAATCTTATTGATAGAAACATGAAAAATATTTGGTTAAAAGTATTAACATTAGTCAGCATCACAACTTCTTTATACACTTATGCTTGGGGACTTACAGGTCATCGCATTATTGCGGAAATTGCAGAAAACAACCTCAACGGAAAAGCCCGTCGTGAAATAAAAAAAATAATGGGACAAGAGCGTCTCGCCTACTGGGCCAACTGGCCAGACTTTATCAAATCTGATAAAACAGGAAAATGGAAAGAAGCATCTACTTGGCATTATGTGAACATTGATCCGCAGACAGATTTTAAATCTTTTGAAGAACAACTAAAAGCTCAAGCAGGTCCCAATCTATATACGCAAATCCGCGTACTTTCCTCTCAAATAAAAGATGAAAAAACTTCTGAAAAAGATCGAAAAATCGCATTGATATTTTTGATTCATTTGGTGGGTGATCTTGCGCAGCCAATGCATACAGGACGCAAAGATGATCTTGGTGGCAACCGAATAAACGTGACTTATTTTGGGAGCAAAACCAATCTACATTCGGTTTGGGATGGGAAGTTGGTAGATTCTCAGAAATACAGCTATACTGAATATGCAAAGCTTCTGGACATTAAAACTAAAAATGAAGTAAAAGCTATACAAGCAGGAACACTAGAAGACTGGATGTATGATTCGCATAAAATTGCCAACGAAATTTACGCTGCAACACCTAATGACAGCAAGTTGGCCTACGATTATCAATATCAGTTCAATGAAGTGATGGAGCGTCAACTTTTGCATGGAGGTCTTCGTCTTGCCAAAATATTGAACGATATTTTCTAAATCCTATATAATCGGTTTAAATTAAAATTAAAACCAATGTCGTTGTAGTTATGAGAGCCTTGTTAGGGCTTTAAGTCCTAACAAGGCTTTTTCTTTTGAAGATGCAAAATAACAACGGATAATTGCTCTGCGCCCCGGATGGAACGGCATGTTGGAGCTCGAGCCGCAGGCGCGGGCATTAGCACAGGCGTGGCGCAGCGACTAGTGACAGCCGGAAATGGCGCCCAAATAAAAAGCCCTCAAAATAATTTGAAGGCTTTATATTTATTCTATAATAATGAGAATTAAATTTCTGTATTGATGTCCCAATTTTCTAGATAATCGTGAATATGTTTCAACATCATTCCTCCTAAAGAACCGTCCACAACGCGGTGATCGTATGAGTGCGACATGAACATCAGGTTACGAATTGCAATAACGTCGCCATCTGGCGTTTCTAGAACTGCTGGTTTTTTAACAATCGCACCAATTGCCAAAATAGCCACTTGTGGTTGTGGAATAATTGGTGTCCCCATAAGGTTGCCGAAGCTTCCTACGTTGGAAATGGTATATGTTGCACCTTGCGTATCTTCTGGTCTTAGTTTTTTGTTTCTTGCTCTAAAAGCCAAATCGTTGATTGCTTTTGCAAGTCCAGAAAGTGATAATTGATCTGCATTTTTGATTACGGGAACAATAAGATTACCATCTGGCAAAGCGGTCGCCATACCGATGTTGATATTTTTCTTTTTGATAATGTTGTCACCATTCACGGACACATTGATCATCGGGAAATCCTGAATTGCCTTAACTACAGCTTTTACAAAGATTGGCATGAAAGTCAATTTCTCACCTTCTCTTTTTTCGAAAGCTGATTTGTGTTTCGCTCTCCATCTTACCACATTCGTAACGTCTGTCTCAATAAATGATGTAACGTGTGGTGCAATATGTTTAGCTTTCACCATGTTCTCTGCGATAATTTTACGCATACGATCCATCGGGATAATCTCGTCACCTGCAGCAACAGAGATAGGGGTAGCCGGAGCCGTTGTAGCAACAGGTTTTGGAGTTTCAACAACTGCTGGCGTTGCAGCTAGAGTATTTCCTCTATTTTTAAGAAATTCTAAAATATCTTCTTTTGTAATTCTGCCTTCCAATCCAGAACCTGCAATAGTTTTAAGCTCTGCATCACTGATGTTTTCTTGATTAACGATAGATTTTACAAGTGGTGATAAAAACAAATCTGTAGAAATAGCAGCTGTCACATTAGTTGTCGTTACATGAGCTAATGGTTCTTCCAAAGTTTTAATAACTTCTGGCTCTGGTGTAGAAGCTGTCTGCGTAGAAGCAATATCAGAAGAAGCGTCAGCCTCTGTTTCTAAAATTGCAATAGCTTCACCAATTTTTGCAACCTCGTCTTTTTGTTTTAGAATTTTAACGATTTTTCCTGAAACAGGTGTCGGCACATCCGAGTCAACTTTATCAGTAGCAATTTCTACAACCGAATCATCTTCTTTGACCATGTCGCCTTCATTATATAACCAACTGATGATTGTAGCTTCCATAACACCTTCTCCCATAGAAGGTAATAACAACTTATATTCAGCCATTTTTACTTTTTTTGAATTTTTACAAAAATACATTTTTTTTTGATAGATACATAAGCTATTTTAAATTTATAATAAATTTTGCTTTTTTAAGTATTAAAGATATTTTTTGGGTTATTCGGGACTTAGCCTAAAGGTTTTAATTAAAAAAAGTATTTATAACTCAAAACAATTCAATTATCAAATTAACATTATAAATACAAATAATTATCAAAATAACAATTCAACATTCTTATTTATTGAATATAAATCCATTTATTTCCTAATAAGATTTTAAAATTATTAAAAAATAATGTAATTTTAGACCATTCAAAAATCAAATTATAAAATTCCTTATTTCTATATGAAAAATTCTTTATTAAAGCGTTCAATTGGGGTCGGAGCAATCTTCTTTATGACTGTTGTGAACGGACAAAGTACAGAAAACATTATCAGAGATTTCATTTCAACTGATGCAAGTTTTAAAGGGGTACAAAAACCAATGGATTTTAAAGTTGTAAACGAAGATAGTTCTTCTAGTTTAAAATCTAATGTTGTGGACGTACAACAAACAGTGAATGGTATTCCAATTTATCACTCTTTGGCTAAAGCGGTAATTAAAGACGGAAAAATGTGGTCATTCAAAAATAACTTTGATAAAAACCTAAATGTTTCCAAATATGTAAATGTTAACTCGGTAACTTCTGCTTTGGAGGCAGCTCTTAGCCATTTAGGCTTAACAAACACCAATTACAAACTTATACCGGACGGTACAACACTGGACAATCCTTCAGCAAATGATGTAGCTAATTTTGCTTACTATTACCAAAAAGATAACAAGTTGGTTCCATCTAGGTTATTCTTTATAGATGATGCTAAGAATAATGCATTTTGGCAAATCATGGTAAACCTTGAGAATAACGAGATTCTTGAAAAAAACAACATGGTTATTTCTTGTAACTTTCACGATGATGCATATGCCGCTACAGAAACCGAAGGACACGAGCATAGCCACTTTTTGCCAGCTTACGTAGAAAACCAAATCAATAAAGCTCACAAAGCTTCCACAGCAGCTGTGGCAAGTGCTTCATATAATGTTTTCCCATTTCCTATAGAAGCACCAACTTTTGGAACTAGATCCGTATTAACCGATCCTTGGGATATAGCCTCTTCTCCTTTAGGATGGCATGATACAGGCAACACTAACTTCACATATACAAGAGGAAATAATGTTTGGGCTTATTTTGATAATGCTGGCACCAACTCACCTCCAAATACCGATATGACAGAAGGTGGTTCTTCTTTAGACTTTAATTTCCCTTATGCAGAAGCTGCAGAAATTTCAGCCTATTCTAATAAGCACGCTGCAATTACCAACTTGTTCTACGCAAACAACATGATTCATGACATTTTCTACAAGTTTGGTTTTACAGAATCGGCTAAAAATTTCCAAATAAATAATTTTGATAAAGGCGGTAGAGGAAACGATGCTGTACGTGCCGAAGGTTTTGACGGTAGTGGTTATAATAACGCCAACTTCAACGCGGGCTACGAAACAGAAAGCTCTGTTGCTCTACCAAGAATGCAAATGTATCTATGGAAGTCTGGTACTTTAGGTTTAAAACAAAAATTATTCTACAATAGTCCAGCAGATGCTGTAACAAGACCAGGAGTAGCTGCAGGAGCCGCTAACTTTGGCAAACAACTATTCTCCATCCCCATAACAGGAGATCTTGTAATTCCAAGTGTTCAAAACGGATGCTCATCTATGTCCTCTATGGCTGGGAAAATTGCTTTCATACAATATTCACCAGGTGGTGCTGGGGAATGTACTCCTATCACCAAAGTTAGAAATGCACAAGCCGCAGGAGCAAAAGGAGCAGTTCTTCACAGAACCAATTCCAATACTCCAATCGATATGTCAGGAGTAGACAATAGCATTACAATGACTTCTATAATGCTAGGAAAAGACGAAGGCGACTATATCCTTTCTCAAATTAACAACGGAATAACTGTTAATGTTGACTTGAGAGATATGGGCAACGGCTATAAAAACTCAAGTTTTGATAATGGCGTTATTATACACGAGTACGGACACGGAATCTCTAACCGTTTAACAGGTAACAGTATGGGATGCCTTAACAACGCTGAACAAATGGGTGAAGGCTGGTCCGACTTCTTCGCGTTGATGTTAACCAACAAACCTGAATATACTGAAGCAACTGCTAGAGGTATTGCAACATATTCTTCGGGACAATCAACGACAGGACAAGGTATTAGAGGTAGAAAATATTCACCTGATTTTGCAGTTAACAACTACACATATAACAATATTAGAGGTGCTTTTTCACCGCACGATGTTGGTCAAGTATGGGCAACAATGCTTTGGGATCTTCACTGGAAAATGGCAGAAAAATATGGCTATGCGTCAGACATTGTAGCCAATCCTAACAGCGGTAGTGCAAAAGTTGTGCAGTTAGTAGTAGATGGTCTTAAATTACAACCTTGTTCTCCAGATTTCGTTTCTGGTAGAAATGCAATCTTAGAAGCCGATGCTCTAAAAGGCGGAGCTGACGAATGTATGATCTGGGAAGTTTTTGCAAAAAGAGGTCTTGGTGTTAACGCTAATGCTGGCTCTAACAACAGCGTAGAAGACCAAACAGAAGATTATAACATTCCTGAAAAATGTAAATTAGCAACATCAGAAGTTGGCAAAAACAAAGCCTATAATGTCTATCCAAACCCAGCAAAAGGAGAATTCTTTATCGCTGGAAAACCAACACTTAACCAAGGTTCGGTAAAAGTTGAAGTGTTGGATATTACTGGAAAAGTAATTAAATCTTTCGACAGAAAGAAAAACAGCGTGGAAACAGTATCAACTTCTAGCATGCCAAAAGGCGTATATGTAGTAAGTATTTCTGAAAACGGAAAAGTAATCCAAACTGATAAATTAATTGTGGAATAATTAATTTTTACACTTATAA
Source organism: Soonwooa purpurea (assembly GCF_053891095.1). Taxonomy (NCBI): domain Bacteria; kingdom Pseudomonadati; phylum Bacteroidota; class Flavobacteriia; order Flavobacteriales; family Weeksellaceae; genus Soonwooa; species Soonwooa purpurea. The sequence goes on from NZ_JBSSMA010000013.1 coordinate 23,480, forward strand.
ATTTTAAAAAGTCCATTCTCTTGAATGGGCTTTTTGTTTTTTTGTTAATTTTTTGTTAGTTTTAATTTTCTTTTCTGAAAATTCCGTAATTTTGCGCTCGTAAAAATTCTGTATGCAAAACATTAGAAATATTGCGATTATCGCACACGTTGACCATGGTAAAACTACTTTGGTGGACAAAATTATCCATGCTACCAACATCTTTAGAGAAAACCAAGAATCAGGAGAACTGATTATGGACAACAACGATCTGGAAAGAGAGCGTGGAATCACCATTTTATCGAAAAACATTTCGGTAACCTACAAAGACACAAAAATCAACGTTATCGATACACCTGGTCACGCCGATTTCGGAGGTGAAGTAGAAAGAGTATTGAAAATGGCTGATGGTGTTATCTTATTAGTAGATGCTTTTGAAGGACCAATGCCACAAACAAGATTCGTACTTCAAAAAGCTCTAGAATTAGGCTTGAAACCTATCGTTCTTATTAATAAAGTTGATAAGCCAAACTGTCGTCCAGAAGAAGTTCATGACAAAGTATTCGATTTATTCTTTGCTTTAGATGCTACGGAAGAGCAATTGGATTTCCCAACATTCTACGGATCTTCAAAACAAGGTTGGTTCAACACCTCATTGGAGCCAGCAGATAGTATTTTACCAATTTTGGATGGTGTTTTACAATATGTTCCGGAACCAAAAACTATGGAAGGTAACTTGCAAATGCAAATCACTTCTTTAGATTTCTCTTCTTTCTTAGGAAGAATTGCTATCGGAAAAGTGACTAGAGGTTCAGTATCTGAAGGACAATGGATTGGTCTTGCTCAGGATGGTGGAAAAATTGTAAAAGGAAAAGTAAAAGAACTTTACGTTTTTGAAGGATTAGGAAAGAAAAAAGTAACTGAAGTAAAGGCTGGAGATATCTGTGCGGTTGTAGGTTTCGATGCATTCCAAATTGGAGATTCTTTCGTAGATCTGGAAAATCCAGAACCATTGGAAAGAACAGCGATTGATGAGCCAACGTTGAACATGACGTTCTCTATCAACAATTCACCTTTCTTTGGTAAAGATGGTAAATATGTTACTTCTAACCACCTTAAAGAAAGATTAACAAAAGAATTAGAGAAGAATTTAGCATTAAGAGTTCAACAAACGGATGATGCTAATACATTCTTAGTTTTCGGTAGAGGTATTCTTCACTTGTCAGTTCTTATTGAAACGATGAGAAGAGAAGGCTATGAAATGACAATTGGTCAGCCACAAGTTATCTTAAGAGAAATTGATGGTGTACAATGCGAGCCATACGAATCTTTGGTGGTAGATGTTCCTGAAGAATTTGCTTCAAGAGTTATCGATTTAGCAACTCAAAGAAAAGGTGACCTTCACATTATGGAAACTAAAGGTGAAATGCAACATATGGAATTCGAGATTCCTTCAAGAGGTCTTATCGGATTGCGTTCTCAAATGTTGACAGCAACTGCAGGTGAAGCTATCATGGCGCACCGTTTCACAGAATATAAGCCTTTTAAAGGTGCTATTCCAGGAAGAAACAATGGAGTGTTGGTAAGTAAAGGAACTGGTCCAGCAACTGAATATTCAATCAACAAACTACAAGATAGAGGCAAATTCTTCGTAGATCCAGGTGAAGAAATCTACACAGGGATGATTATCGGTGAGCAAAATAAACCAGGAGATTTGGTAGTAAACATCGTAGAAGCAAAACAATTGAACAACATGCGTGCTGCTGGTAAAGATAAAGATACTGGTGTTGCTCCAAAAATCTTATTCTCATTAGAAGAATGTATGGAATATATCCAAGCTGATGAAGCGATTGAGGTAACGCCAAACTTCATCCGTATGAGAAAGAAAATCTTATCTGAAGAAGATAGAAAAAGATTAGAAAGACAAGCGAAAGCTTAATAAATTCTTAATTATTATAAAAAGCCTCGATAATCGGGGCTTTTTTATTACTTTCAAACATTAAATTATTTCTAATGACATTTAAACGGGATTTTAGTCGATTCAAGACATTCTCTTTATTACTTCTAGCACTTTTACTTTATAATTGTGGCGGTCAAAAAAAACCAGTTACAACCACAAAGCCGACTACAACAAAACCTACAACGCCCAAACCACCTACTCCACCTAAATCTGACGATTACAAGGTAGAACTCCCTAAACTAAACAGAGAATTTCGTGGTGCATGGGTCGCTTCGGTAGCTAATATCAATTGGCCATCAAAAAATAACTTATCTACAGATCAACAAAAAACAGATGCTATCGCGTTATTGGACATGTTAAAGAACAATAATTTCAACGCGGTCATTTTACAAGTTCGTCCTTCTGGCGACGCATTATACGAAAGCCCACACGAGCCTTGGTCCTATTTCTTAACAGGTGAAACAGGAAAAAAACCATTTCCTTATTACGACCCATTAGAATTTTGGATTGAAGAAGCCCACAAAAGAGGCATGGAACTTCATGTTTGGCTAAATCCTTACCGCGCTCACCATTCCAATGGCGGTAAAGTTTCTAGCGCGTCTTTGGTCAACAAATATTCAGAATATACTTACAGATTAAAAAACGGTATGTATTGGTTTGATCCCGCAGCCAAAATCATTCAGGATCATGCATCAACAGTTGTAAAAGATTTGGTAAAGCGTTACAACTTGGATGGCGTTCATTTTGACGATTATTTCTATCCATACGCCACCTACAATGGCGGAGCAGATTTTCCAGATTCTAAAACTTGGAACCAATACAAAAATGCTGGCGGCCAACTTTCCAGATCAGATTGGCGTCGTGACAATGTGAACAAATTCGTAGAACGTATTTACAAAGAAATTAAAACAGAAAAGAATTATGTTAAATTCGGGATAAGTCCATTCGGAATTTGGAAACCTGGATATCCACAAGGCATCAAAGGTTCTTCACAATATGACGAATTGTATGCCGATGCTAAATTATGGCTAAATAAAGGCTGGATCGATTATTTCGCACCGCAATTGTATTGGCCTATTAATTCTACTGGACAGAGTTTTCCAAAGCTTTTAGAATGGTGGGAAAGTGAAAATACCATGAAAAGACATCTTTGGCCAGGACTTAACACCGTGGAAGTCAAAGCCTCTGACAAACCAACAGAAATTGTTAATCAAGTCCAAATAAGTCGTGAAATTCTTAAAGATAAAGCAGGCGAAATCCATTGGAGCATCGCTGGTTTAACAAAAAGTTACACGATGCAAAACGCTCTCAAAACGCAAGTTTATCAAGAGAAAGCTTTAATTCCCACAAGTCCTTGGTTAAAAATAACACCTTTGAAAAAACCAACTTTAGGCTACAAAAAAGACAACGGAAATACAACAGCATTTTGGTCCATAGAAGACAACACGAATGTTTTCCAATGGGTACTTTATACAAAATATGCCAATACTTGGAAAACAGAAATTCTAACATCGGACATCACATCACTTATTATTCCAAGCTCCAGAGATGGTAAAAATCTCAACACAATCGCCATACAAGCCATTGATAAACTGAGCAACGAAAGCGAATATAAAGCGCTAAAAATCAACTAAAATTTAAAGAAATAATTTAGATATCATTTCCTTCCTAATGAAAATGGGAAGGAAATGCTTGTTTTGGACTTTGTCTAAGGATGTTCAGTTTAAACCAAGATTTCAAAAAACCATAACCATAAGAAAACATTTGGACATAGGTTGCAATAATTGCCATTGCGGCGATATTAACGTTTTTCGTCACAAATAGAGCATGAAAAAACACAACGAAGGTGTAGATGCCATAAAGCGCTAACAACAGTCCATAACCCCAAACAAAGTAGTGGAAAAGTCCCATAACATAGCCGAGCAAAAATAATGTCGGAAACCAAAATGTCGGCTTCACATATTTTGGATGTCTTTGGTTAAGAATTGGACGCGCACAGCCGAATTGATACACCTGTTTTGAAAACTTACCAAGATCAGTCCTTCTTTTGTGATACACACCAATATTATCGAAAAAAGCCGTGGTGTATCCGTTTTCCCAAAGTGTCATCGAAAGATCTGGATCTTCACCAATTCGCATTTCAGAAAAGCCACCAACTTCTAAAAAAACTCCTTTGTTAACACCCATATTAAAACTGCGAGGTTGGAATTTTGAGACGGCTTTTTTACTCCCACGAATACCACCTGTTGTAAAAACAGAAGTCATAGAATACGATATTGCTTTTTGCATAATATTGAATCCTTTGTGCGCTTTATCAGCTCCACCAAAAGCATCGCAAGGCGTCGTTTCTAAATCTTTTTTGATGCTTTCAATATAATCATTTTCAACAATAACGTCTGAATCTACAAAAACCAACCAATCATTTTTAGCACGTTTGGCACCGTAATTCCGAGTCAATCCTGGACCTGAATTGCTTTTTTGGTAAAACGATATATTTAATTGATTTTCAAATAACTGAACTGTATGACTTAAATCTATTTTTGAACCATCATCAACAACTATTATTTCGAAATCTTTGTCGGTTTGTCGGCTTAAAGAATTCAATAATTCGAAGAGTTCATCTCTACGATTATAAATGGCTATGATGATAGAAATAGAGTTCAATGTTCTTTTATTTTAATTCTGAATGAGAGAAATTATTTATTGTCAAATTTAGCTTTTTTGGTGCCTTCATACATTTCATATTGTAAGAATCGCGTTTCTAATTTCCCATTAAACAATTTAACTTTTCGGGAAGGTCTTAGCCCAATTTTTTTAGAAGCTTCAAGGTCTGAAGTGATTAGCCAAGCCAAAGTGTTAGGATAATTTTGTTTAAAAGTATCTCCTATTTTTTTATAAAAATCTTCGACATCTATCGCGATACGCTCATTGTATGGTGGATTAAAAACCATCAATAACGGGAACAAATCTTTTTTAGAATCAAAGAAATTTTGCTTTCTAACTTCAATCACATCTTCCATTTCGGCAAACTCGATATTAGTTTTCGCAGCATCCAGAGCTTTAAGATCAATATCGTAACCGACAATTTTTCCCGTAAATTCTTTCACACGATTGATACGGAATTCTTTTATCGTTTTAAACAATTCGGCATCGTAGTTTTTCCAATTTTGAAACGCGAATTTCTTTCTAAAAATCTGCGCTGGAAGATCCATGGCAATCATGGCTGCTTCTATCAAAAGTGTGCCACTTCCGCACATGGGATCTAGGAAATTACCTTTGCCATCCCAACCTGCAATTTGCAAGAGTCCAGAAGCCAAAACTTCATTAATAGGCGCTTCGGTCTGGATTTGACGATAGCCTCTTTTGAAAAGTGGATCGCCAGAACTGTCAAGGCTGATGACTACCAATTCGCGGTCGATATGCAAATGGAATTTGATGTCTGGATTTTTGCTATCCACATTGGGACGAGCTTTGTATTTCATTTTAAAATAATCCACGATAGCGTCTTTCATTTTCAAAGTCATAAATTGGGAATGGCTAAAACGCTCCGAATTAACCGTTGCATCTATGACAAAACTTTGATCGATCGACATATACTCGTCCCACTGAACATCAAACAATCTGTCATAAAAACGATCTTCATTAAAAGCTTTAAAACTCTTTATAGGAACCAAAATCTTAAGCGCCGTTCGGCAAGAATAATTGATTTTGTATAAAAAACCAAGATCGCCTTCGCAGTTCACCGCTCTGTTTTTTATCTCAACATTGCGGCCTCCCAATTTTTTAAGTTCCTCAGCCAAAATAGGTTCCAGACCAAAGAAAGTTTTTATTTGTATTTGCAGATTATCTATATTCATGCTGCAAAATTAGGAATAATATGCTTAGAAATTTAATTCTTTATTTCTAGAAGTTATCTAATAGATATTTTGAATTAAATTTTAAAGAATTATTAAGATTTACTATGCCTAAAATGTCGTATTTTTGCGCTTATGCAATGGTTTGAATCTTGGTTTAATACACCCTATTATCATATACTCTACAAAGATAGAGATTACAACGAGGCAGAACATTTTATCAATCTGCTGATTAAGGATTTAGAAATGCCTCCTCATTCGCGAATCGTAGATTTGGCTTGTGGAAAAGGACGGCATTCAATTTACCTTAACAAAATGGATTATAATGTTTTGGGATTAGACTTGTCCGAACAGAGTATTCTTCACAACAAACAATTCGAAAACGAAACTTTGAATTTTGCCATTCATGATATGCGAGATCCAATGCGTGTGAGCGAGCCTGTTGATGCGGTTTTCAATCTGTTTACCAGTTTTGGTTATTTTGAAAACCCTGAGGATGATCTTAAAGTTTTCCAATCGGTTTATAATGCAATGAAGCCTGGCGGTTATTTTGTGCTGGACTTTCTTAATGAAGGATTTGTCAGAAATACTTTGGTGCCGCATGCGGTTGTTGAAAAAGAAGGCATTCAATTTAATATATCGAAAAGAATAGAAGACAATTTCGTTGTTAAAGACATTCATTTTCATGATGAAGGCACAGATTTTCATTTCTTCGAAAAAGTAAAATTGTCAACGCCACAACAGATTGAAGCTTACGCCAAACAAGTTGGTTTTGAGCGTGCTAAAGTCTGGGGCGATTACGAACTTAATGATTTTGATCCTGCCACATCTCCACGTTGCATCAATTTATTCGTAAAAAAATAATAGAATTATGATTGTTATTTTATTGATACTAAGTGTTTTATCGGGCGTTTTTCTAGGTAAATATTTTGGAAGTCAGCAGAAGTTTGCAAAAAATCTTTTGGTGATGAGTGCTGGGTTTCTGATAAGCATTTGTATCAATGAAGTTTTCCCCGAAATCTACGGTAGTGGCAATCATAACATTGGTATTTTTGTAATTGGCGGCGTTTTGCTTCAGATGCTTTTGGAAAGTTTAACCAAAGGTTTTGAGCATGGCCATTTTCATCACCATGCAGAAGATGAGCATATTTTACCTTTGGCGCTGATTATAGGATTGTTCGTTCATGCATTTATCGAAGGTATTCCGTTGGCTCAGGAGAAAGAAGTTTTATCACCTTATTTAACGGGAATTTTGTTTCATAATCTTCCGATTTCTTTTGTCTTGGGAAGCTTTTTGGCGAGAAGTAAAACCTTTTCTCCTAAGTTTTGGTTGGTTGTGGCGATTTTTGCAATGGCTTCTCCGCTGGGCATGTGGATCGGACATTATTTCAACCCAGAACACAAAATATATTTCTTAGCCGTTGTTGCCGGAATATTCTTACATATTTCTTCGGTTATTATTTTTGAAAGCAACAAGAATCACAAAATGGATTGGTCCAAAATTATTTTCGTGATTCTAGGTATCGGCCTAGCCATGCTGGGACATTTAACACACCATCATTAATCGTTTCTCTGTATTTTTTCTTGTAAAATTTTTGTAAATCAAATTTTAAATCCTGACAATCAAGCTTTTGACAATACAATTGATTTACTGGTTATTTACAAATTTATTTCCGAAAAAGCCTTTAGTTTTAACTCATAAATTTTGAGCATGAAAAAAATTCTAGCAGGCATCATTATTCTAAACACTTTGATGATGTGTCAAAAATCGGAAATTCAGAAAGTGCAAGATCACCTGAATTCCGCGGACAGTTTGATTAATAGTGTTAACGACCATCTTAAAAATATCGATTCGCTTTCCATTAACTTGGATTCGGTGAGCATTCCTCATATTATCAAAGAAAAAGAAAAGCTCGAAAAGGTTTTTGATGATTCTAAAAAATCAATTGACTCTTTAGGCAAAAACATCAAGGATTTTAATGAGAAATTAGAATCAAAAGACATCCAACAACAAATCGATTCTGTAAAGTCTAAAATAAAAAATGCTGACCAACTCAAAAAAGTTAAAGAACGAGTTAAAGTCATCTACAAAAATCGTCCAGAACAACAACCGACGCAAAATCTACCTAAACTAGATGCTTTAATTAAAAGTGCCCATTTGGAAATCAATGTGGAAAATCTGACCCAAACGCGTCAGGAACTAAATCATGAAATTGCGAAATTCGATGCCCGAATTCAGTCCGAAAATATCGTCAGCAATAACGAATTCCAGACGATGTATGTGGTAGCAAAAGTTCCGTTATCGAAATTTGATTATTTCGTAGATGCGGTTTCAAACAATCTGGGAACAATTAAAAATAAAAACATTGAAATAAAAGGCGAAGATTTTTCGTCCAACCAATTGTGTACTGTAGAACTTACGATTATAGAAACACAATCTGCCAAAAAAGAAAACGAAGCCAATCCTAATGCCAGTTTCTCTCAAAAAGCTATGGATGCGATAGGTAATGGCGGCAAAGTTTTGGGCGATATTTTTTTATTTCTTTTACCTTTTTGGCCTATATTCATCATTGCAGGCATAGGATTTTATTTTTACAAAAGACAACAAAAGAAAAAATCAAAAACATCGGAAAACACAGAATCCAACAAGCAAGATTTGAATTAAATTAAAGTCTAAAAACTTTGCAGATTGTAAAACTAAATAAGCATTAAAAATTTTAATTATATTTTAATTTAAAATTAAGATAACAAAGATTCAAAATATTTAGCTTTGTTTTATAAGCTTAATAATCATTCAGATTTTTAATGTTGTAAAATTTTTTCACTGAAACAAAAGGAGTTTGAAATTGTCAAACTCCTTTTTATATTAAATAATCGCTTCTCTTACACGCGTCAGTTTTTGTAACAAATCGTCTAGTTTGTCCAATCTTAGCATATTAGCACCATCGGACAAAGCTGTTTCTGGCGTCGGATGCGTTTCTATAAAAAGGCCGTCTGCTCCTACAGCAATTCCTGCTTTTGCGATCGTTTCGATAAGCTCTGGACGACCGCCCGTAACCCCCGAACTTTGGTTGGGTTGCTGTAACGAATGCGTGACATCCAAAATAACTGGTGCATATTGTTGCATCGTCGGAATACCGCGAAAATCAACTACCAAATCTGTGTATCCAAAAGAATTTCCTCTTTCGATGATTGCAACTTTTGGGTTGTTAGAATCTGTAATTTTTTGTACCGCAAACTGCATTGCTTCTGGTGACAAAAATTGTCCTTTTTTAAGACTCACACATTTTCCAGTTTGCGCTGCTGCCACCAAAAGGTCGGTCTGGCGCACCAAAAAAGCTGGAATCTGCAATACATCAACATATTGCGCCGCCAAAGCTGCATGGTCGTTCTCGTGGATATCTGTGGTTGTAGGGATGTCAAAAGTCTCGCCTACTTTCTTGAGGATTTCCAAAGATTTTTCTTCGCCAATTGTTGTGAAAGAATCTACTCTACTGCGGTTGGCTTTTTTAAAACTTCCTTTAAAAATATAGGGTATATTGTATTTATTCGTTAATTCAAGTACTTTTTCAGCAATGCGTAGCGCCATATCTTCGCCTTCGATAATACAAGGTCCCGCAATTAAAAAGAAGTTTTTAGAATCTTTGTGTTTGATATTTTCTAAATATTGTATCATGATATTATTTCAGTTTGTTAACTATTTTTTCGATCGTATTAAGATTACGACTGGTGAATTTATCTTTCAGATTTTTCATTCCTAAAACTTTGCCAAACTCAGAATTAAGCGTATTTCCTTTGGGGGTTTGCCAATAAAATACCGCATCGACCATTTTGGCAGATTCGTATTCTTTATTTCCTTTTTCTTCAAAATATTGTTGAAGCTTTTCCGCTGTATTTTTATCCGAAATAAAAACGTAATGATGACAATCCTCTTTGTCCTCAAAAGCTTTTTTCATCAATACATTTTCAATACTTTTAAAATCTCTGATAAAGAGAAAAGCTTCATAATTAAACGTTTTGGACATGGCTTCTTCCAAAATTGATTTTAAATCAGATTCATTCTTATCCGATTCGAACAAAATATTACCGCTAGCTAAAATGCTTTGCACACGGAACATTCCTGCTTTTGTAAAAACATCACAAACCTCTTTCATCTTCATGGAAGTTCCGTTGACATTAACACCTCGCAGAAATGCGCAATATTTTTTCATGCTATAAAATTACGGGATTCTTTCGTACAAATTGTAATCTCTCCCAGAAGGTTTTAGTTTATAAATTTTTTCTAAAATCGGATTGTCACTTTTAAGATGCTCTTTAATCCTAAACTCTTTCAATAATTTATAATGCGTTTTGTAATAATCCGCTTCTGATTCTTCAAAAATATCTTTGTAAGCTAAAATATATTTTGGTTGTCTGTTTTTAATGGTATTAAACCAATAATGTTTTTTGTCTTTCACAATTTCTGTCTGGACACCGCGGTCAACCAAACCTACTTCGTCTATGGTTTTGAGATGTGAAAAATACGGCACAAAACCAGCAGGTTCTAAGAAAATCCATTGGCTTTTGTCCTTTTCATGTTGGTCTAGAAAAATGCCGATGTTTCGTCTATAATTCCATTCGCCATTTCCCGTTGCGATAGAATGTATCGTTTGATAAGCCAGCATTGGTCCGACATAAAATAAAACTAAAAGTGCCAACCAAAGATTTCGTTTTGATTTTTGTTCTAAAACAAATACGATAATAACCGCAAAAAGTAAAATCTGTGGCACCCAATAATACCAATCAAAATAAGATTTTTGAGATATGAAAATAATCTGTTTAGCCCATGCAAACAAGAAAATAATCCACAAGAAAATATTGCGCGAATTCTTTTTAGTAACCAAGAAAATGAAAGCGCACAACTCAAACAACAATATCAAAATCGTGTATGGATTGAAAATCGTGGTCATCTTTAACATTCCCCAATAATTACCATAATTAATCAAAAAATATTTCCAGCTAAGGCTCGGTGTAAATTCTTTATCGTAAGCTATCTGTTTTGCTGTAATAGTATTGTTGACAATTTCTCCAAAATAAAACCAGTTGAACGCCAAAACGAGCCCAACGCCCAAAATACCACCTAGAATGTAGCGCCAATTAATTTTTTTGTTCCAAATAAGATCGACCAAAAAGACAATTCCTAAGAAAATGACAGTATCAATTCTCGTAAATAAAATTAAAGGCGGAAACACCAACAAAGCCCAATTTTTCTTTTGATAAAATCCATAATAAAGCAAAGCCATTTCCAGGAAAAACAGAATACCATATTCCATTCCGAGAATTGAAATCTTAATAGATGGCGGCAATATTCCAAAAAGAATAATGAAAACAGCGTGTTGCCAATAGTCTTTCAGAAGCATTTTTGACAAAAAACAACTTCCTATCGTAAATAATATAGAATTGAAAATGAGAATGGGATACATGAAGTAAGCCTTTCCAAATATCAAATTAAAAAAATAGGTAACAAATACATAAAGATGCGTGGTAGAGGAAGAAAGTTTTTCGTCACCATTGAAACCGATAACGCCGTAATCCAAAAGATTTTGGGCTACACGCCAAGTGATAAATGCATCTTCCTGAATATGATGCGTCAACAAAAACAAAAGCTTTATCAGCACAATTGCGATACAAGCATAGATAGGTAAATTTTTCTTCATCTGTGTATTTTAAAAACAGGTCTCAAGAAAACTCAAGACCTGCTGTATAATTGGGTTAGTATCTATTGCGCCACTTTCATCAAAGCTCGTGTCACTTGCTCTTCTTTTTCGGAAGCATAAGTTGTGTCATACTTATTGGTAACATCGAAAAGATATTGATAAAAATTCGTGATATTATGAGATTCTTCTAATTTGCCAAACGCTTTTTCTTTGCCTAACATTTGAAGTTCTTTAACAAAAGCATCAAAACGTTTGTCAATAACAGAAATTGCATTGATGGTATAATTATAAGCTTTTTCCTTTTGACCGATTTTTTGATACGCATCCGAAATTGAATTCACTAGATAAGCGTATTCCATTGGTTTGGTATTCATTTGACGTGCGGAATAAACTCGGTATTCAGGCGAAAGTTTTAGATAATAATCATACTCTGTGAAGATATCTTTTTTGATGGCATCAGCCATTTCCAGACCTTTTTTCTCATCGCCCGCAACAATGTACGCATAGGCAATTGCACTTAGCGATCTAGGATCATTGTATTTGGAACCAGGAATTTCTGTGCTTATTAAATTAAGAAGTTCAATAGCTTTTCCTTTTTGTCCCGCTTGTGCCAAAGCTACCGCCGTACGACTTGTTGACAATCTATAACCTAAAATATTTTCTTGAGCTGTGCCATCGAAATGAACACTCAAATCCTTAAAGTTGCCCCATTTGTAGTTTTTCACGACATTATACATTTGGTCAGCATTAATTCTACCCATTTCGCCAGAATCTGACTCTGGTGTTTTGATAGGAACCAAACGATAACTAAAACCATCTAACTGTAAATAATCTTGAAGGAAGAAAATATTTTCTGGATCATAAACGCCACCATTCGAGAAGTTAAGAGGTCGCTTCCAATCGAAGTTTGCGAGAATATCCAACAGCATCAAATTGTTTTTGAACATACTATTTTTCTTATAATCGATTGTAATCGATTGTTCTGCCAAAGCAGCTTCTGCTGGTGTAATAATTCCTGATTTCACAGCATTATTAACATTCACAGGCAACACAAATTTGGACACAGGAATAAAATTAAAACGCTCTGTTTTGCTATTTTCTCCAAAGATCATTTTCAGGATTTCTGTTTTATTTTCAGATTTTTGTTTTAAGAAATTAACCGCATCTTTCACTGTCATAGAGTCTTGTTCCAAGAATTTTCTATATTCTGCAAATTCGGTTTCTGGCGCACCAGCTTGTTGAAGATTAGCAAAAATATTCTGCCAATCTTTTTTAGTCATTAAATATATTTGGTCGTTAGATCCATCGCGATAATCTTCATGTGTAAATACCGAAGGCACAGGCGCAGACTTATAAGTTTGACGCTTCATTTGATCCAAATACCAAGGCGTTGCCAATAAGGTGAAGTTAACAACTTTAACATCCGAACGGAATTCCTCAGTTTCTTGCAATCCCCAGACTGGATAAGTATCATTATCTCCATACACAAACAACAAGGCATTATTTGGTAAAGATTTCAGAGAAGAATAAGAATAATCGTAAGCTGCAGTTCTTTTGCTTCTGTCATGGGAATTATAATTTTGGAAGCCCATCATCAGCGGAATTCCCAACATGATTACCCCAACTGCCCATTGTGCTGCATTGGTTTTAACTTTCTTTTGAACGAATGAAAATACTGTTGCCACACCCAGACCAATCCAAATTGCAAAGGCATAAAATGCCCCAACCATCGCATAGTCACGCTCTCTCACTTCGAAAGGTTTTACACCAGTGTAGAAGACAATCCCAACACTTGTTAATATAAATAAAGACAATATCGCATAGAATCTTCCAAAATCTCTATTGAGTTGAAAAAAGAAACCTAACAAGCCCAAAATTAAAGGTAACATGAAAAAATACACCGTGCTTTCGTTACGGAATTTCGCAGGCATATCACTCTGATTTCCCCAAAGATTATTATCTATAAACGAAATACCTGTAATAAAGTTACCATTGGTATTTTGCATATTTCCTTCAAGGTCATTTTGTCTTCCGGAGAAGTTCCAAAGTAGATAACGCGCGAAATAATAATAATTTTGGAAAGTAAAGAAATAGTCTAAGTTTTGTGATAAACTTGGTCGTTGTACATTGATTATTTCAAAAGGTTTTGCATCATAATAATCACTCGCTTTTAAGGTTCCTGCTTCAAATTTCTTTCTTAAACCATCAAAATATTGTTGTGCTTCTGGACTGTTTGCTGCTTCTTCATTATCAAAATTAAAGGTAAAATCTGGCGCATCGTACATCGAAATATAATTGGCAATAACACTACGATCTTCACTGAACATTCTTGGTAAAAAGCCTACATGCGCCGGATTGAATACGTAATTAAAACGCTCTCCAACCACACGATAACGTCCTGTTTTCTCATCTTTTTCGTAGATATCTCCAGTTTTATTTGTACGGAAGCTTCCGTCCTCATTTTTAAGGATGCCATTATAATCAAGATAAGCAGTATAGTTTTGACCATACATTGTAGGCCAATCACCATATTGTACACGGTTGTAATAATCCAACATTCCAATGGCGTTATCAGGATCATTAAGGTTCATCGGTGCATTGGCATTTGCACGAATCGGGATCACCATCCAACAAGAAAATCCGATTATCATATAGACAAGCGACAATGCAATTGTTTGATAAAGTGACTTTCCTATCTTTCTTGAATAATTAATAACTAAATAGCAAATTAATATTAAAATAGCAAAAGCGAAAATAGTCCCACTATGGAAAGGAAGTCCCAATCCATTAACAAAAAAGATTTCACTTTTTCCGAAAAGTGTCATTATTAAGGGGAAAATCCCTTTAAACACAATACCCAGAATAACTAAAGTTACCAAATTTGCAATGATAAAGTTCTTCCAAGTAAATGTATAATTACGAGCATAATAGACGAAACAAGCCGCTGGCAAAGCCAACATACACATCATGTGAACCCCTACAGAAAGCCCTACAATAAAGAAAGTTAGAATAATCCAACGTTCGTTTCCATGATCATGGTATTCGTTTTCCCATTTCGTGATTAACCAAAGTAATAATGCGATAAACATCGTTGCCATGGCATAAACTTCGCCTTCCACCGCCGAAAACCAAAAGGTATCCGAAAATGTGAAACATAAGGCTCCTATGACACCTGAAAATAAAATACCAATTTGTTCACCTGGGCTTAGTTCAGAATATTCTTTATTCAATAATCGTCTCGTAAAATGTGTAATCGTCCAGAATAAGAACAAGACGGTTACCGCGCTACAAATCCCAGAAAGTGCATTGATCACCAAAGCATAATTTTCGGGATTTCCAAACGCAAAAATAGCGAAAACAGCACCTATTAGTTGGAATAGAGCCGCTCCAGGCGCATGCGTCACTTCCAGCTTAACAGCAGAAGAAATATATTCTCCACAATCCCAAAAACTCAATCGATGCTCTATGGTCGATAGATAAGTTATAAGAGCAATTACAAAAACAACCCAACCTAAGATGGTATTCCATTGTTTAAATGTCCAGTTCTTCATATTTTTATCACAAATTAGTGCGAAAATAAGACTTTTAACTGATTTTTATCTTCCTTTTAACAGAATTTTAATTTTTGGCTTAATATTTGGAAGTTTTGCAAATGTTAAATACTCTAAAAAATGGATAGCTGATTTTTTTTAGTCACAAAGAATTAGACTACTATTATTTTTTTTGTATTTTTGCAAACAGTTTTTTTAGTGAGAAAAATGTTAAATAATGACTAATGTATACGATAACATTCTTGGTTTAATTGGGAATACTCCTTTGATTAGATTAAATCAAGTTACAAAGGATATCCCTGCGACTGTATACGCTAAGTTGGAATCTTATAACCCTGGACATTCTACCAAAGATAGAATCGCATTTCATATTATTGAAAATGCTGAAAAGAAAGGACTATTGAAACCTGGCTCTGTAGTTGTAGAAACAACTTCAGGCAATACAGGCTTCTCTCTGGCAATGGTGTGTATTATCAAAGGTTATAAATGTATCCTTGCAGTAAGTGACAAAACAAAACCCGAAAAAATTGCTTACCTCAAAGCTTTGGGGGCAACAGTTTTTGTATGTCCTGCCAATGTAGCAGCAGACGATCCTCGATCTTATTACGAAGTCGCTAAGCGTATCGCTAGCGAAACCCCTAACTCAATCTATATCAATCAATATTTTAATGAATTAAATATTGATGCGCATTATCAAACAACTGGTCCAGAAATTTGGGAGCAAACGCAAGGTAAAATAACGCACCTAGTAGCTTGTACAGGAACGGGTGGAACATTAACGGGTTCTGCTAAGTTTTTAAAAGAACAAAACCCTGACATCCAAATTATTGGTATTGATGCAGATGGTTCCATACTGAAAACCTTCCATGAAACGGGTGAAATTGACAAAAGCCAAATCCATCCTTATCAAATCGAAGGCATGGGGAAAAACTTAATTCCTTCTGCGCTTTTGTTTGATAAAGTTGACCATTTTGTAAAAGTTAATGACGAAATGAGTGCCTACCGTACCAGAGAAATCGCTCTAAAAGAAGCTATTATGGGCGGTTATACTACAGGCGCAGCAGTACAGGGGCTAATACAATATGCCAACATCAATCCTCTTAATGAGAAGCATGTTGTTGTAGTTATTTTCCCAGACCATGGATCACGTTACATCACAAAAGTATATAGTGATAAATGGATGGCTGAACAAGGTTTTGTTAACAATTGCTTTCACAACTACGAAGAAGTTTTTAAAACAGAAATCATAAAATAAAGTTTCTCCCGATGCTTAATCGGGAGATTATTTTTAATAAAGAAATTAGAATGGATATTTTTGACAGAATCAAAGAAAATCCTGGACCATTAGGACAATTTGCAGACTATGGCGAAGGTTATTTCATTTTCCCAAGATTAGAAGGACCTATTGGTCCAAGAATGAAATTTCAAAACAAAGAAGTTATTTTCTGGAGCGCCAATGATTATTTGGGACTATGTAATCATCCCGAAGTTATTGCTGCAGATGCAAAAGCCGCAGCAGAGTACGGCATGTTCTATCCAATGGGCGCTCGTGCCATGTCTGGAGAAACAGAGCAACACTTACAATTAGAAAAAGAATTAGCCGAATTTGTTAAAAAGGATTCCGCATACCTGCTTAACTTTGGTTATCAAGGTATGGTATCAACCATCGATGCTTTAGTAGATCGCCATGACGTTATTGTATATGACGTAGATTCTCACGCTTGTATCGTTGACGGTGTTAGACTACATTCTGGAAAACGTTTTACTTATAAGCATAACGATATTGAAAGTTTAGAAAAAAACCTTGAAAGAGCAACAAAAGTCGCTGCAGAAACTGGTGGCGGTATTTTAGTAATTACTGAAGGGGTTTTCGGAATGCGAGGACAACAAGGCAAACTGAAAGAAATTTGTGCTTTAAAAGATAAATACAAGTTCAGATTATTGGTCGATGATGCTCATGGTTTCGGAACTTTGGGAGAAACAGGCGCTGGTGCTGGCGAAGAGCAAGGTTGTCAAGATCAAATCGATGTTTACTTCTCAACTTTTGCTAAGTCTATGGCAGGTTTTGGGGCTTTCATCGCAGGAGATAAAGATATTATTAGATATTTAAAATTCAATCTTAGATCTCAAATTTTCGCTAAATCTTTGACAATGCCGATGGTTATTGGTGGACTTAAAAGATTAGAACTATTAAGAACAAGACCTGAAATAAAAGCTAAACTTTGGGAAAACGTTAACAAATTACAAAACGGACTTACGGAAAGAGGCTTTAACCTAGGAAATACCAATACTTGTGTAACGCCAGTTATGATGCAAGGTACACCAGTAGAAGCTACACTTTTGGTAAAAGACCTTCGCGAAAACTTCGGCATCTTCACCTCTGTTGTGGTGTATCCAGTAATCCCGAAAGGCATGATTTTGCTGAGATTAATTCCTACAGCTTCTCATACAGATGCTGAGATTAATGAGACGTTGGCTGCTTTTGAGGCCATCCATGACAAGCTAGTTATTGGATATTATAAAGAGCAAGCAGAAAAATTATTAGCTGAACAAAATTTGGAGTTCAAGCCTATTTAATTAAAATTATAAAAAAATCGCAATCAAAATTTGGTTGCGATTTTTTATTTTTAAAACTAAAATAATTATTTACGGATTGGTAGAGAAAATAGAAGCATTAGCAATCATCGCTCTTCTGTTCATTTTCAAGATATCTCTAACCCATTCTGCGAAATCTTCTGGTTGAAGAACTGTTTCTGGGTTTCCATCTGTTAAACCTCCTTGAATACTCATATCCGAAGCAATAGTACTCGGAGTTAAGGTAATTACACGAATATTATCTTTTCTCCATTCTGCCATCATCGATTGTGATAAAGAAATTACCGCTGCTTTAGAAGCGGCATAAGCAGACATGCCCGCGCCACCTTTAAGACCTGCTGTAGAAGCTACATTTACGATATCACCTTGACCTTTTTCCTTTAGAAAAGGATAAACCGCTTTAGAAGTGTATAATACACCGAACAGATTGGTTTTCATGACTTGTTCCCACACTTGTGTTGACATATCATTTAATTTCCCGAAATCGCCAATACCGGCGTTATTCACCAAAATATCAATGCTTCCCAAATCGTTTGCTAAAGCTTTAATTCCTGTATTAACAGCCGTTTCATCATCAATACTGAAAACGGAGTAAGATGCATTTACACCTAAGTTTTTAAGTTCTGCAACTGTATTTGTAAGATTTTCTTCGTTTCTTCCAGAAATTCCAATATTCACACCTTCATTAGCCAAAGCAAGAGCTACGGCTTTTCCTAAACCTCTTCCACCACCAGTTATAATGGCATTTTTCCCTTTTAAGCTTGTCATTTTCTTATATTTTTATGATTAAACTTTATCTTTTACAAAGGTACAAAATGAATACGCAATTTCTTAAAAAAGCCTTTTAACAATCATTCATTTAGAAATATATCTGGTGTATTGGTAGTAACGAAATCAATATTGGCATTGACTAATTTTTGATAAACTTCGGCATCATCCACTGTCCAAGCATTGGTTTTTAATCCTATTTTTCTTGCTTCCGCAATCCAATCCAGATGTTCTAAAAGTATTTCATAATCATAGTCAAAACCATCTAAACCAAGCTTTTTCAATGCATTCGGTGCCAAATCGCCATTCAAATAATAGACTAACATCTTTGGGTTAATTTCTTTTATTTTACAACAAATATGTAAGCTAAAAGATATAATCTCACATTGACTTTCAATATTGTATTTTTGAATTAAATCCATGGTTTTTCTAACCATAACCTCTTCTAATATTTGGTTTTTAGATGGTTTCAATTCAACAATTAATTTACAATTTGGAAATTTTTGACCTTGTATAAAATAATCCTCCAACCTCGGAATACTTTCAGCATTCGAAAGTTTAACCTTTTTTAAAATATCAAAATCTGTTTCGGTAATTTCTAAATCGCCAATCTGTTCATCATGAAAAACAATTAATTTCTCATCTTTTGTCATTTGAACATCAAACTCAGATCCGTAAACTTTTAATTTCTGAGCATTTTTTAAAGCTTGAATAGAATTTTCTGAAGTTCCAGGTTGGGATTTCCAAAATCCACGATGCACAATTAGTTGTGTTTTCATTATCCAAATTTTTACTAAATCTTTCAATTCTAAAAATAAGATATTCACTTTTCAGAAGCAAGTTTTTTTATCTTTGCTATAAACATTTATTTATGTCTGAAAACATCCAATTGAAGATAGAAGAACTAAGAGAAGAACTCCACCAACACAATTATAATTATTATATTTTAGACGAGCCTAGCATTTCAGATTTTGAATTTGATACAAAGCTTAAAGAACTTCAAGATTTAGAAAAACAACATCCTGAATTTGCAGACGCTAATTCTCCTACTTTGCGTGTTGGTGGCGGTGTTACCAAAAATTTCCCAACGATAACTCACCAATTCAGAATGTATTCTTTGGATAATTCTTACGATTTTAATGATCTTGAAGATTGGGAAAAACGAATTATTAAAACCATTGATGAACCCGTCGAATTTGTTGCTGAATTAAAATACGACGGCGCTTCTATCTCTATTTTATATGAAAACGGAAAACTTTCTCAAGCTGTAACGCGTGGTGATGGTTTCCGAGGTGACGAAATCACGAATAATGTGAGAACTATTTCGGATGTTCCTTTAAAATTGAAAGGTGATTTTCCTGAAAAATTCTTCATGCGAGGTGAAATTTATTTAACGAGAAAAAATTTCGATAAAATTAACCAACAGCGTGAAGAAGAAGGTTTAGACTTGTTTATGAACCCAAGAAATACAGCAAGTGGAAGTTTAAAAATGCAAGATTCTGCTGAGGTTAGAAAACGTGGACTTTCAGCAGTTTTATATCAATATATCGCAGAGGAATTTCCTGCTCAAACCCATTGGGATGTTTTATCTAAGGCTAAAAACTGGGGATTTAAAGTATCTGAAGATCAAGCAAAATTGTGCACAAGTTTAGATGATGTTAAAAATTTCATCAACTTTTGGGATGCTGAGCGTCACAATTTACCTTTTGAAATTGATGGAATTGTGATAAAAGTAAATTCACTTCAACAGCAGAAACAATTGGGTTACACCGCAAAATCTCCGCGTTGGGCGATGTCTTATAAGTTTAAAGCTGAAAAAGTAGAAACAGAACTTTTAAGTGTTTCTTATCAAGTCGGAAGAACTGGAGCCATAACTCCCGTCGCCAATTTGAAACCTGTTTTGTTGGCCGGAACCATTGTAAAAAGGGCTTCTTTGCATAATGAAGACATCATAAAAAAATTGGACTTGCACGAAAATGATTTTGTGTATGTAGAAAAAGGCGGCGAAATTATTCCTAAAATTGTAGGCGTAAATACAGAAAAAAGGACGTCTGAAAGCCGAGAAATAGAATACATAAAAAATTGTCCAGAGTGCGGAACTGAATTGGTGAAAATTGAAGATCAAGCCATACATTTTTGCCCAAACGATCTGCATTGTCCGCCACAAGTTGTTGGAAGAATGATACATTATGTTTCTAGAAAAGCTTTGAATATAGAAAATCTGGGTAGCGAAACCATAGAACAGCTTTACAGAGAAAAACTGATTGAAAATCCTGCCGACTTTTATGCTTTAACCAAAGAACAACTGCTTCCATTAGATAGAATGGCGGAGAAATCAGCTCAAAATATTATTGATGGTATCGAAAAATCAAAACAAATTCCATTTGAAAAAGTTTTATACGGAATCGGAATTAAACATGTTGGCGA
Source organism: Soonwooa purpurea (assembly GCF_053891095.1). Lineage (NCBI taxonomy): Bacteria > Pseudomonadati > Bacteroidota > Flavobacteriia > Flavobacteriales > Weeksellaceae > Soonwooa > Soonwooa purpurea. The sequence continues at coordinate 44,310 of NZ_JBSSMA010000013.1, forward strand.
AACCGTTGCTAAAAAATTAGTTAAAAATTTTGCTACAATCGAAGATTTGAAAAATGCTACAGTTGAAGAACTTACACAAGTGGAAGACATCGGTGGGAAAATTGCCGTAAGCATAGTTGATTTCTTCCAAAATCCTGAAAATAATCTTATGATTGACCGCTTGAAAAACTATGGGGTTCAATTAGAAAAAGGGGAAAGTACGCAGGAAGTTTTAAGCAATGTTTTGGAAGGAAAAACCTTTTTATTTACAGGTAAATTATCGCTTTTTACGCGCGAACAAGCCGAAGAAATGGTGGAAAAACACAATGGAAAAAATATTTCCGCCGTTTCTAAAAACTTAAATTATTTAGTGGTTGGCGAAAAAGCAGGAAGCAAGCTGAAAAAAGCTCAGGATATCGGCACTATTACAATTTTAGACGAGCAAGAATTTTTGGATTTGATTAATGAAGGATAAAATTTTCGGCGGTAGCGAAGCTGCCGCCGAAACCCGAGCTCATTCAAAATAAAAAACTAAAATCAATAAACTTTAAAACCTATCATCAAAAGTGATAGGTTTTTTCTTGATATCAATTTTGCTTTTGTAACTTTGAGTAAAAGCTTTAAATATGAGTAACAAAGGATGTTGTAGCAATCCACCTATAAAAAACGACCATGACCATTCACACTCTCATGATTCTCATGATCATTCTCATGAAACCTCAGACAAAAGCATTTTGCAATTGTTCGCTCCAGCAATTATTTCCTTTGTCGTTTTAATTATCGGAATTCTTTTCGATTACTATTTTAAACCAACTTGGTTTGAGAGTTGGACTCGAATAATTCTTTATGCAATTGCTTATCTTCCTGTCGGTTGGCCTGTTATAAAAGAAGCTTTTGAAAGTATGAAAAATGGCGATATTTTCTCTGAGTTTTTCTTGATGTCAATCGCAACAATTGGTGCAATTATCATTGGAGAATATCCCGAAGCTGTTGCCGTTATGTTGTTTTATTCCGTTGGTGAAATTTTCCAAAGTTTGGCAGTACAAAAAGCCAAAAACAATATCGCAAGCCTTATGGATCAGCGCCCTGACGAGGTAACTATCATTGAAAATAATCAACATAAAACAGTAAAAGCCAAAGAAGTGAACATTGGACAAAAAATCCTTCTAAAACCTGGTGAAAAATTAGCCCTTGATGGTGAACTTTTTAGTGAACAAGCCTCTTTTAATACTTCTGCTTTAACTGGTGAAAGTAAACCCGACACCAAACAAAAAGGCGATGAAGTATTGGCTGGAATGATTAATCTAAATTCTGTCGCTGAGGTTTTGGTGAAAACAGATTACCAAGATTCCAAACTCAGTAAGATTTTAGAATTGGTACAAAATGCCAATCAGCAAAAAGCACCCACCGAATTATTTATCCGAAAATTCGCAAAAATATATACGCCGATAGTTACTTTTTTAGCATTAAGTATTTTCATGCTTCCTTATCTATTTGTCGAGGTTTACGATTACAAAACATGGTTATACCGCGCTTGTATTTTTCTTGTAATTTCTTGTCCATGTGCTTTGGTTATCTCCATTCCTTTGGGTTATTTTGGCGGAATTGGCGCAGGTAGCAAAAACGGAATTCTCTTCAAAGGCGGTAATTTTATCGATGCTTTGGCGTCTATAAAAAATGTAGTAATGGACAAAACAGGAACTTTAACGGAAGGTGTTTTTAAAGTAAAAGACATTCAAATCTTTAAAGATTTTAATGAAAAAGAAATTCTTGAAGTTTTAAACAAATTAGAAAGCCACTCTACACATCCTATTGCAACGGCAATTCATGAATATGTGGGTAAGCAAAATCCTAATTTAATTTTAGAAAATATTGAAGAAATTCCAGGTCGTGGACTGAAAGCCAATTATCAGGGGAAAGACTTTCTGGCAGGCAACTTTAAGCTGATGGATAAATTCGGAATCACACACGATGTAAATTCTCAAAACTTCACCGAAAGTCTTATCGCTATTGCTTTCGATAATAAATTTGTTGGCTACATTACAATTTCAGATCAAATAAAACCTGAAGCTTCAACAGCAATTGCAGAACTTAAAAAACTAAATATCAACAGCTTTATGCTGAGTGGTGACAAAAAAGAGGTTGTTGAGTCTGTGGCTCAGCAACTCCAAATTAATCATGCTTCGGGTGGACTTTTACCCGAAGATAAAGTTGCTGAACTTAAAAAAATAAGATCTCAATACGGAAGTGTCGCCTTCGTTGGAGATGGCGTTAACGATGCGCCTGTTGTGGCTTTGGCAGATGTTGGTATGGCGATGGGAGGATTGGGGAGCGATGCGACAATTGAAACGGCAGACGTGGTAATTCAGGATGATAAAGCGACTAAAATCCCTTTAGCGATTAAAATTAGTAAAGCCACAAAAAAAGTAGTTTGGCAAAATATTATCCTAGCTTTTGGCGTAAAAGCTATTGTTCTCATTCTGGGAGCTGGTGGTTTGGCAACCATGTGGGAAGCCGTTTTTGCAGATGTTGGCGTCGCACTTTTGGCGATTCTTAATGCGGTAAGAATTCAGAATATGAATTTTAAAGTTTAGAAAAAAATATTATTTAATTCTGAAAAGTCCTAACTTTAATATAGAATTAAAGAATATGGACATCAAAGATAGCTTAGATATTCTACGAATGCCAAGCACTGAAAACGAAGTTTTACTAATATTAATTTCGGTATTGGTAGGGCTTGTTATCGGTGCAGATCGCGAGTATCAAAATAAATCAGCTGGATTAAGAACTTTCATTTTAGTCAGTTTCGGGTCATGTATTTTCACGATTCTGAGTCTTAAAATAGGTGTTGATAATCCGGACCGTTTGGCAGCCAATATTATCACCGGAATTGGTTTTCTTGGCGCTGGCGTTATTTTCAAAGATGATAACAAAATCGGAGGCATAACAACAGCAACTACCATTTGGGCAACCGCTTCGCTCGGGATGGCTGTAGGATCTGGCCATATCTATTTGGCTTTGTTGGGCACTTTTTTGGTAATGTTGATTTTAAGAATTCTACTATTTCTACAAAACATCATCGACAGCAATAATAAAATTCGGGATTATAAAATTACAACAAGCGTTAACGACTACGAATATTGTCAAATGCTTTTCCGAAAAACGGATTTAAAACAAGAAATTATCAGGCAACAATACGGTAAAGACAGTATTTCTACAACTTGGCGACTTACAGGAAAACTAAGCAAACATCAACAACTCGTTGAGATTTTAATGAAAGATGAAAAAATAAATGCGTTTCAGTTTTAATATTTTTAGATTACGAAAATCTTTTAGTATGCTTTAAAAAAATTGTTTATTTTTCGTTATAGCCTAACAAATATTTTAAGATATTTTTTATGTGATCTTTTAGTTCTGTAAAATAAAGGGTTTCAAAATTCGCATCATTTTCGGCATGAGCAAATTCTTTATAGACCTGTAAGCCATGAATTGCACTGAAAATTGTTCCAGAAATTGTTGAATGGATAAACTCTACTCTTGGTAATTTTGTAAAGACCGCATTTTGATAACCAGACGTGATTAATGCACCATATATGTTTAAAAAATTCATTTGTGACTTTTTCAAAAAATCAATAATATAAGGCGTTTTATTCGATAATTGTTCGCGTTGCATAATGGTATAAAAATCGCGCATACGAATAATTTTACCACAAAACTGATCAATTAACAATACTAATTTTTCCCATTCGTTAAGTTTTGGTTGTGCCAAAATATCTTTTCCAAAACTGATACTTTCGTTCATTCGGTATTCGAAAATACGTTCATAAAGTTTGTCCTTGGAACCGAAATAATAGGAGATCATAGAAATATTAACCTTTGCTTCTTTACAAATCTCACGCGTAGATGTACCGCCAAACCCCTTCTTAGCAAAAAGTTTTTCGGCAGCAAACAAAATATTTTCTTCTTTTGAGATTCTCATTCACATCAATTTTACTTGCAAATGTATCGTATTTAGAAAAACCAAACAACTGATTGATTTTAATTCTTAAAATTTATTTTTTTTGAAATTATGTGTGCTTTTTATGGATATGTCTTGTCAATTTGATGCCCATATCTGTAAGTACAACTTTGGCATTTGCGTTACGAGAAATATGATAACTGGCATCTGTTAATTCTTCCAAAATAGCTTCAATATTGGCACCGCTGATGTAAGTCGAAAAAGCATCCCACCCAAAACCATTGCTATCCAATTTTCTATAAACCAAATTGGGACTTGCATAGTTTTGAAGCAATGCAAGACGGAAAGTTTCTGTACAAAACTCTAAAAATCGAATTTGTTTATCCCTGTTCCATGCGCTGATCTCGTGTGACCAACGGATAATTGCACGCAAAACTTCGGGTTTCTTTTTCGCCATAAAAGCATTACGAACCCATTGGATAAAGAGTTCGTCGAACTCGTTAGCGGAAGTTCCTGCTTCTAAGATTTTAGAAGCAATATTAAGATCACCACGAGATTGATTGACAATTGTATCAATAGATGATTCTTCCTGATTTGGGAAACGTTTTATCAATTCGTTCTTAATGTCTTCGTCTTCAATACGAGGTACTTCAAGCATTTGACAACGCGATAATATGGTTGGCAAAATAGTATCTATCCTATTAGCACAAAGTATAATATATGTATTTTTGGGCGGTTCTTCTAAGAATTTCAGGATTTTATTCGCCGCTTCTTCATTCATTTTGTCAGCACGCCAAATAATGAGAATTTTGCTACCACCTTCAAAGCTTTTTAAAGCAAATTTGGTGTGCATGTCTTCGGCTTCTTGTGCAGAGATAAAGAATTGTTTTTTTTCGGAATCTAAATAATTGGTCCAATCATCAAAACTAGAATAAGGATTTGCAAGAATCATTTCACGCCATTCTGTGAAATAGCGTTTGCTGAGTGAAATATTTTTTTCGGTGAAAATTGGAAAACTGAAATGCAAATCGAGGTGGTTAAGATGTTCTACCTTTTGCGCAGCCAATGGATTTTCTCGCGAAAGAATCTCTTGTGAAAACGCAAGAGCCATCGCTAAAGTGCCATAACCTTCTTCTCCAACAAATAATTGTGCATGCCCTACCCGATTATCATTAATACTTGACAAAAGCTGATGCTTCAATTTTTCTTGACCGACGATTTTTTCCCATTTCATGCCAACAAATATAAAAAATAAGTTCTAGCTTTAGGTCATTTGAGAAGGCTAAATAACAAGAATGAAATTAATACCAAAGCACTTAACAAACTTTAACGCCAAATAAATTTTTGAGATTCATTATTAATTAAGATATTTGCGCTTTGATAATAACAACGAATGAAAAAGACTTTTGTCGCATCATTACTTACAGCGGGATTTTACCTACATGCCCAAAGTATTGGTAATTCTCCATATGCAGCCTACGGAATTGGTGATATAAAATATGACAACACAGTAGATGTAAGTTCTATGGGAGGTGTTTCTACTGCTTACATTTGGGATTTCAATAATAATTTCAATTTTAAAAACCCAGCAGCTAATACCAACCTAGAATTGGCAACTATTAAAGTTGAAGGTACCAACGAAAATAACTTTTACAAAACAGATTATAACAATACGAATGTTACCAAACATTCTAATTATCTGTCGAATATTGCCATTGCAATGCCTCTGAGCAAGAAAGTAAAATTCGGATTGGGTTTCCAGCCATATAGTTCTAAACAATACGAAATTCTAAGAACTTTAACGACTTCTGAAGGCAATCTCGAAGGTCATAAATACAATGGCAAAGGTACGCTTAACACAATCCAAGCGGCTTTGGGCTATCAGATTACGCCAAGTTTTGCATTAGGTTTGAGAACCAATTATTACTTTGGAAAATTGTACGACATCGAAGAAGTTACTTTCTCTGACGCCGAATTGATAAGCGGTTATTCTAACAGCAACAAAATCAATTCTTTCAATTTTACACTAGGTACAACCTATCAGAAAAAATTCATCAACGATTATAAATTAACACTAGGAGCAACTTACACTTTCGGAACGACTGGTCAAATGGAAAGCGTATACACCAACAGTACTTATTTCAAAGGTATTGGTGATGTTAAAGGTTACGAAACCATCATTGATGAAAAAGAAAGCCGAGATAAAAAATTCTTACCTCAAGAGTTCTCTTTGGGTCTAGGTTACGGTCATGAAACCAAATGGTTTGTAGGAACACAGTTGGATTATAAAAATGGCGAAAACTTTAATTTCTTAGGACAAACGCTTAAATATAATAGTTCTTACAAAATTTCTGCAGGAGGTTGGATTGTTCCTAACTACAACAACTTCAGAAACTATTTTTCTCGTGTCATCTACCGTTATGGTGCTTATTATGAAAAAGGAGCGCTCAATATTGGTGGAAAAGACATCAACAAATATGCTATCACAGGTGGTGTAACATTACCTTTCCAAAAAAGTAGTGTAACGAGAATGAACAGCATTGACCTTGGCTTAGAACTAGGACGCAGAGGAACTTTGGAAAACAACCTTATTCAGCAGAATTTTATCAACTTTAAGATAGGTATTAACTTTGCTGATAAATGGTTCGGAAGAAGACTTTACAACTAATATTAAAGATAGTTACTAATGATTTTTAGAATTAGTAAAATATCACAACATACAGCATTAAGAAACAAGATCTTTTTTAGTTTCTTAATGCTTTTTGTTTTGCAATCATGTGAGGAAGACATCACGAAAAAAAAACAAGACAAAAAAACCAATTTCCCTTCGCAAGTTATTTACAATGCGAAAATTGTCCAAAGAGATTCTGGAAAAGTCAAAGTAAAATTCGATGCAGCTTTACTCGAAAAATACGAACTGATTGACTCGCCTTACGTAGAAGCCAAAAAAGGAATTTACCTCGAATATTTTGACAAAAAAAATCCAAAAGTTCCTGGAAAAATTTGGGCCAAATATGCAAGATACGACGAAAAGAAAGATTTCTATTTTGCAAAAGGTCGCGTAAAAATTGTCACCAACGAAGGCCGAACTTTCGTAACAGAAACTATTAATTGGGACAAAAAAAATAGAAAAATGTACACCAAAGACACTGTTTTTGTATCCGATCAAGATGGCAATGTTTTGATTGGTGCTAACGGTATGGTTGCAAAAGATGATTTTACAGAATACACATTCTACAACAACTCTGGACAATTCAACACCAAAGGATTACCAAAAACTGGCTTATAATGGCTACAAAACATTATTTCGCAATTGGATTAATGTCCGGAACTAGCCTAGATGGCTTGGATATTTGTTATTCAAAATTCTGGAAAACTAATGAACATTGGTCTTTTGACATCCTACAAGCCGAGACGATTTCTTATTCTGAAACGTGGGAAAATCGACTTCGAAAAGCCAACGAACTCAATGCACCAGACTTGTTCCAGCTTAACTCAGATTACGGTTTTTTGCTGGGTGAGTTGACCAAAGCTTTTATCTCAAATCATAATATCGAAAACCTAGATATCATAGGTTCTCACGGACATACGGTTTATCACCAACCTCAAAAAAATTTCACAGTTCAGATAGGCGACGGACGCGCTTTGCAATTGTTGACGAAAAAGAATGTCGTTTACGATTTCAGAATGCAAGATGTGCTTTTGGGTGGCAACGGCGCACCGTTGGTCCCGATTGGCGATCAATTGTTATTTTCAGAGTTCGAAGCTTGTATTAATCTAGGAGGATTTTCTAATATTTCATTTAAAAAAGAAGATAAAAGAATCGGTTACGACATTTGCCCAGTCAATATTGTTCTTAATCATTTTGCACAGAAACAAGCTTATAATTTCGATAAAGACGGATTTTTAGCAAAACAAGGACAAATTATTCCTGAACTTTTACAAGCATTAAATCAACTTGGATTTTATAAGAAAAATGCGCCTAAATCTTTGGGTTACGAATGGGTAGAAACTGAAATTTTTCCTTTATTAAAAGGCTATTCAGATTTCGATATTTTGACAACTTTCACAGAACATGCTGCCGAACAAATCGCTAAAAATCTAACTGAGAATAATATTAAAAACGCCCTATTTACAGGCGGTGGAACGCACAATGATTATTTAATTAGAAAAATTAAAACAAAAACCAAAACCCAAATCGAGATTCCTTCAAAAGAAATTATCGATTACAAAGAGGCTTTGATTTTTGCTTTTATGGCTGTCCTGAAAATGAATAATCACGTTAACGTTTTGTCATCTGTAACAGGCAGTGGACACGATCATTCATCAGGAATTTTTCTAAAATATTAAAGTTGCTCGATTTTATCAGTCAAAGCATCGATAAAGTTTTTCAATGGTTTCTCCACCATCATCTTGATAAACGGATTGAATTTCCCATCAAACAATAGCTGGACTTCTGTCTGATTATCGCTAATTGGCGACATATTACCTGTCAAAGAAAAATCCAAACTAGAACTTGCAGAAGCCAACACCACTTTTTGCTCTGTAACTTCCTGAATCTTAAGCGCAATCTCAGGCATTCCTTTCAATCCAAATTTGAAACCACCTTCTCTTGCTTCAAAATTTTGCAGACTATCTGGCATCAAAGCTTTATAATCTTCAGCATTTTTCAGCATTTCTGTTAAATCTTTAATCGATTTATTTACGATAATTTTTCGTCCTTCTAGATTCATTTTTCTATTTTTGTAATTATAATTAATAAGCTACGCAAATGTATAAAGTTTTTATCAATGAAAAAAAATTAATCCTTAGTGAAAAGCCTGAAATCGTTGAGCGAAACATAGCTTTTGAACAGGATTTACAATTCGATATTGCGATGGATCTTTTGCAGAATACATCGACCAAAGATGTAGCGATCTACCACAACGATGTGGAAGAATTGTGGTCAAAATTTCAAAATCATTATCAGGTTATCGAAGCGGCAGGCGGCATTGTCATTAATCCTGAAAGCAAAATATTGTTCATCTACCGACTCGGAAAATGGGATCTTCCAAAGGGGAAAATAGAATCTGGTGAATCTCGTAATGATGCGGCTTTGCGAGAAGTTGAAGAAGAATGTGGCTTGAGCAATTTGCAACTTTTGGACTTTATCAGCACCACTTATCACATGTATCATATAAAATCCCAGCCTGTCCTTAAAAAAACCTATTGGTACCACATGTCTTATAGCGATGCAAAAACGCCAATTCCGCAAGTAGAAGAAGGCATCACCAAAGTAGAATGGAAAAATAAAGTGGAAATCCAACAAGATGTCGAAAAGTCCACTTTTAATAATATTCTTTTAGTCCTCGAAGATTTTTTATCTAATCACGATATTTCATAAACATTCTATTGCTTGTTCTAGAGCAATTCCACGCGATGCTTTTAGTAAAATATTCTGCGTGGTAATAGGATTTTCTTTAAGATAATCGATTAATGCTGATGTATTTTCAAAAGCTAAATCATGGTGATTTACTTTTTTAAATTCTTTTCCGACAGTAATTATTTGATCAAAACTAAGCTGGGATGCTTTTTCATAAATAGATTGATGTTCAGCTTCGCTCTCATTACCAAGTTCGAGCATATCGCCGATGATAATCGTTTTGGAACCTTCAAATTCTTTAAAATTATCCAAAGACGCCGACATACTGCTCGGATTGGCATTGTAAGTATCTAAAACCAGCGTTTTGTCACCTTTTTTCTGAACTTGCGAACGCATATTGCTCGGAAAATAATTTTCTATAGCTTCTTTAATGTCTTTGAATTCAATTTTAAAATGTAAGCCCAAACTAACTGCCGCCGACAAATTAGTAAAATTATATTGACCTGTTAAGTTGGATAATAATTTTTCGTTTTGATAAATGAGTCCTACAAAATGCTCTTTAGCAAAAACATCATAAACGAAATCGGAAGTTGATTTTCCAAAACTTATTTTGTTGACATAATCTTTAGTTTTCTCCAACTGTATCGCATCTGCTTCGTTAACCAAAATGCATTGTTCATAGGATTTGAGATAATAATAAAGTTCAGACTTTCCTTTGATAACACCTTCGAAACCGCCAAAACCTTCGAGATGTGCTTTTCCAAAATTAGTGATGTATCCTATATTGGGTTTTGCGATTTTACAAAGAGATTCTATTTCTTTTTGATGATTGGCCCCCATTTCGACAACTGCAATTTCGTGTTCAGGTTTAATCGATAGAATTGTTAAAGGCACCCCAATATGATTGTTAAGATTTCCAAAGGTATTTTGTACGTAGAACTTCTTTGACAGAACTGTGCTGATCATTTCTTTCGTCGTGGTTTTACCATTGCTACCCGTTAATCCTATTATCGGGATTTTTAATTGACTACGATGATAAATCGCTAAGTCTTGCAAGAACTTTAAAGTCGATTCAACATAAAAAATATTACGTCCTGGATTACTAAAAGTAATATCCTCAACAATAACTGCTAAAGCGCCATTGGCAATAGCTTCTTCGGCTTTTTCTGCTGCGTTATAACTTTCACCAGAAAATGCAAAAAAGATGTCGTTATTTTGAAGCTTTCGACTGTCTATAATACAGTTGTTAGCTTTTTTATATAAGTTGTAGAAAGATTCGATATTCATGCTTCAAAATTAAGATTTAAAAAAATAGGAGCATAAAAAAAGCAGTAGAAAATCTACTGCTTAATATGAATTTTTATCTTTTGCTTCGTTTTCCACTATCTTTAGCATCTTGAGCAACACGGAAACCAATCCAACTAAAAGTTCTTCCTTGATCTTTGTATCTTCTGTGTCCTGGATCTAACCAATAAGAAGAATCTAGCCAAGATCCACCTTTAACAACTCTCACTTCGTTAGTGATAGCTGTTGTCACTTGTTTTTTCTGTTTTTCAAGAACAACGTTACCGCTTTTGTCAACAACGAAACCTTTTCTTACAGAATTATACATATTGAATGTACTGTCAGAATTAGCACCAGACATATCTAAAGAAGATTGATAATCGCCGTCTCGATAATTTCTGTCGTCTGCAACAACTTGTTTTTCATATTCACCTGGAAGACCTCTGTATACGAGTTGTCCGTTTGCCATGGTGTCATATTTCATCTCTACATTTCCAACTTTTTTGTAGGTACCGTCTGCATTTTTCTCTGATTTTAAAACAACATTACCTCTGTAATAGTTAAAATCATTAAAGTCTTCATCAATCTGTGGACGATAGATATCTGCTACCCATTCTGCAACGTTACCATACATCCCAAATATACCTAAATCGTTAGATTGATACTTTTTAACATCCGAAGTGGTTGGTGATCCATCATTTTTCCATCCTGCTACACCCGAGTAATCACCTTTACCCATCTTAAAGTTTTCAAGATACATACCTCTGTTACGTCCTTTCTTACCTTTTAGTTTATCAATTTCAGGATTTTTACCTAGGTAATTGTTGTATTTACGGTTCTTTTGCATACCTAAAGCTGCGAATTCCCATTCTACTTCTGTAGGCAATCTGAATTTTTCAACCAAACCAGATGTACCACCTTTGTTAGCGGCTAACAATCTTGTATTAGTTGTCTTAATACCTGTTTGTTTTTGTAACTTATTTTTATCAACAATAGCGTCTAGCTCGGCATCATTGGATTTATACTTATCCATGTTGAAGGTACTTTCACCTTGATAATTGGATTCGTTGGTGTATAGATCTTTTGGAAGAATACCTTTTTGCATTAAAGCTTTTTCGTTGGCACGGTTGGTTAACCAATCGCAATATTTTGTCGCTTGTAGCCAAGAAACACCGACAACTGGGTAATAGTCAAACTCTGGACTACGGAAATAAGTTTCTGAATAAGAATTTCTTGATAACTTATTATTCCATACTAAAGTATCAGGTAAAGCGCCTGAATAAATATTTTTGAAATTAGGATCAGATGGTGGAAATACATATTTCAGCCATGTCGTATATTCTCGATATTCATAATTGGTAATTTCGGTTTCGCCAATGAAATAAGAGCTCACCTGCATACGTCTGGGCGTGTTATTCCAATCATGCATGACATCGTCTTGCACTAATCCCATTGTAAAAGTTCCTCCATCGACATATACCATGCCTGGCCAACCTTTTTGTTTTTGTTGTTTACCCGAAAAGAAATAACCATTCTTCTCGTTTGGTTTCCAACCAGTTTTACTAGTAAAACGTTTCGTCCCACCGCCACTTTTCGTATTACCTCCGCCACAACTTGCAAGTACTAAAGCAGAGCCGATAGCTAGTGAAAACAATTTAATTTGTTTCATAGTTGATATAATCATTTACAAAGTACAAAGAAAAAATAAATATTTTAATAAATCAAATAATGATATGCTTTTTTTCTAACGTGGATAAATAAGTTTTATTGTTATATATCTTTTTTTAGAAATTTTCGTTTATTTTGTAAATTGAATACATACTCAATGAAAAAGAATATTTACTCTTTATTATTTGCTGTTATCTCGCTAGGTGCTTTTGGACAAAAAGTCAACATACAATGGGAAGGAAGCAAAACTTTCGATTTTGGCACCTATAAGCAAAACATGCCTTTTTTTAAAAATAGTGGTTATGATATTGGTTCTCGTGGCGTTACACTAGTTGTCGAAAAAAGGAATGAGGGTAAGGAAATTGTTGTTAAAAACTTTAATTGGGAAAAGGCCAAACCCGAAGATTTGTACGATATTAACCAGGACTTATTGGTAAACTCAAATCATTACGAAGCTTCCTATAGTTTTAATGAGCTACAAAATGCTCAAATTGGCACTGCCTACATTCCTGCTTTTAAAAAAGAAGCTAATACTATTTATCGTTTAGTGTCTGTAGATGTCGAATTGTCTAACAACAATCTGATTCTTAAAAAAGGGGATGCTTTGGGAAGTACAGAAAACCCGTTGAAAAGCGGTACTTTTTATAAAATTAAAGTGGACAAATCTGGCGTATTCAAAATTTCTAAAAAATTCTTACAAGATAATGGCATTAATGTTTCTGGGATTAACCCTAAAAACTTTCGTGTCTACGGAAATGGTGGATTAATGCTTCCAGAAAACAATACAGATGCGCGTTACGCAGCACTTCAGGAAAATGCTATCCAAGTTGTGGGCGAAGAAGATGGCGTATGGAATGATCAGGACTATGTGCTTTTTTATGCGCAAGGTCCTAATGGATTTAATCTTTACAACCCACAAGATGTAAAAACCAATAATAAAAGAACTGAAACTAGAAAAGATAAAAGTTCTAATTTTATCAATCTATACGATGATTTTTCTTACTACTTTATTAATTTTGATATCGGTCCAGGAAAAAGAATTAGCGATTACGACATTGCTCCTCCCAATAACCTGATAACGCGCTATGATGACTACCAATATATCAATGAGGAAAAATTTAACTTAATAAAGTTGGGACGTCTTTGGGTTGGTGATGCATTTACAACAAACAAAGAAGTTAAATTTGATCTCCGAACACCGCTTAATGCTAACGATAACATTTCATACAGGACAAGAGTGGTCTCGCTAAATGGTGAAAAGAACCAGATGGAATTTTCCGTAAACGGCAAGGATATTAAAAACCTGAATGTCAGCTCCAAAGACCTCGGACTTTTAGTTAGCAATGGTAATATAACAAATACGCCAACTTCTAGTATAATTTTTTCCTACAAACCGAATACGGCGAATAATCCTTATGGACAATTTTATTGGGATTACGCTGAAGTTAAATACAAACAAGACCTTACCTATAACAACGCTGGACAATTGCCTTTCCGCGATTACAGTATAGAGGAAGCAAGTAATAATCTATATGGCTTTTCTTTATCAAATATTGCAGGCTTAGAGCAAGTCTGGGATGTGTCGGACATTACGAATGTCAAAAGGAAAAATAATCGTAGCGGAAATTCTAATGTGTACAATATCGGCTATATTGCCAATAACACTTATTTCAATAACGAATTTGTCGCTTTTAGTTCATCTGCTGCTTATAATCCAGCATTTGTTGGACGTATAGACCAGCAAAATCTATCTGGGCTTTCCAATGTCGACTACCTCATCATTACACAACCAAACATGATGAATGATGCTCAACGTCTTGCCAACTATCATCGTACAACCAATGCTATGAATGTAGAAGTTGTTGATATTAACAAAATATACAACGAATTTAGTAGTGGAAGCAAAGACATTACAGCCGTAAGAGATTTTGTATCTAAACTTAATTCGCCCAAAGGTGCTTTGAAATATGTCTTTTTACTTGGAGACACCTCTTATGATTTCAAAAACAGATTGGCTAATAATACAGACGTTATTCCAAGTTATCAAAGTGAAGAAAGTCACGACTATGCCAATACTTATGTGACCGATGATTATTTTGTAATGACTTCACCACAAACAGTTAATGACCTTGGAAGTATGTTACCAGACATACCTATCGGTCGACTTCCTGCGGCTAATCCTGCAGAAGCTAAATTGTTAATTGACAAAACATTAGCCTATTACAATGCACTACCTGGTCAATCTTCTCCTTTTGGTGAATGGCGAATGAAATTGGATTTTGTGGTAGATGACGACGCAGATAATGATTCTCCTTTTCACAATACAATGAATACATCTCTGGTATCAAATTTTGAAACAGGAACCACAAGATCTGAATATAATGTTAGAAAACTATACCTCGATGCTTTTCCTGCGGAAACCTCTGCGGGAGGACAACGTTATCCACAAATTAATCAAGCCATTAGCAATGATGTCGGCAATAGCGCATTCCTCCTTTATTTCGGCCATGGCGGAATCAATGGTTGGTCACAAGAACGAGTTTTAACATCGACCGAAGTTCAAAATTTCAATAATTACACTTCACTTTATAGCAGATTTCCGTTGGTATCTACCATCACATGCGAATTCACGCTTTGGGATGATCCTGCTACTAATTCCGTTGGAGAACAGGTAATTAAGCTTAAATCGGGTGGTGCTGCCAACATGATAACATCAAGTCGTGCCATTGCAGTGGTATATGGGGAACAATTTACAGGTAATTTTACGGAGAGTATTTTCAAATTAAACAACGACAAATTCCGTACTCTAGGCGATTCTTTTCTTGAAGCCAAAAGAAAACAAGGCAACAACATTAATCACTTAAAGGTGAATTATCTTGGTGATCCTGCGATGACACTTTCTCGTCCGCAGCGACTTGCAAAGATTGATGAGATAGAATCTCCAGAACCTGGAAAAATCCGTGCATTAGATTTCGTTAAGGTAAAAGGTCATGTAACAAAGCCAGACGGTACATTAGACAATAGCTTTAATGGGCGTGCTGTAGTCAATATCTATGACAAAAAACTTAAAAAGAAAACGCTTAACAACGACAACAATCCTAAGATGCTTCCTATTTTAGAATATATTGAAGAAGGAAGCCCTATTGTGAAAGCTTCGGGACAAGTCATTAATGGAAATTATACCATTGAATTCTATGTACCCAAAGATATTAATTATGACTTGGGATCTGGTAGAATTCTAATCTATGCTGACAACAAATCCCACGACGTTTTCTATAACGGATCGGTAACTATTGGTGATATCAACCCTAACGGAATTAACGACACCGAACCTCCGAAAGTTAATCTTTACATGAATAATATTAACTTTGCTAACGGTGGTATTACAGATCAAAACCCAATGCTTTTAGCCTGCGTTACGGACAATATCGGGATAAATTCTACAGGCTCTGGTATTGGGCATGATATAACTGTTCTTTTGGACGGAGAGGTTATCAATACCAAAGTGCTTAATGATTATTTCTCTGCGGGAGAAGGCAATGGTTGTGTTAATCCGAGCCTGGCTGATTATCAAAAAGGAAATGTGAGTTATCCTTTCCGCAATTTGAAACCTGGAGAGCATCAATTAACATTTAAAGTTTGGGATATTAACAATAATTCAACGACCTCTACGTTAAACTTTGTAGTGAAAGACGAAAGCCAGCAACAATTGATCATAAACAGACCGCTTAATTGGCCAAATCCTTTCACCAACAAAACATATGTACAGTTCGAGCACAATTGTGATGATATTTTGGACGTTAATGTTCAGATATTTACCATTACTGGAAAACTGGTAAGAACACTAAGTAACTCCATAACCGCTGAACCATTTTTAGAAGGTTACAGAACGCCAAGACAAGCTATCGAATGGGACGGAAAAGATGACTTTGGAGATACCGTAGCAAAAGGTACATATATTTTTAAGATATTTGCAAAAAGTCAAAACCAAGACAAGTGTAAAGGTAGCGCCACAGCAGTCGAAAAAATGGTATTATTAAAATAGCAAAATATAAATATTTAAACGGTAAATTTTACCAATAACTAACTAATTATGAATTTTACAAAAAAACTCTTTTTAGGTTTGGGTTTAGGGATGAGCATAGCCGCCTACTCTCAGTCTGACTACACAGTACTAACAGGAGCTCCTTTTTTAAGAATTTCGCCAGACGCAAGAGCAGGAGGTATGGGAGATCAAGGGGTTGCGACATCAACTGATGTTTTTTCACAATTTTGGAACGCAGCAAAATATCCTTTCGCGAAAAACACTTCTGGTGTTGGGGTTAACTATACGCCCTATATGAGTAAACTGACCAATGATGTATTTTTATTATACGGATCTTTTTACACATTTTTAGGTGATGATGAAAGATCAACGTTGAGTGCTAGTATCTACTATTTCAATATGGGACAAGTAGATTTAACATCATTAGTTGGTAACGAAGTTATCTCTGGTGGTACAACCAAACCAAACGAATTCTCTATCGATGTCGCTTATGGTCTTAAACTATCTGACTACTACTCTATGGCGGTTACTGGTCGTTTCATCAGATCAGACTTAGGCGGTAGTTTCAATTCTGACAATACCTTACAACCTGCTAACACCTTTGCAGTAGATGTTTCTGGTTACTATAGATCACCTAAGCATCAAAGTATTGGGGACTACGAAGGTCGTGTTAATGCTGGTTGGGCTGTACAAAATCTAGGTCCTAGATTAGACTATACGGGTGACGAAAATTCTCGCTCTTATCTTCCGACAATGGCAAGATTGGGTGTTGGCTATGATTTATTCATCGACGACCTTAACAGATTCAGCATCAGTGGTGAAGCATCAAAACTTTTAGTTCCTGGTCCAGAAATCGCAGAATATGACGCCAATGGAAAACCTGTATTCAGAATTCCGAATGTTGGGGTAATGGAAGGTATCGGAAAATCTTTCGGTAACAAAAAAAGTATCATGTTCTCGGGCGCGGCAGAATATTCTTATGATGATGCCTTTGCAATCCGTGCTGGGTACTTTACAGAAAGTCCAGAGCAAGGCGCTAGACAATATGCAACAGTGGGTGTAGGTCTCAAATATCAATCTTTCGGTTTAGATTTATCATACTTAGTTAATATGTCAAAAGTAAATAGTGCTTTAGACAATACACTTAGATTTGGTCTAACTTGGAACATCGGAGGTGAAACTTACAACTCTCAAGATTATTAATAATTAATCTGATAATATTTTAAAATGCCTCATATTTGAGGCATTTTTCTTTTATTTTTGTTATATGAATTATACTGCGGAACTCAAAAAATTTCTCACAAGCCAATATATTTTTGCAGGGACAAGAATAGCGCTTGCCATTGTTATTCCAAGTATTATTTTGGCGCATTTCGGTTTGTTGCAAGAATATTTTTTATTCCCAATGGGCACGAGCTTTGTCGGATTAACAGATCAACCAGGACCTTTCGTAAGACGACGAAATACATTAGCCTTTGCCGTTATTTCTTATTTTTTAGTTGCATTAATAGCCAGTCTCGTCAAAGATTTTCAGTGGATTGTCTATTTGGAAATCATAGTTTTTGGAATGTTTTTCTCATTGATTGGCGTCTATGGAAGTCGACTCGCGGGCGTTGGCTCGTTATCATTAGTGGTTCTCAGCATTTTTATCGATGGGCATCTCACGGGGGATGATGTTTTCCATAGCTTAATCGTATTTCTAGCAGGTTGTATTTGGTTTGTCATTGTATTCTTAGTCGTTTCTACATTACAACCTTACAAATTAGCAAGTCAAATGGTGGGCGAAAACTACCTCGAACTTGCCGATTATTTAAGAATTAAAGCCAAATTTTATAAAAAAAATGAAAATGTCGATGGCCTCATCAACCAATTGATTGCACAACAAATAAAAATAAAAGAACAACAAGAAGCAACCCGAGAAATCGTTTTTAAAACCAGAAAAATCGTAAATGAATCTACGACACAAAGTAGAATCCTGATGTTAATGTTCCTGAATTCAATTGATTTATTTGAAAAACTTTTAACTTCAGAAAACGACTATCGAAAACTAAATCATGTTTTTGGAGAAACTAAAATCCTAAACCAAATGCACGATTATCTGATGAATATGGCCAACGAGATTACCAACATTGGTATCGCTTTACAAGGCAACATCAGAACCAAAGAACAATATAATTTTGATAAAGAATTAAAAAATATTTACCACCAATTTTACGAACATCGCGCAGAAGTCATCAATGCAGATAACCTAGAAGATTTCATGCTTTTGCGTCAGGTTTTGATGAGAATAACAGAAGTTACGGACGAAATCAAAACTATTTTCCGTGTCTTTGACCAAGATATAAAACTTGCCAAAAGTCTTTCTACAGGACTGGATCTTAACAAGTTTGTTCCAAAAGAAGAACGCCTCAACCGCAAGGTTTTGTTGAGCAATATCTCTTTGCATTCTGGGCATTTCCGCCATGCCGTTCGTGTGACTTTAGCCTTATTTATTGGTTACATCATCTCGAAACTCGAGTTTTTAGGAATCGGTCATGCCTATTGGATTATGATTACGATAACTGCTATTTTGAAACCCGCTTACAGCACAACCAAGCATCGCAATCTCCTCAGACTGTATGGCACCGTCGCAGGAGGCATCGCGGCATATATCCTTTTGTATTACATCACCGACCAAAGTCTATTGCTAGCTATATTGTTAACGACAATGACTTTATGTTTTAGTCTCTTAAAATCAAAATATTTTTGGGCTGTATTTTTTATGACCATTTATGTTTTTCTGTCGTTTAATTTTTTAAAACCAGGGAATATTAATCTCATTTTTAAAGACAGAATTATAGATACGGCTATTGCAGGTGCGGTAACATTTTTGGTTGCCTATTTTGTATTTCCGGTTTGGGAATACACCCAAAATTTGCAACTGATGAAAAAATCAGGAAAAAGCAACCTCGATTATTTTGGGGTGGTGATGGATCTTTTCATTAACAAAAAAGAAAACGATGAAGACTATCGTCTCAAAAGAAAAAACGCCATTATCGACCTTGCCAACTTATCCGACAACTTTCAACGAATGATTTCGGATCCAAAAGATCAACGAAAAAAATTAGAAACAGTTCATCAATTTGTGACCACTTCTCACCTATTAACAGCTTATACCGCGTCTTTGTCTCAGTTTGCTAAAAATCAAGAGTTGTATCCCGAAATTGATAGCCAAAGTTGGAAAATAAAAATTTCGTCAGAGCTTATTAGAAGCAATTCGCTGTTGCATAAGGAAGAATTTGATCACGAAATTATCGATCAAAGCAAAATAGAACCCGACGATCACGTAGACGAACTTCTAGAAAAACGCCGACAAGAACTTGATGAAAGAGACTATATTGACCATAGAGATCCAACAAAAATAAGTCATTTAACCGAACTGAAAAACATTCAGGATTTATTAGAACTGATTTATGATGTAGCAAAAGATCAACGAAAAGTGGTCGAAAACTATTATCGACACAAGAATGACTGATTATTGATTATTCCAAAACGATCGAAAAATAATAATCACCAAGCCTTCTCACCTTGACTTCGAAAACATCTTCAAAATTTTGGTCATAGACGCGGGCTTTCACATTAAAATTTTCGCTTGGTTCAAAACTTTGGATGTCGTAATGTTTTTTCAAAGACCAATATTTGGAATGGTGGATTTTGTACAAAGATTCTTTGACACTCCAGATCGCAGTTAAAAAATCGACTTCCGCATCATTATTTATAAAGTCGTTTTCGTGAAGGACAAATTTGTGGCGAATGTGTTTTATTTTTTCTTTTTTGAGTTCGAGGTCGATGCCAACTTTCATCTTTGAAATCGCAATGGCAGCTAATGGGAAAGAATGACTTATGGAAATATTGTAGTCGTTGGGTTCCAAAAAAGGCTCGCCATTTTCTTTGTATAAAATTTTATAACCCGGCAACAATTCCTGTAGCATCTTACGCACCATCAAAAATTCATTAATTTTTTTGGGATGATAATCTTTGACTTTATTATAATTTTCGGGTTCTAATAAAGTATTGATATCTAGATGTTCGTTTTCGTCAAATTTCCAAATCAGAATTTTGGCTTTATCATCAGAAAAATCTTTGTACAAAGGCATGGGAAATAATTAAAACTCAAAATTACTAAATAAAGCAGTTAACACATTATTTATACGTGTTCTTTTTAGTTTTAAATAATTGAGTATTGAGCGTTGTTAGGGCTTTGAGCCCTAACAACGCTTCTATTGCATGACAACACCAAAATATCATCTAGAATCTGCGGCCGGGATAGTAAGGGCGCGAGCGAAGCGAGCGGTCTGAAGAACAGCGATAGGACAAAGCTTGGCTTCTGAAGACGAAACCCCTGAATAGCGCGAAATGCCGCCCAAATAAAACTTCTAAAAACTTGCGCGAATCTGCATGCTTCCCGTGTGGATGGTGCGTTCGCCAGAGTTGCGGCCTTCGTAATTGACATTGAGCTGCAAAAATGAATTGAGGTTTTGTTGCAAAATAACACTCCAGACTTGGTTTTTCCCAGCTTTGAGACCTTCCAACATTTGGTTCCCAACAATGCTAAAACTATTGCCCGTAAACTCGTTATTGATAAATGAAAAGTTAGCACGCAAAGAGGTTTTCTTGTGATCCCATTGCAAAGTCCCAGAAAGCTCGTAAGCTGTGAGACGCTCGTCGCCATCGGATCTTTTCTTTTGGCGAAGCGCGCCAAAAAGTTCGGCTTGCAGACTTTCCGTTAGGCGGTATGTGGCTTTGGGTTTGGTTTCCCAATTTTGTAAAAGATAGTTGCGCGTGCTGAACATCTGTGAGTGATTGGTAATATCTTGCAGTTGATTTTCCCAATCGGCACGGAAGTTCTTATTAAACCAATATCCCAAATTAAAGAAATGCGAATCTTGTGAACGCTCCTCTATACTATAATTGGCGTTGAGCAAATTGTCATTCGCCGAGTAACGGTAATTGGCGTTCCAACCAGATTTGTCATTGGAATTAAACAATGCCGAAAACAAGATGTTTTGGGTTTTCATAATCTGGTCGCTTTCCTTTGCAAAAGGATTGAGCACCACGACGCGATCGCCTTTCATAAAAGCATTTTGCGACAACATGGACACATTGAAATTCCAACGTTTTAAAAACTCGTTTTCGGAACTAAAAATTACTGCGGGATTTACAAACAAGGCCAATTGTAATTTGTTTTTGTTGGAAGCCAAATATTTGACTGTATTGGTGTAAACCCTGATGTATTGCGCCTGGTCGATATATTCTGCGACCTCGAACTCGTCCAGTTGCTGAATGCCATCGCCATTATAATCCGTCCATTTATAAACGCCTTGTCCATCTGTCACTTTGATGTACTGAAATTCGCGTTGCGCTTCTTGTCCATTTCCTAATTCATAAAAAGCTTGCAAACGCATTCCGTTTTGGAAAAGTTGTTGGTTGTACATAATGTTTCCGACAACAAAATCTTGATTTTGATCGTTCGCTAAAGTTTGATCTTTATAGAAAAATTTACGATAATGCACCAAAGCCGACAATTGTGTTTTTTCGGTTTTAATGATTTGGCTTTCTGCCATAATTCCCAAAATATTGTTCATCTGTTGCAAACGATTATCCCGAATGGAGTCGTTATCCCGCAAATAGACTTTCGTTAAAAGCTTTGTCCGCGCGCTGTCTGCAATTTTCTTTTGCAAAAAGACTTCATTCCAGCTAAAACTCGACACCTCATAAAGTCCCGTTTGGTTGTATTTTTTAAGATTATGTTCTAGTGCTGCGCCGACTGACCAACTTCCTTTCTTTGTTAATAATTCCGCGGAAGTATTTGCCCGAATAAACTGCGTATTCATCGCGGTAGATTTGGTATCAAGATAAGACGCATTGGCAAGCGTTATCCAACGTTGATTTTTCCAACCAAAGCTAAAATCATTTTTCAGGCCTTTGTAATTGGCTTTTTCATCGAGGTAATTGATTTTATAATTTAAAAAAGTTCGCTCTTTCCAAATATTATCAAAACCAAATACAAATCTGTTTTGAGTAATCTGGCTAAATTCTTCTGTTAGATTGAAATCGCGCCAAAATTCGACATTGTTAATTCTGTCCAGAACTTTAAATTGCTTGTCGATATGCTGATATTCGAACATCGGTGTTCCTTTCCAATTGTTTTTGGTAAAGCTTTTATTAGCATATATTCTTGTTGCATAGCCAATATTTTGTTTGTTGTCTTTGGATGAAAAAAGATTAAGATCGTTATTACTCAGTGATGCATCTACCCCGACAACACCGTTTTCTAAAGCATATTCTGCATTGGTTGAAAAGACTTGGGTTTTCTCTGGTGCTGGCAATCTACGAACCGCGAGATAATCACCAAGCCCGAGTCCTACATATTCGAAAACGCGCCCATTATTCGTAGTTTGCGAGATTCTATAATCGCCTTTGGTGTTACCAAAATAGGTAAAACTCACTTGGTAAAGTTCATCCTCTTTATTGGTAGAAAACTCGTAGTGATAATTGGTTCCGGAAACTACTTTTTTGTACAAAATTTTATTAACATCATAATCGGTTTTCACACCAGAAGGCGCATACATCATCTCAGCATTGTTACCCGCATTGATGAGATATTGTTTGTCTTCGTCACTCAAATTAAGCGAAAGCGGCGCATTTTTGTTATCATTCTCCATGAACCACGACAGACCTAGCTTAAGTTTTTCCCGCTGATGCTGGATATTTCCTGTAAGAAGAAAGCGTGTATAATTGCGGTTGGTGTAGTTATAAGTAATCGTGATAAAATTCTGTTTATAAATTGGTCGAAAACTCGTGAAAGTAATTTCGCCTGTATTATAATTAATGGTGTAATCGAGGTTTTCGCCACGTTTCATCAGTACGCCATCTATATAAACTTGTTCGGAGCCAGAGATAATGGTAATAAACTGTTCGCCATTTTTCCCGAGTAGCCGATAAGGTCCTTGGTTGCCTTCGATACCCTGAAATCGCATTCTGTTGAACTCACTTCTTGCAATACCTCCAGAAACGTCCAGACTGGTTTTGTTGCCGTTATCTTCCCAGCTGGTTAAAAATTGAAGGCCCATACTGCGTCTTTGGTAGCGTCCAAAATAAGTTCTGTCATCATCTAAATCCAAATGTCCTGCACGAATAATGCTATGTTTTTTGATATCTAGCTGAACATAGATTTTATCAAATTCTTGCAAAGTCTGGGTATAACCATCCGCCTGAATTGGTAAATTGTGATCCGAAATCGATGCTAATATCGAAACATCTTCGCTTAGCTTTCCGGAGATTTGCATATCCATAGAACTTTGTACCGAAGATCCTTGGTTGTTTCCAAAAGTGATACCCCGCACGATAGAACCTTTGGAATTGAGGTCGCCAAGAATTCTGGCTTTCGTATTTTTCACCAAAACCTCTTCGTCATACACCAACTGGGGGGCTTTTTTTATAAAATCTAAAGTGTCTTTGGTAAAATAATCCTTATTAATCCTAGCGGAAAAAATGCTGTCTTTTTTTACTGAATCTTTGGGAAGATTGGGATTTTTCCATGAAAAAATTTGAGCTTGTAAAAGTCCACAAGCTAGGCAACACAACAAAATGGTAAAAATCTGTCGATACAACTTCAAATAATTTCTGAGCGTAAATCTACGAATAATACAGATGTATAAAAGATTTACAAGTGATTAACGAGAATTTTGAACAAAAATTTTACAATCAATTTAAAAGTTTATATTTGTAGCCCTTTGTTAAAGATTATGTCTATAGAAATCCTTAACCATTTATTAACCTTTGAAACTTTAAGATTGGGGAACATAACTTTAACTTTGCAAAAGATAAACTTAAACTTAAATATTTTTATTATGAAGAAATTCTATTCTTTATTAGCAATTGCTGCTATCGCATGTGGCTTAAACGCACAGACGCAAATCTTCAAAGAAACATTTGGTAACCCAAGTGCAAATACTTCTGTTAATACTTATACAGGTTATGACAATTCTGCTCCAATTGTCTTTACTGCAGGGACATCAGGGACGGATATAAGATCTAATAGTGCAAGTACTGTTACTGATTATGCAGAAGCTAGTGGACAAGGAAATGTAATGATTAACAGTGCAACTAAATACTTATTAATCTCAGGAATTTCTACTGAAAATTTTGAGAACGTAAGCTTAAAATTTGGTCAAAGAAAAGGAACTAATGCAGCAAATAATGAACTTAAGGTAGAAGTTAGTGGTGATGAAGGTGCAACTTGGACCCAACTGGCATACACTAGACCAACTGGATCAGGAACTGCTAAATGGACATTAGTTACTACTACAGGAAATATACCTCAAACTCAATCACTGCAAATAAAATTTTCAGGAACTAATCCTACTGAATGGAGAATTGATGATATAATTTTGACAGGTACTGAAAATGTACTTTGTACCAACCCAACTATTGATGAGCAACCAGCTGACCAAACAGTTAATCTTGGCGATTCTGCAAGCTTCTCTGTTGTTGCTACGGGAGATAACCTTACTTACCAATGGCAAATGCTTGCTACTGATCAAACAACATGGACGGACATCCCTGAGGAATTTTCTGCAAGTGCTACAACAGCAACTCTTACTACACCTGCAACTATAGAATTTTCAAATGGTTTTAAATTCAGAGTTGTTATTTCTTCTGGAACATGTCAAACGATTTCTGATGAGGCTACATTAACAGTAGATTCAACATTAGCAACAGGTAACAGCAACGCTACAAAAGCTAACTTGGTTAAAAATACAGTGGTAGCTAACGAAATCATCTTCGGTCAAGATGCTAAAGTATCGGTAATCAACATGGCTGGTCAAGTAGTTAAAACTGCTGAGGTTAAAGAAAATGCTAGACTAGATGTTTCTAATCTTGCAAAAGGTACTTATATTGTAACTGCTACTGTTAACGGTAAAGCGGTATCACAAAAGATCATCAAAAAATAGTTTTTCACGCCGAAAAACAAGCTAGCCTCCTATTTTGGGAGGCTTTTTTGTTCATACAAACATAATATGTATCATATTTATAATGTGTAAATAATGCTTAAATTTGCAATAGATAATAACAAGATTAAGTCTTATTGTTTTAGCTAAAGTATTATCTAATAAGCTTTTTTTGTATTTAACATTATATAAAGAAAGATTAAATAATTGTTAAATTTTCATGTTTTGTTTTTCAAATTAAAAAAATATGTAAATTAGCAATCCAATTTTTAATAAAACTTAAATTTTTATATTATGAAAAAAATCTTTACAATTTTAGGTGTATCTGCAGCAATGTTTGCTAGTGCTCAAACAAATTTATTTGCAGGTTCAGATTTTAACGACTGGGCAGCATTTCAATCAAGCTTAGGATTTGCTCTTAAATCAGGAGAACAAAGTGTTGATGGTGGTGTAGGTGGTACAGGTGCTTTAAAAATCACTGACAATACTTCGACGTCAAACATCTACGTTATGACAGCTAATAAAAATATGAATACTACAGGTATCAATTATATTACTGTTAAATTTAAAGGTGTTTCTGGAGGTATCTCTTTCAATGCTGGTGATAAGTTCTTTAACGTTCCTGCTAACACAACTAGCGACGTAACTTTATCAGCTGCTACGCAAAATGCTTATACAGGAAGTATCAACGCTAGCGATTGGATTACTGTTACATTAGACCTTACTGGTGTTTCTTGGGATACTAATTCTTTCTCTATCAAACTTCAAAAAAGTTCAACTAACGCATTGTTCGTAGATGATATCAAAGGAACTGCAACATTAGCAGTAGGTGATGTTAACGGAACTAAAGCTAACTTGGTGAAAAATACAGTAGTTGCTAACGAATTAATCTTCGGACAAGCTGCTAACGTATCTGTAATCAACATGGCTGGTCAAGTTGTTAAAACTGCAGAAGTTAAAGAAAACACTAGACTAGATGTTTCTAACTTAACAAAAGGAACTTACATCGTTACTGCAACAGTTAATGGTAAAGCAGTTTCTCAAAAAGTTATCAAAAAATAATTATTTTTCTTAGAAAAATAAAGAGGCTTCCAAAATTTGGAAGCCTTTTTTGTGTTTAGGATTTTTTCTGAAAGCTAGAAAGCTTTATCGCATTCTTGATAAGCCTCCCCGGTCGAAAGACTGTTTTCACACTTTTTATACTACTGGCGCCTACTTCCTCTGGCGTATCCTTGCCCTCGCTAGAGCCACCTGCTTGTAAGGTAAAGTACTCACCAACATAGACAATCTTACCATCGCCAACATCATCGGCAATTTTGGAAAAGGTACTTTCCAGAACCGCCAGTATATCCGCTTTGGACACTGTAGAAGTGCTGGCAGCATACTTTGCAAGATCTTCTAGTGTGGTCTTGCCATCGCCTACGATATTGGCATAATACTTGGGTGGGGCGGCAAAATCTCTTGGGTTTTTGCGCGCTACAACATTAAATTTGATTGGCATAACTAATAAATTTTTTGTTAAACATTTGGTTTTTAATATCTAAACTAATGTAAAAAAAAAATGAATACACCAACCTATTTTTTTAATAGACTATATACTTCCCAAAAACACCTTGTTGTTCTTATGAAAACACCTTGATGTTTTTATGAAAACACCTTGTTGTTTTTGTGAAAACACCTTGTTGTTTATAAAGCCACAGCTTTCTAACTATTTTTCCATACGTATATAAAAGCCTTGTTAGAGCAAGGCGCTTCAACAAGGCTCTAAAAAATAATTAATAAACCCCTCGACGAAGATTACTCAACAGCGAGCCAAGATTTAGGAGCAGCGTGTATCGTATTCTGTAGCCATAATCCTTCATCGCAGGTTCGAAACCAAGAGAAGACTGAACAGGGAAATAAACCTCCAAAAAGTCTGGAATAATTTTTAGTTTAACCCCAGAATCCCAAATAAAGTCTGCCCCTTGTCCTTTACTTTTATAAAGTCCAAAATCAGCATACAAGTTAAACATCTTCCAAACGTGAGAATCGACATTAACACTGGTAATCCATTGGTTGGCTTTGGTTCTAAAGTCAGATTTGAAACCACCTTCTGCTAAAATATATTGTTGAGACAAAATCCCCGTAGTCGCACTTTGTCCTAACAAACCGTAAGAAAAAGCATAGTTTGATACTTTAGAAATTCCATAATCAAATGTATCATTTTGGGTATTGTTATTAATGAAAACACCGCCAAAAAATCTAAAACTTATCTTTTTGTTTTTCGCATACTCCCAACGGTAAAACGCTTCAGTCGATAATTTTTGAAAATCTTCCATCCATTGGAAACCTGCATTAATGTATTTTTCGTGGATTAAAGCATTGTCGCTATACGAGTAACCAACATTCCACAAGTTATACTTCCCATATTCTTTTGCTAAAATACGTTTGGCATCCAAATCTTTTTGGAAATGTCCATAACTGAAATATAAGTTTCGTCCAATCGCACTTCTAGGATTTTTATTAAATGAAAAATTAGTAAAAAAGCTGTAAGTCTGGTAAGCCAAATCATAATCGTAATGGAAGTAAGATGCCGAGCCACCAATCTGCCAACTTCTAAAAAAACTGTCCGCTGGCATAATATTGTAAGAAACGCCAGCTTTACCAGTCAATTGTCCAGTCCCGGTACTGTAATACGGCGATACAGAATAGACAAACTTTTGATCGAAAACGCCTTTATTAACGAGATTAAAACCTAACATCACTTTATCATAAGCATTGAAACTTAGCCGTGGCGAAATGTAAAGCTCATTAAATTCGGGATTCGGAACATCTTTTATCAGTTTTAATTTTAGTCTTTTCATATTAGAAAAAAGACCTTTGGTATACAGATAATTGTCTCTAAAATTGGTTTCAGGAAAAGAAAATTCGTCATTTACAATAATCTTTTCTGCATCGTTGGCTTTTATTTGATAGACTTTAGAATCTGCATCTGCGTATTGCCATTGCATTTCTTTTTGCCCAGATTCGGTTTCGGCTTGCAGTTTGAAAGGTAGATTGTACTTCCCAAGTTTATTTATTTTAACATCGAAAGCATCATCTTTTCGCGTAAATTTTTTAAGATTAAAATTAACACGATTTTTTTCTTCAATTAAAGAAGATAAAAAACGAGAATTTCCGCCACTTTCCCACTCAAGTTTTGACAAAAAATCACTTGCAACAACTGGTTTCTGAAAATGATTTGAGAAATACGAATTTAAAAATGAATTAAATTTCGAAAAACCCATTTGATCAGCAACAAAATAAAACAGAATTCCCGTTTCAAAATGACTAATTGCAAAAGCGTTAAACTTACTTAGATTCTCGTAATTTTCGTCGATTTTTTGATCGAGGTTTTGTGTCAAAATATATTGATAAGCCAACGGATAACGCTCTGTCAATTTAAGTTTTGCCGCATGGAAGATTTTCAGAGGCTTCATCCCAAGAATTTTGGCTTGCTCTGGCAAATCGCCCAATAGCTTATGATGGGGATAAAATTCTTTAATATATTGTATCTCGCTGTAGGTTTGCAAACCGTTTTTCAGCCAATGGTCTTCATTCTTTTCATTAATAAATAAAGCATCCATAAGCTGTTTTGATAAAATGCTAAAATAATGAAGATCTACTTTTTCGGCATCAGAAAATAATTTGTAATGAAACTTCCAAAACTTAATATCATCAATACCGACAAATTTTTCGCTGGATCTGTACCTTTCACTTATAAATATCTTTTTTGGAAGATTTCCAAAGCGTTTCTTCAAAAATTTAAAATGAAGCGGTGCAAAAAAAGCCAAGCTTTGGCGGTCTTCTTCGGTAATTGCATAGCCAAAAACGAGTTTTATAGTTTCGTTATCAACCTCAACATCGAGCGCATCAATCTTGTTATAACTAATAAAAAATTCGGGATCATTGGTGGACACACCTTCGAAAGTATGCGGATTTATTTTGACAAGACTTGACTCCGATTTATACAATTCTGAAAGCTCAAAATTGACGTTCCAATAAGAATTGCTGTTCAGGTTCTGTTCGATATCCAAAAAATGTTTCGGGTACTGATTTTCGTTTTCAAAACTATCTGGAACGATGAAAAAATATTTCAGATTAATATCCTTTTCCCCAACGCCATAACCTGTGAATTTAACATTAGGAAGCTTTATCTCATAAGTTAAATTAATTGTTATGGCTTCTTTTGGTGCCAACATTTTATCCAGATAAAAGTATAAAAACTCCTCGTTAAGCTGCTCATAATCTTTGCTATTATTAGCGCCTTCAATATGCAGATTTCTAAGTGCACCAAGCTCATTGGCTTTCGCAAAATACAAATCTTTTTTACGGTCTTGGAGTTTTCTTTTAAGAAGTGGCGTACTTCTGTTTTGGTAAGCAGCCACCCAATTTTGAAGTTTAATTTTGTCGGTAGGCTTATCAAACGGATTGTGATAAACGATCTGCTGCGCCACAATCAAACTTTGCGCATCAGCGGATAATTTTGCGGAAATCCTAATGCTATCTTGTTGTCCAAAACACCAAAATCCTCCCATCAAAAACAAGCTACTCAAAAATAATTTCTTCATCAAATATTTGGAATAATCAAATCTACAAAAAAATAATTCGATTTTCTTTATAAAATCCTATCAATAAAGCCGATTAGGATTCAATTTTTCTTAATTCTAATTTAATATTTAAATACTTTTTAAAAAAAAAGCTGCCTTCGATAAATCTCGAAGACAGCTTTTACATTAATTAAATATTTGGGCAAATTATAAAGCATTTTTGTAAGCTTCCCAACCAGCTATTTTGTATTTCACAGCTTCTTGTTCTGGATTCTCAGCTTTATAAATGCCACGTCCTACGATGATGAAATCGGTATGATAATTTGTAATCACCTTCTCTGGCGTGTTGTATTGTTGACCTTTGTTATCGCCTGCATCCGAAAGGTTGACACCCGGCGTCATCAACAGCAGATTATCTGCAATTTGGTTTTGTGCAACACAAGCCATCACGTTAGCTTGTGACTCGATGATTTTTGTGGCTTCTTCACGATAATGTGCATCGGTCAAAGTTCCCTTGGAAGACATCCCCAAAATAGCAACAACGCCAACGTTATGAAAACCGTCCAGACTTTGGCTACCACCAATAACTTGCGCGGTTACCAGATCTGCCCAATTGGAAATCTTGTACATGCCGTACGAGAATTGCAATTCCTGTGTATTTCCGATATCTGCAAATTTGCGATCTTCCATGATGAGGAAGTTATGTTTTTGTGCTAAGTCTTTTAATGGTAAAATCGTAGAATCTGGATCAAAATCGGTTAAAATATCGATATGTGTTTTTAGCGCAACAATATGCGGTCCCACCATATCTGCAAAGTCTAACAATTCTTTGGTTGACAAAACATCAGCCGAAGCAATAAGATTTGAGTTTTTAGCGATGGCAATTTCCAAAAGTCGTTTGCCCATCGGATGTTCCACAATGTGTAGTTTGTCTTCATAAGAAATTTTTCTCTTCTCTTGAAACTGAACTTGATTGCCATTAAGAAAATCATTAATTCTTTGAACTTCTTCATCAGTAAGCTGTTCAACTTCTTTCAAAATTTCAACAACTTCCGAAATGGAGAATAATGTATGAACATTGTAGCCTTTAGCTTCTAGTTTTTCTTTTCCGCCTTGCTCTCTGTCAAGTACTACAACGATATCGGAAACATTAAGACCTTCGTTCTCTACCTCATCAATAGTTTCAATCAAAGACTTTCCAGAAGTGATGACATCTTCTACCAAAAGACAATTATCGCCTTTTTTATAAATTCCTTCGAGAAGTTTTTTTGTACCATAGGTTTTGGCTTCTTTTCTTTTAATAATCAATGGAATATAACTTTCCAAAGACATCGCCGTTGCCATTGGAAGCGCTGCATAAGGCACACCACATATTACATCAAAATTGTCCAAAGGCAACATATCCAAAAGATAATTTGCCAGTTTTTTGAGAATTTTGGGTTCTGATGCTAAAGGTCTTAGATCGACATAAAAAGGGCTTTCTATTCCACTTTTTAGGGTGAAGCGACCAAATTTGATAATCCCTAGTTTGTAGCATTCTAAAAAGAATTCTTTTTTACTTTCCATTTTTACTTTTCACTTTCTACAAAGTTAAAATTTAATTTGTAAAAAAGAAGTATGCTTTTGCTACGAATCGTGGAAAATCGGCTTAAAATTCGGAAATTTGCAATATGAAACGTCCTACACAAGATATCATCAATCTTCTTAATGAAAAAGCAGACTTCTACAATCACATCGATTTTATAGAAAATGATCCTATCCAAATTCCGCATCGTTTCGAGATAAAACAAGATATTGAAATTGCGGGATTTCTCTCCGCAAGCATCGCGTGGGGCAACCGAAAAGCGATTATCAAAAATGCTGATCTTATTATGTCTTTGCTAGAATATTCGCCTTATGATTTTGTTCTTAATTTTAAAGAATCTGATCTAAAATCATTTCCTGACAAAGCGGCGCATCGTACGTTTCACATGGAAGATTTAAAATATTTTTTAAAACAATTCCAAAGAATCTATCTAGAGCATGAAAGTTTGGAAGATCTGTTCCTTTTAAAAAACAACGAAACCAATTTTTATCACCCGATAGAACGTTTCAGAAATACTTTTATCCAAGAAGAACATCGCGCCAAAAAACATGTAAGCTCACCGTACAAAAATTCTGCTTCCAAACGAATCATGATGTTTTTGCGATGGATGGTACGGGAAGATAATCGTGGGGTTGACTTTGGGATTTGGAAAAATATTGATCAAAAATATCTTTCTATCCCGTTGGATGTACATACCGCTAATATTTCGAGAAAACTTAATCTCGTGAATCGCAAACAAAACGATTGGAAAACTTTGGAAGAATTGGATTTGGTTCTTCGAGAACTTAATAATAATGATCCTGCCGTGTACGATTATGCTTTATTCGGACTTGGCATCAGCAAGGAGTTTGAATAAAAGAAGCAGCTCTTTAGGAACTGCTCCAGTAGATAGACATCTCATTTTGTTTAGTTAGTACTCTATAAAAAGAGATAGCTAACCAGCCATCTCAAAATGTATCAAATCAAGTATAGTAATATCGAAAATAGGTCTTGTAGAACGTGTCATTTCCATTATTTCTGTAATAAAGGTATAAAATAATTCAACATCATAGATTAACTGAATGTTAAAAAATAAAAAAACTCAGTTTTCACTGAGTTTTATATATTATTTTTCGATTTTTCTTTGTAAGACCTCATCGACCATTCCGTAGCTTTTAGCCTCTTCGGAAGTCATCCAATAATCTCTATCCGAAGCTTTCTCCACCCACTCGTAGGTTTGTCCAGAATGTTGGGAAATAATGTCATAAAGTTCTTTTTTCAACTTCAACATTTCTCTCAAATTAATTTCCATATCCGATGCTACACCTTGCGCGCCGCCACTTGGTTGGTGGATCATCACACGAGAATGCTTAAGAGCAGAACGTTTTCCTTTTTCACCAGCTACTAACAGCACCGCTCCCATAGACGCTGCAATACCTGTACAAATTGTTGCTACATCGGGTTTTATAATCTGCATCGTATCGTAAATTCCCAAACCTGCATAAACGCTACCACCTGGCGAATTGATATAAATCTGAATATCTTTTGACGGATCTGAACTTTCTAAAAACAAAAGTTGAGCGGTTACGATATTTGCCACTTGATCGTCAATCCCAGTTCCTAGAAAGATAATCCTGTCCATCATCAATCTTGAGAAAACATCCATTTGTGCGACATTCATACGACGCTCTTCCATAATATAAGGCGTCAAATTGGTTGGATTAAACAATCCCATATATTGATCGGTTGCTAAGCCGTTGATCCCTTGGTGTTTTACCGCGAAATCTCTAAATTCTTTTTTTAAGTCCATATAGATTGGTATTTTTCTTAGTTCTCTTTTGCAATATCTATTCCTTTGCTAAAATACGTCATTCTGTCACAAAATCCTATACAATAAAGCATCTAGTTGGTTACGAAGTTGCGTCAATTTTATAATTTTTAAATAAATATCTTCTTTGTGTTCTTCTTCCTCCAGTTGGTGTTTGAGTTCTTCAACGATTTTCATCACATATTCACGCTTATAACGAAGGATGGTATCTTGGACCATCTTGGGAACCACTTCTTCTTCTGAACTGAAATAAATATTATACTTCGACCAATCACTTGTTTCGTAAGGGTTAATAAGTGTATCTGCCATTTTGCTCGAAATATCTTCATCCAATAATGAGAAGAAAAATGAACTGGATCGTAACTCATCTTCTTGAAGTCCCAATTTTATTTCGTGAACAATTTTTTGATTAATCTCTGTTTGAAGTTGGCAATCGTCTTCCTCCAAATGCTGGATAATCTCCTCTATCACCGTTATTTTGTAAGATTCACCTTCTGGATCCTTGCGTTCTATAACCACATCACCAAATTTCATCATCAATTCTATCAACTTTTCTTCTAGCACAAAAAGTGGACTGATTTTGATTTCTGGCTCTGTGACAACTTCTAGTTTTTGGACTTGTTGAAGTTGTTGTGGTCGCGGCTTGTGTTCTTTATCTTTAGAATCTTTCTGTATCTGAAGCTCATTAAACAAGTTCTGCTCGCTAAGTTTAAACTTATTAGCAACCTCTTTGAGATAAATCTCCTGTTTTAATCCATTAGTTACAAAAGCTACAGATTTTACAATTTCGCGAATAGCTTCGGCTTTTTTTATCGGATCATTTTCTGTATTTCTGAAAAGAATTTCAGCTTTAAAATCGATAAAATCCTGCGCATGTTCCTGAATGAAAGATTCTACGTAATCTTGCGGATGCTTTCTGGAAAAACTATCTGGATCATCACCATCTGGAAATAACAATACGCGGATATTCATCCCTTCGGAAAGCAACATATCAATACTTCGGAAACTCGCTTTAATACCCGCTGCATCACCATCGAAGAGAATCGTCACATTCTCCGTAAGACGTTTGATTAATTTGATTTGTTCTACCGTAAGGGCCGTTCCGCTACTCGCCACAACATGTTCTATACCAGCCTGATGCAGCGCAATAACATCCATATAACCTTCCACCAACAGACACAAATTCTGCTTCGAAATAGCTTGTTTGGATTGAAACAAACCATACAAAACATTGGATTTGTGGTAAATTTCCGTTTCTGGGGAATTAAGATATTTAGCCGTTTTTATCGTATTATTGAGAATTCTACCTCCGAATCCTAAAACACGCCCCGAAAAACTATGGATGGGAAACATCACCCTTTCGCGAAAACGATCTACACCTTTTGGCGCATTTTCTGGGAAAACAGAAAGTCCCGATTTTTCTAAAATCTCCTTGTCATAGCCTTTCGCTAAAGCAAATTCTGTAAAAGCATCTTTCTTTTCTGGCGAATATCCTAACTGAAATTTCTTAATAATATCTTGTCGAAGTTCTCTTTCTTTAAAATACGAAAGTCCGATCTGTTGACCTTCCTCGTCATCCCACAGCTGATGAATAAAGAAATCGTTGGCAACCTCATGGATTTTATAGATCAAATCTTTTTGGTCACGTTGCTGCTTTTGTTCAGGAGACATCTCGACAACATCTTCCTCCACGGCAATACCATATTTTTTTGCTAAAAAACGTAAAGCCTCAGGATAAGAGAATCCTTCTAATTCTTTAAGAAACGTGATAACACCGCCACCTTTACCAGAAGAAAAATCTTTGAAAATCTGCTTACTCGGTGACACAATAAAACTCGGTGACTTCTCATCCACAAAAGGACTCAGACCTTTTAGGTTAGAGCCTGCCCGTTTGAGCTGCACATATTCGCCGATAATTTCTTCGATACGAACGGTGGAAAATATTTTATCAATTGTCTCTTTGGTTATCACAATTATATCAGAATTGTATTAAAAATCGTTGTATAAAAGTTTACAAATTTAAGATTTGAATTTAAGATGAAGGCTAATATTTAAAGATTAAATATATAAATGTTTTTAAATAAAAGTTTTAGACTTAATTTTGTCCAAATTTTTAAGAATGGAATTCAAGATTAAAAATATTGAAGAATGGCAATCTATCGTTGATTATGTTAAAGAACAACTGGATCGACCGATTCTTTTATTAAAAGGAAATTTGGGTGCTGGCAAAACAACTTTTACGCAACAATTGGTTGCAGCGCTTGGAAGTCAAGACGAAGTCAGCTCGCCAACCTATTCCATTGTTAATGAATACAATTCTCCGCAAGGGAAAATTTTTCATTTCGATTTATACCGTTTAAAAAACATTGAAGAAGCCTATGATTTCGGTATCGAAGAATATCTGGACAACGCCTTTCTTTGCATAATCGAATGGCCCGAAATCTATGAAACAGAACTTTTGCCATCCGAATTTCACGACATGCAAATCACCAGTACGGGTGATGCGCGCATAATTAATTTCAGTTAATAAAGTAATAGGCAAGTTGATTATATTTGTATCTTTAAATAAAATATAAATTTTGCAGAGTTAATGAGTCATACTTCTACCATATTTACACCTTTCAAAGAGGAAGAACTTATTCCGAAAGAGGAAAAGTTAGAGATTGTACGTAAAGGGAAAATGCATAGTATAGGCGTTCCAAAAGAAACTTGTCTTTCAGAAAAAAGACTTTGCCTCATCCCAGATGCCGTCCATATTTTGGTACAAGCTGGTCACAAAGTGATTATCGAAAGTGGCGCTGGCGAAGGCTCTCATTTTACAGATTTGCAATATGCCGAGGTGGGCGCCATTATTACAGAGGATCCCAAAGAAGCTTTTTCGCAAGACATTATTTTAAAAATAAATCCGCCGACATCAGAGGAAATTAGTTTTTTAAAATCCAATACGTATCTCATCTCTGCACTACAACTTAATCTTCAAAGTAAAGATTATTTCTTACAATTGTCCGAGAAAAAAGTGAATGCCATTGCTTTTGAATTTATCACCGACGAATATCAACAACTGTCATTGGTACGACTCATTGGAGAAATCGCAGGAAGTATTTCGATACTTTACGCCTCAGAACTTTTGGCGTCTTCCAGTGGTTTGATGTTAGGTGGTATTACAGGTGTTAGGCCTACAGAAGTGGTCATCATCGGTGCAGGCATCGTTGGCGAATTTGCAACCAAAGCAGCCATCGGACTTGGCGCAAGCGTTCGTGTTTTTGATAATTCGTTGTCAAAACTAAGACGATTGCATTCTTTAATTGACCATCGTGTGCCGACTTCCATCATCGATCCGCGCGAATTAACCAAAGCCATAAGACGTGCTGACGTGGTTATTGGTGCGCTTCCACGTCCTAACCTTCCGCCTATAGTCACAGAAGATATGGTCTTAAAAATGAAAAAAGGAAGCGTTATTATTGACATCACTGTGGATAACGGCAAAGCGATTGAAACATCAGAATTAACCAGTCTAGAAAAACCTTTCATCATAAAACACGACGTTGTACATTGCGGGCTTCCCAATTTAACATCAAAAATGCCAAGAACCACAACCAAAGCAATTAGCAATTTCTTTTTAAGCTATATTCTTGGAAACGACGAAGATGGCGGTTTCGAGAATATGCTACTTCAAAAAAAAGAGGTCAAGCAAAGCCTTTACATGTACAAAGGTCGACATACCAAACAAATTATTTGTAAAAAATTCGATTTACCCTATCACGACATCAACTTATTGATTTTCTAAAATTAAATAATGCTCAAAAAACTTAAATTTTATTTTATTGGATTTATTCCAGGACTTCTCGTTGTATTGTTTATTTTAAACAAAAAAGGTACGAGTTGCTCCTACTTTCCGAACGACCGCGTTATCGCTGAAAGTATGACAAAACCTGTTGCGTTACCTAAAAACATCGAAACAGAATTAAATGTTTTAAAAATTGACAAAGCTTTTCTTAAAGACTCCATCATTGGAAAAGGAAAAATCGATTTTGATAAAAGCCAGGCTCAAAAACAACCTTTTCCAGAATATTATTTGACGTCACCGGAAAAAAATCCGAAGTACGAAATTACTTACGAAAAAGGAAAAGATTCATTAAACATTAAAACTTTCAAAAAAATCCGATAAACATTTGACAGACTTTTCATAGCTTTGCATTCATGTTTAACCCAGTAACATATTATTACGGAATATCAACCTGCATCTAGGATGAACATTTCGTATACATGATATTAACCTCGTCCTAGGACGGGGTTTTTTGTTTTTAAATATTAAAATATAAAATGAAAATAGGACTTATCGGCGTCGGACTCATTGGCGGATCCATGGCTTTAAAACTCAAAGAAAAAAAATTTACTTCAGAAATTATTGCTTTTGATAAAAGTGATGTGCATCTGCAAACCGCTAAAGAACGACAGATTATTGATAGAATTTCTAGTTTCGAAGGCTTGATAAAAAACTCGCAAATCATCATCATCGCTTTACCTGTTGAAGCTACGAAAGTCCTTTTGCTAGAAGTTCTTGACAGGATTTCTGATAAGCAAATCGTTATGGATGTAGGCTCCACAAAACATGAAATTTCAAAAATAGTTGACAATCATCCGAAACGTAAAAACTATGTTGCAAGCCATCCGATGTGGGGAACCGAACATAGTGGTCCAAACGCTGCGACCGTTGATGCCTTTAGCAATCGTGCTGCTGTTATTTGTAATCCTGAAGATTCTTATGATTTTGCCATAGAATATGTAAAACAAATCTATGAAAATCTTGACATGAATATTCTCTACATGGATGCCGAAAAACACGATATGCACACGGCTTATATTTCACATATCTCGCATATTACATCCTATGCTTTAGCCAATACAGTTTTGGAGAAAGAACGCGAAGAAGATACCATTTTCCAATTGGCAAGTTCAGGATTTTCGAGTACGGTAAGACTCGCAAAATCGCATCCCGAAATGTGGGTTCCCATTTTTAAACAAAATAAAGAAAATGTTTTAGATGTTTTAAATGAACATATTTCGCAGCTCAAAAAATTTAAATCGGCTTTAGAAAAAGAAAATTTTGAATTCTTAGAAGAATTAATTCTCAATGCTAACAAAATCCGAGGAATTTTGGACAAATAAAAAAAGGCGTACAAAAATTTGTACGCCTTCTATATCTTAACATTCTGGGACATTGACTGCTACAGCCAAGCCACCTTCTGATGTTTCTTTGTATTTAGAATTCATGT
This sequence comes from Soonwooa purpurea, assembly GCF_053891095.1. Taxonomy (NCBI): domain Bacteria; kingdom Pseudomonadati; phylum Bacteroidota; class Flavobacteriia; order Flavobacteriales; family Weeksellaceae; genus Soonwooa; species Soonwooa purpurea. The sequence continues at coordinate 82,835 of NZ_JBSSMA010000013.1, forward strand.
CCAGCGCAGTTTCCCACATGGATTTAATAACATTATCTAGAGAAACTCTTGCCTTGCTAGGATCGCCTTCTAAAGCTAAATATGAGGCTGTAATGGCTTTAATAGCGCCCATAGAATTTCTTTCGATACACGGGATTTGCACCAAACCGCCAATAGGATCACAAGTTAAGCCAAGATGATGCTCCATCGCAATTTCTGCAGCCATCAAAACCTGTCCTGGACTACCGCCTGAAATCTCTGTTAAAGCTGCTGCAGCCATAGCTGATGACACGCCAACCTCTGCCTGACAACCGCCCATGGCAGCCGAAATGGTTGCATTCTTTTTAAATAAAGTTCCGATTTCGCCAGCTGTCAAGATAAAACGAATGACATCGTCTTCTGTATTAAATTCTGTAAAAGTCTGTGCGTACATCAACACAGCAGGAATTACACCACTTGCACCATTGGTTGGTGCGGTTATAATTCTGCCAAAAGCTGCATTTTCTTCGTTAACCGCCAAGGCAAAACAACTCACCCATTTGGTTATAGAATTAAAACTTTTTTCTTCGGCACAAACCAAATTAAACCATTCATGCAGGTTTTTATAAATTTTGGCACCTAGAAGCTTTTCATTCATTTCGGAAGCGCGGCGCGTTACATTGAGCCCGCCAGGGAGAATACCTTTTTTGTTGATTCCTTTATAAATACATTCTTTAATATTTCTCCATATTTCCAGAGCTTGTTGATCAGTTTCTTCTTTGGAACGCCAAGATTCTTCGTTGAGATAAATTAAATCTGAAATACGCTCAAGCTTTAAATGCTCTACATATTTAAGAATATCTCGACCGTGATGGCAAGGATACAAAGTCCTGATACACATATCATTATACGTATTATCCTCTTTCGTACCGACAAAACCGCCACCCAACGAATAATAATCTTGTACTAATTCTTGACCATTGTTAAAAACAACCCTGAAAATCATACCGTTAGGATGAAAATCTAGCGTTTTTTCTTTATTTAAAATTAAATGAAAACCGTAAACAAAAGGAATCTTGTGAGTTCCGTCCAAATAAAGATGTTGCGATGTTTTTATGGTTTCTATCTTTTCATCAATTTTTGTGGTATCGATGGTTTTAAAATCTTCACCAGAAAGTCCCAACATGCCAGCAATATCTGTCCCATGCCCAATTCCGGTCTTTGCCAAAGAACCAAAAAATTCCACAAAAACCTCTTTAACCTCTTCAAGCTTTCTATCTTTTTTAATAAGATTCAAAAACATTTCGGCAGCATTCCAAGGTCCCATGGTATGTGAGCTAGAAGGTCCTATTCCGACTTTTATAATTTCAAAAACACTGATCGATTCCATTTAATAAAATTAGGGCTCTAAAGATACTATCAAATTACAAATTAAAAAGCACCAAATTTAAAATTTGTTAGATTTTAAAAACTTCGTGGAGAATTGCAGAAACTTCTTTTGGTTTAGTCGCTGGGAATAAATGGGTTGCATTTTTAATAATATAATCGGGCTTCGAATTTTTGATGGGAAAAACGATGTCTTTGTCGGCCATTATCTGGATAATATCTGGTATTTTCTTGAACTTCCACTCCGATATTTTCTCAATAGACCACTTAAGATAATAAGGATTCCGCACACGGAAGTAGTTGTTAATACGCGGATTTTTGGGATCAAACAGCTTGCGGAGGAAGGTATAGACAATGGTGGAATTGTCATTAAAGAAACGCTCGGGCATCAATCTTGGAATTTTTGTGTAACCTCCAAATTTTATTAAATGGGATTTTTCTTCGTCAGAACGGATGCTACCCAAAATAACGACTTTTTTGGCGGGCTTCACACGATGAATTTCTTGTACAATAATGCCTCCAAATGAATATCCCAATAAACAAAATTCTTGAGAATCATCTATCCTATCAGCCATTCTTTTGACATAATGTAAAAATTCTTCCTGACTTTCCGGAATGAGCCAATCCAAAAATATGACTTCTAGATTTTGATCAAAATTTAACTTTTCGAGAACGGTAAAATCGGCTCCGAGACCGCTTACAACATATAATTTCATACACTAAAATACTCCCAAAATTAGGAAACAAAAAAAGAACAGACAAGCTGTTCTTTTTTAAATATTCTTAAAGTTTGCAATTATTTTGCAGTAACTTTTACTTTCATATCGATATCGTCTTTTACCAAAACATCTTGCATTGTAGATTTGTATGCAATATCGAATTTTTGACGATCAAAACTGAATTTGTCACTTACGATGCTTGCAACGCCTTTGCTAACACCAACTTTTGCTGGAAAACTCACTGGGTTTGTTTTTCCTTTTATCGTTAAATTACCTGTAATAGTTGAATTAAACACTTTGTCCGAATTTGGTTTTACAGAAGTAATCACAAAAGTTGCAGTTGGATATTTTTCAACTTCAAAAAAGTCGCCGTTTTTAAGATGTCCGTCCAATTTTGCTTTGTACTCACCTTGGAGATCTGTAGCGCTAATAGTGGTCATATTTAATACGAAAGACCCTCCTACCACTTTGTTTCCTTTAACAACAATATTTCCTGATTTTACATCAACTGTACCATCATGTGAAGAAGCTTCTGATTTTGCAATTTTGTAACCCCACCAATGTACATCTGATGCTACCACTTTTTTAGTTTGACCAAATGCTAAACTACCCATCATTAAGGCTACCAATGCTAATTTTTTCATTATATATTTGTTTAAAAATTTCTGGTGCAAACATACCAATAATGATTCTAAATAAAAATTGATTTATGTTAAGAATTTGATTTAAAAAAAGCCTACCCGAAGATAGACTTTAAAGAAAAGATTATAATAAATTGATTAGTCTCCTAAAGGTAAATTGTAAGAAACCCCTACACCAACTGTACCTGCATTATACTTCTGATCAGCAACCTGGCCTTTATCTCCAGTGAATACTTTTGTATAATGTGCATAGAAATTCCAATCTTTGTTATGGTAACCAATTTCTGGTCGCATGTAAAAACCGCCATCTGGTCTTTGTGTATTATAAACTTCGTTGTTTGTAACGGTGTCATCACCAACGATAAATCCATAACCAAGGTCGGCACCTAGATAAAATCCATATTGCTGAGGATAAATCCTAAACAACGCAGCAACAGGTACAACACCGAAATCGTTATTCTCTACTTTTACGTTATTAATCGTTGCTGATTTTCCGAAGAAGTGGTTATAGCCCGTTGCTATCCCCAAACCAAATCCTGGTGCAACCAAATTCTGGTACGATACGTCCAATCCGACATTGGCCGAAGTGTTACCTCCTGTGGATACACCACCATTAACACCAACTTTAATCATATTGTTCATATTCGAATCTTGGGCGAAAGCCAGACCTCCAGCTAATACACCAATTGTAAATAATGCTTGTTTTAAAAATTTCATAATTCAATTTTTTAGTTTTACGAGCTAGGTACTTGAAAAATTTATGCCAAAAACAAGATTAACTAAAAAACCAAAACATATGCAATTATTAATCAAACACTTACACAAATGCACAAAATAATAAACCTCAAAAAAAATGAATAAAACCTATAATTATCAATAAAAACACAAGACAATTTCAACCTATAGAAACATAATAAATAAAAAAGCGCCTAGAATAAACAATTCTAAGCGCTTTTTGTTTCTTGATGATTTTATCTTGCAGAGAGGAAGGTATTCGAACCTACCCAATAACAGAGTGTTATAAAATACTATTTATTTGATTTATTGAACATTACAATTATTACAATTCATTAAAATTCTTTTAAATAGTATATGATAGTATTTAAATTGGGTGT
>NZ_JBSSMA010000014.1:0-86057 GCF_053891095.1 Soonwooa purpurea
GCTTTTTTCAACCACTTTATTTTTAATTATTTTGAATATACTCCAAAAATAAACCTCGCTTAAAAAGGCTTAAACGAGGTCATATATAATTTTATTTTGTTGAGTTTTGAGTTGTGCAACGGTTACCAATGTTATGTGCAGTTTTTTTACTTTGTTTCTAATTTTTGAATTTTGGAATATATTGAATAGAATTTTTTTGTAATAACTTTATCGAGATACTCTGTTCCGTATTTCACGAAATCTTCAGAATTCTTTTTATAAACTTCATTTACATATCCATTTTCTAAATCGGATTTTGTTTTTTCTACTATTTTTTTCTTATTCAAAAGATTTTCAAATTCTTCAAATATTAAATCTGATATTCTTTTCATTCCAATATTTGTATCGCCTGAATGATATTCAATTTCATATTTGTTTGTTTTGTAAAACTTATAAATATCAAAAATTCGATTATCATTTCTATGCACTAATTCTATACTTGAATATAATTTTAATGGAGCAGATAGATTTTTAGAAATATAAATCAAATCATTATTATTAAATTTAGATTTAATTGAGTCGAATTCAATTCGAGTTTTTCCAAGCGTTCCTGCATATCCAATATTTTCTGATTCTGCGTAATTTAATTTATTCAAATTTTCAAGAAGTTTAAATTTATCAGAATTTAATTGTCCAAAAATTGAATTTGAAAATATTAAACAGATTAGAAATAGTTTTAATTTCATTTGGAAATTCGTGTATTGACGGGAGGTTGGATAAAATTGCACATAACGGAAAAAGGCTTTGCGAAGTGCGGGAATTCGAAGAACCAAAAGTTCAAGAATTCAGAAACGAAGCAAATGGCTTTTTCAGATTGTTAAGTTAATAAAAAACTGCAATATGAAAAGCCGATTTGCGTATTATTTTAAGAAAATTTTCAACTTTGACTTATCCCCGCATTTTGCAAAACCAATGTTATCTGTAGGCAGAATTATGGATTTAAAGAACAATTTTTTCCATTTTGAATTTCTCTATAAGCATTTTCAAATGCGAAAATTTCAGGCTTTCTCAATGAATCATTACATCTAGGAATTTGAATTGAATTTTTTTTAATGAATCTTCTTAGTTTGTTCCAGAATTTGTCGGTTGATTTATCGGCTTCTTTTCCAATTATTTTATAATAGTTTCTAATCCATTCAACTCCCGACATTGGAATTTCATTATCGTCTATTTTTATTGTTAGTGTAAAAACTTTAGTACAGTCAGCTCCAAAAAAAGGAGTTCTTCTTTGGTCTTCAAAATCCTCTGTCCATTCCTTCCACGGATCAATAAATACTTCTTCTAAATTATAAACAGGTAATTTTCCACTTGGAATATGCCACATTGAATATTCACAAGTTTTTGGAATATAATATTCTCCAATAAAAGAATCTTTCTCAATATCAGCTAAAATATTCCATTCGGATTTGGCAATCCATTTGTTTTTACCAACTGAAATTAGAAAGGCAATTTCTTGTTCTGAATTTAAGAAGTCATTGAGAATATTTATATCACCTTTATTTAAATAAATTGGAATCCATGCCATAATTTGTTTTAGGTAGTTTGTTGGAAACTGCTTGCAGATAACGAAAAAGTATTGGCGAAGTGCGGGCTAAATTGGACGAAAAGTTCAATTTAGACTAAGTGTAGCCGATGCTTTTTCAGATTGTCTAAATTAAAGAAAAAAACAATATGAAAAGCAGCGGCGAATAAAAAATGTAGAGTAGTTCAACTTTTCCCTAAACCCCGCATTTTGCCAATACAATGTTATTAAAAGTATTAAATCGTATGTCGCTTTTTGCACTCAAATACATAATTATCAATAAGTTATAAAATAAGAAAGAACAGAATAACGCAGAAAAAAGCAACGAAAAGTTAGGCTTGTTGTACCAAATGTTGTACCTTTGTATCAGGTTGCACCGCTTTGAAATAACTGATTTATAAAGGGTTTCATCGTTTTGCACTCGATTGTTTTTTTTAGTACAACAAATATAATACTTTTTCTTATGGCTTCAATAAAATTAGTACTTCGGACAAATCAGGAAGATAAAACAGGTCATAGCCCTTTATATATAAGGGTTATAAAGGATAGGAAAGCCAAATTTGTAGCCACAGGCGTAAAACTGAAACGCAACGAATGGGACGATGATAAGCAGAAGATAAAGAAGAACCACACCAACAGTGCGAGAATGAATGCCTTTATTTCTCAAAAGGTAGCAGATGCAGAGGGAACAGTTGCAGACCACGAACGCAAACGTAAATCCGTATCAGCCCGAAAACTAAAAGAAGCAATAAAAGGTAAGGATATGGCAAACTTCTTTGAATATGCTTACAACCGTTGCGAACGTATCAAAGGAACGGTATCGGTTGCCACTTACAGGAACTACAAACAGTATGTAGCCAAGTTTGAAAAATTTATCGGGCATAGAGAAATATACTTTGATGATATTACCGTTACGATGCTGAAAGATTACATCAATCATATGTCCAATAATTTGAAGAACGGAGCAACTACGGTACACTATTCTTTATTGATTTTATCCGTAATGTTTCGTGATGCCCAAAGGGAAGATATTATAGGCGAACATATTTACCCATTCTCAAAAGTTCGTGTGAAACGTGATAAAGGAAAGCGTTTATTTCTGAACAAAGAGCAGGTAGAAAAGCTACGCAATTTTAAAATCGAGTACACAGGCAAGGACGAAGTATTTAGAGATATGTTCATTTTTTCGGTGTATGCAGGTGGCTTGCGTTTTAGTGATGTAGTGAGCTTGAAATGGGAAAACTATAACGAGAAAGAACAACGCATTACAAAGACCATTCGCAAAACAGGAAGAACGCACAACTTTAAAATCGGGCAGATTGCGATTGACATTTTAAATAAATACAAAACCGAAATATCATTGCCAAGCGATTTCGTTTTTCCGATATTGGAAGACGTAGAAAGGTTTGATACTGATACCGATTATCAGGCATATATCATCAATGCAAAAAATATCCTATGCGGTCAGAAGTTACGTAGGTTGGGCAAGGATATGGAATTACCGTTTACTTTATCGTTCCATTTAAGCCGTCATACTTTTGCTACCAATGCTCTAAATAATGGTATGCGGATAGAATATGTTTCAAAGCTGTTAGACCATTCAGATATTGGTATTACACAGATTTACGCCAAAGTAATCAGTGAGGAATTAGACAAGGCAGTTGAGCAATACATCAATTAAAATGCTACCGAGATACTTATTTTTAACTTCGTAGTATAGTATTTTTAATACTGACAACTTGTTCCCCTACATTGGTTTCCGATTATCAAACACAACTACCCGATAAAAAGCTGTTACAACAGAAACTACACGAGTTGTTTGAAAACAGCCCAACGGAAGAATAATCTCATTTTTCATCCTTCTTAATTGCTTTGTTTATCAATGCGTTGCATTAAATTTCACAAATTTGCTGTAAAAATACTATCTCCATTAAAAAACTATCTCTATCTTTGTTAGCGAATGCTAACTAATATAATTTTGTTAGCAAACAAATAATATGGAAAAGTTCACAGACAGGCAAATAGAAATAATGGAAGCTGCAACGGCTCGGATTGATGCTTACGGTATTCAAAACCTGACTATCAAAACGCTGGCTGCCGATATTGGTTTATCCGAACCGGCTTTATACCGTCATTTTAAAAGCAAGAATGATATTTTACTTGGTTTGCTCAACTATTTCATAACAGGAATGAAAAACCGCCTCAATAATATTCCTGTAAACCCTGACGCAACAGCAGGAGATGAATTGAGAGCTATTTTTAAATCGCAACTGCAAACCTTTACAGATAAGCCTGCGATTGTTAGTGTCATTTTTGCGGAAAGTATTTTTCATTATGATGAGGGATTAAGTTATAAAGTTTCCGAAATAATGGAATTAATGCACCAATATGTCAATGCAAACATTGAAAAAGGACAAAAGGCAAGGCAGTACGGCAAGCTCATCAATGCTTCCACGCTTACCACTATTATACTTGGAGGAATGAGAATGACGGTTTTGAAATGGAAATTGTCAGGGCATAAATCCAACCTGATGAAAGACGGGAAAGCAGTTTTAGAGGGAATTTTAAAAATGATTGAAAAAAAATAATTGAGATATGAAAAAAGTAATTGTATTTGGAATGAGTCTTATGCTTTTGTGGGGATGTAATAATTCCACTGAAAAATCAACCACACATCAGGAAACAGAAAACCACGCAGAACATCGCCACGATGAGAGTTCCGAAGCTATTGAACTCAACAATGGCGAAAAATGGTTGGTGAACGAAGAAATGAAACCCTTTGTATTGAAAGGCGAAGAACTGGTAAATGCTTATATCCAAAATAATCAGACCGATTATAAAGCATTAGCTAAACAATTAAAAGAGCAAAACAACCAGCTCATAAAAAGTTGTACAATGGGCGGAAAAAGCCACGATGAATTACACAAATGGTTGCACCCACACCTTGAAATAGTAAAGGCGATAGAAAATGAAACAGATGCAAAAAAAGCAAATGAAACCGTTTTGCACCTGCAACATTCGTATCAGCACTATCATAAGTATTTTAACTAAATTTTCTAAGTAATGAAATCCCAACAAAAATTCACAATATTTCATCGGGTACTGCATTGGATAATGGCTTTTGCAATGCCTGTTTTATTCATTACAGGGTTTCTTCGTATGTATTGGATGAATAAAAACAATATTGTTGCTGTTATTGAAAGTAAAACATCGGCAATACCTAAAGAACAAATGACGGACATTGCCAAAGCGATAAGAGAACCAATGTGGCAATGGCACGAAGTTTTTGCTCACATAATGATTTTTGCCTTTTTAGCACGGATTATTTATATGCTTGTAAAAGGTATTCGTTTTCCAAATCCCTTTAAAAGCAATCAACCGCTTAAAGAACGGTTACAGGGTTTTACTTATGTGTACTTTTATCTTTTTGTTTTTATTTCGGCTGTTACAGGTATCTGTATAGAAAAAGGATTTTTACCACAATGGAAAGAAGATATTGAAACCGTACACAAATGGGGAATTTACTGGTTTCCTATTTTTATTCTTTTGCATTTGGCAGGAATTGTATTAGCTGAATTTTCTAACAAAAAAGGAATTACCTCAAAAATGATAGGAGGAGATTAAATAACTTAAAATGATAGAAAACAAAAAAATTTGCTCAATTATGTTAGTGAACACTCACAAACTATTTATTGTTCCGTTGATATTTATCGGGTGGAATACTGTTCAGGCACAGGAAGTCTGGACGATGAAACAATGTATTGATACGGCACAGGTCTATAACAAAACCCTGCAAATCAACAGAAACCATATCAGCATTAGCGAACAAAGGGAAAAAGAAGCAAAGGCCAATCTTATTCCGAAAGTCACAGCCAATGCCGATTACAAATATTTTATGGAATTGCCTACGCAATTAATGCCAATGAATGCACTTAATCCGCAAGCACCCGAAGGACAATTTAGAGATATTCAGTTTGGTGTTCCGCACAACATCAATGCAAATGTACAGCTGGCAATGCCGTTGTATAATCCGCAGGTTTATGGAGTGATTGAGAATACAAAAATTGCCAACGAACTGACACAGCTTCAATTTCAAAAATCGGAAGAACAGGTTTTATACGACATCACTACGCTGTATTACAACGCTCAAATATTGAAACATCAATTGGATTTTTTGGAAAGCAATCTGATAAATACCCAAAAGCTCTTAAAGAATATAGAACTCTTGAAAGAACAGCTATTGGCAAAGGGAACAGATGTGAGTAAAGTAAAACTGCAAGCCGAACAGTTGAATACGCAAAGGGAAAACATTCACAATAAATACATTTCAATTTTGAATGCACTGAAACTGAATATCGGTATTTCATTGGAGCGAAATATTACCGTTGTTTCTGAGATCGAACAGCAAACCTTGACGGAAAATAATGTAGAAAATATATTGGATTTGAAGATTATTCAGACACAAAACAAACTATTGAACAGCGAATTGAGTACGTTGAACAAATCAAGGTTTCTGCCCTCGCTTAATTTGATTGCTTCCTACGGAACAACAGGTTTTGGCTACGACAAAACCCCAAATGACTTTCTGAAATTTTATCCCATAGGCTTTGCAGGTTTGCAACTGACTTACCCGCTTTTCAACGGAACAGTTACACAGCGAAAAATAAATCAAAAAAAACTGGAAATCAGCAATAACGAATTGCAGGCTCAACTGATTGGCGATAAAAACAAAATGGAAACTGAAAATGCTTTAAGGCAAAGAACGATTGCACAGCAAACAGTCATCAATACCGAAAATCAAATCACTTTGGCTCAATCTATTTATGAGCAAACCATTTTACAACAAAAGCAAGGTACGGCAACACTTACCGATGTTTTATTGGCTGATAATGCACTTCGTGAAGCACAGCAAAATTACCTGTCGGCAGTGATAGATTATCTGAAAGTGGATTTGGAGCTAAAAAAGCTGGCAGGAACAATTAAGAATTGAAATAACGAATAAAAAGTCAGGAATATGAATTGGAAAAAAATAATCGGGATAATTGCTTTGATTGCAGTAATAGCACTTGTGTTTTTTAAGTTGAAAAACAATAAAGAAACTACCGAAAGCAAGGTGTATCAATATGACAAAGAAAAACCTATTACTGTAAATGCTGACACCATTCGTTTGCAGATTATTGATGATGCAAATACTTATACAGGTACTTTTGAGCCGAATAAGGAAACAAAAATCAGTGCGGATATACAAGGAAAAATCAATGCTGTTTTGGTAGATGTTGGAAGTAGTGTAAGCAAAGGACAAACACTTATTCAGTTGGATAATTCGTTATTGAAATTACAACTGCAAACGGTTGAAGTGCAGATTGAGGGTTTGGAAGACGATGTAAAACGATACACCATTTTAACGGAAGCCGATGCCGTTCAGGGGGTGCAGTTGGAAAAGGCAAAATTGGGATTAAAATCTGCAAAAGTTCAGAAAGCGACTTTATTAGAACAAATCAATAAAACCACTATAAAAGCACCTTTCAATGGTGTGGTAACTGCCAAGCTCAATGAGGAGGGCGGTTTTGCAGCACCGGGTATTCCGTTGCTACAAATTACGGATATAAGCGCTTTACGTTTTACGGTTAATGTTCCCGAAAATGATTTGGTGCAGTTTCAAAACAATCAAACCTACAAAATCAATGCTGATGTTTATCCCGATATTTCCCTTTCGGGCAAAGTAATAATGACGGGAAGCAAAGCCAATCTGGGCAATAGTTTTCCAATTCAATTTCAAGTTGCAAACACCAAAAATCTAAGTATCAAATCAGGAATGTTTGGCAAAGTAAATCTTTCTGAAAGCAAGCAAGAACAAGGCATTCTTATTCCTACATCAGCCATTACGGAAGAAAATGGAAAAGCGAAAGTATATATCATAAAAAATGGAAAAGCTGTATTGCAAACGATAATCACATCAAGAAACATCGGCAATAAAACGGTTGTATCAGGCGGATTGGCAACAGGCGATATTGTGGTAACGAATGGCTTTATCAATCTGTTTGACGGAGCGAATATTACGATTAAATAAAATCAGCAAAAATGAATATTACAGAAATATCAATCAAACGTCCCTCGCTGATTATCGTACTTTTCAGCGTATTTGCCCTGTTGGGAATTATCGGCTACAAGAATTTGAGCTATGAACTGATGCCCGATTTTAATCAGCCTGTTGTAGTAATCCGAACGGTTTATCCCGGTGCAGAACCCAACGAAGTGGAAACTTCCGTTTCCCGAAAAATTGAAGATGCACTTTCCAATTTGGAGGGTGTAGATTATTTGCTTACCAAATCATTACCCAATGCTTCAATCATCATAGCCAACCTGAAATACGGAACGGATTTGGACAAAACAATGCAGGACGCTCAACGCTATATTGACAATATCCGAAAGGACTTGCCTAACGATATTCAAAACCCTGTAATGAGCAAAGTATCGCCTAATGATTTGCCGATAATGTCGGTAAGTGCAACAAGCAATTTAGAGCCGACAGTGTTTTATCAAAAAATGAAAGACGATTACCTGCCACAAATCCAACAGCTAAAAGGAGTGGCAGAGATAACCATTTTAGGTGGGGAAGAAAGGGAAATTCAAATCAAGGTAGATAAAGAAAAATTGAAGCTCTATAAAATTTCTTTGTACCAGGTTGTGGAAGCCGTCAATCGTTCGGGGATTGATTTACCTGCCGGAAAATTGCAAACCGATACGGAAAATAATTCGGTAAGGTTAGTAGGCAAATTCAATACTATCAATGATATTCAGAATGTTCAGGTCGCAATGCCTTTTCCAAACAGTCCTGTTTATGTGAAAGATATTGCGGAAGTAACAGACGGCATTAAAGAAATTACTTCGTATAGCCGTTACAACCGTAAAAACGGTATTGGCTTAATGATTAAGAAACAAGGCGATGCCAATGCCGTTGATGTTTCTAAACTGATTAGGGAAAAATTTCAGTCCATTGAAAAACAAAATGCCAATGCAGATGTAAAATTTGTAGTTACGGACGACAGCACCGATAACACCATTGCAGCCGTTAACTCGGTGGTGTTTGACTTGATTTTAGCCGTTATTTTAGTGTCGTTGGTAATGTTACTTTTCCTGAGAAGTTTCAGAAACTCATTGATTGTTTTGGTTGCCATTCCTACTTCCTTAATTACCGCTTTTGCCGTGATGTGGCTTTTGGGTTATACGCTCAACTTGATGACTTTGCTTGCAATGTCTTTAATCATCGGTATTTTGGTGGACGATGCTACCGTAGTTTTAGAAAATATCCAACGTCATTTGGATATGGGTAAAGAAAAAAGAACGGCAGCTATGGACGGAAGAATGGAAATCGGTTTTTCGGCATTGTCTATTACATTGGTTGATGTGGTTGTGTTTCTGCCGATTTTATTCTTACAGGTTTTTGTTGCCGATATGCTCAAACAGTTTTCGGTGGTGGTTATCACTTCTACACTTACCAGTTTACTGGTAGGTTTTACTTTAACGCCTTGGCTGGCTTCACGCATCGGGAAAAAAGAAGATTTGCAGCCGACTAATATCTTCAACCGTTTTTTGCTTTGGTTTGAACATCAGTTAGACCAATTTATCAATTGGTATGGCAGAACATTGAATTGGGTTTTACATCACAAACTCATTTTTACAGGATTTGTTTTGTTGCTGTTCGTAGGGACGGCAGCAATGATGAAACAGGGAATTATTGGAAAGGAACTCATTTCCACAGGCGACCAAGGGAAATTCCGTTTGGCATTAGAGTTTGATAAAAGTACTTCCATTCAGCAAAACAATTTGGTTTCAGAAAAAATAGAAAACTATATTTTGAAGCAACCCGAAGTTTCAACTGTTTTCAGCAATGTAGGCGGACCAAGCACAGGTATCGGAAGTTTGGGAGTTGGTTCTGCCAATAAAACCGAATTTACTATTCAGCTAAAATCCAGGAAAGAAACAAATAATCTTTCTACCGAAACCTTTATGCGAAAATTGCGAACTGATTTGCAAAAAGAATATTCAGGCATCAATTTTTCAATGATAGCATTAGGCTTAATTCCACGTTCTGCACCGATAGAAATTACATTAAGCGGAAGCGACTTAGACCAGGTAATGCAGACAGGTAATGACTTAAAAACAGTCATTGAAAAAATACCTGGAGCAGATAATGTGCGGCTTTCGGTAGAAGCAGGAAGCCCTGAATTAAAAGTCATTCCTGACAAAGACAAAATGCAGCGTTTAGGATTGAACACGGCTTATGTGGGAATGAATTTGCGTACCGCTTTTACAGGAAATGACGATGCCACTTTAACGGAAAACGGAACAGAATATCCTGTACGGATTTGGTTGGATAAATTCAGCCGTAAAAATTATGATGATGTAAACCAACTCAACATTATAAATCCAATGGGCATTCCGATTGAAGTTTCACAGTTTGCAACTATTGAAAGAGATAATTCGCCTTCGCTTTTAGAACGAAAAGACCGACAACCTGCCGTTACATTAACTTCCGATGCACTCGGCAGACCTTCGGGAACAGTAGCAGACGATGTCGTGGCATATCTCAAAAACAATCCCTTACCAAACGGCATACAAATGACTTGGGGAAGCGATATTAAACGGCAAAACGACAGCTTCGGGGCTTTGGGTTCAGTATTGCTGATTTCATTCTTACTGATTTATTTGATTATGGTAGCCTTATACGACAGTTACATTTATCCTTTTGTTGCCTTATTTGCCATACCCGTTGCAGCTATCGGAGCATTTTTAGCCTTGAATTTATCGTTAAGCAATTTGAGCTTATTTGCTTTGCTCGGCTTGATTATGTTAATGGGATTGGTAACAAAAAATTCCATCTTGATTGTGGACTTTACCAACCAACTGAAAGCGGAGGGGAAACATTACAAAGAAGCATTGATTACTGCAGGAAAAGAACGTATGCGACCCATTTTAATGACGACTTTATCAATGGCAATAGGAATGTTGCCCATAGCATTAGCCAGCGGAACAGCAGCCGAATGGAAAAACGGTTTGGCGTGGGTAATTATTGGAGGTTTGCTCTCTTCATTGGCATTGACGGTTTATTTAGTGCCAATGGTGTACTACGGAGTAGATAGAATGAAAGAAAAATTGGGTTCAAATAAAAAACAATAATAAATGAAAGCAACAATTTTTATTATACTGACAGTTGGGTTATGTTTTTTTCTCTGTTCGTTTTCGGGAAATCGGGCAGAAACCTACACATTGACCGTTAAGGTAGAAAAATCACAAAACTCAAAAGACGTTGTACAGTTCGCCCTTTACAACAAAGACGGCTCAATACCTGATGAAGATTACAGAAATTATTACCGATTAGAGAAAGCGAAAATCGGAAATGGGAAAGCCGAAATTACTTTTAAAAATCTGCCCAAAGGGAAATATGCCGTAAATATTTTACACGATGAAAACAATAACGGAAAGATTGATAAAGGTTTGCTTTTACCCAAAGAGGGAATTGGATTTTCTAATTATCAGTCAATAGGGTTAAGAAACAGCCCCAATTTTTCCAAAGCAAGTTTTTTATTAAATGTAGACAAGACGATTAGTGTAAGGATAATTTATATGTAAACAACAGAAATGATAAACAATATTCAAATAAAGCAAACCGTTCAATTTCCCGAACAAACGGCAGTTCCGAAAGAGCAGTCTGAAAATGCTTTGTTTGATATTTTGCAGGAAAACGTAAAAGATAATGATACCTATTGTCAGGAACTCATAAACAGAATACTAAAACTTCCTTACGCCAAATTGCCCGATTTCTTTTCTCATCATTGTGATTTTGTGGAAGACCCGATAAAATGGCTGAACAAGTTTGAAAAGCTGATTTCAGAAAATGAAGAACTATTTGTTTGCACTACCAAGCGTGGACGGATGATGAAGTGTTACACTATTATAGAAAGTAAACGGAAAGAATTAGAGATATTAAGAAACAGGCACACCCACGCCAAACCACCAATGCAATACATCAATGCCGAATGTGAAGAGCGGTATTTTTCATTCAGAGAAGTAAAAAGTAAAGTAAATGCAATGGGCGATTATACAGATAAAATAATGTTTTTGACAAATGAAAAGTTCGATTACGAACAGGCAAGTATAGATTTTATTAACCCAAAACTGCCCGATTATTCCGACCAATGCCAAAAGGAAATAGACCAGATACAGCATTTAATCCGTTTAACCGATGAATTTTCTAAACAACAGATGCAGAAGAATACAAACGGCATTCCTTTCAATAAATTAAAAATCAACTGTAATATCAATCAGTTAGTAGATATATTTTACCAACTGCACAGGGAACTGTTTACAGACGGCAAACCCATTATTGACGGCAATATAAATGATTTTGTTGCAGTCATTGTAAACAGCTTTGTAGATAAAGACGGCAGGGAATTAAGTCCCGAAACCGTAAAAACAATGCTTACACCGTCAAAGACCGATAAACGTCCCAAGCCCCACAAAAGAATAGACATTGATAAAATGTTGTAAATAAATCTTGTCCCGAAAGACCAAGTACGGACATAATGACTTTTTTATGTTGCTGTCCTTTGCTTCCATAATCATAAATATTTATACAAATGGAAGCAATTATTTTAAGCAAAGACCAATACACAGAATTGGTAGCAAGGTTAGACGAAATCGCAACACGTCTTAATGCAAAGAACGAACCAAAAAAGGACACGTTTTTAGACAATCAGGAGTTTTTAATGCTGATGAAAATTTCCAAACGTACAGCTCAAACGTGGAGGGACGAGGGGCGTATTTCATTCAGTCAGGTAGGCAACAAAATTTATTACAAGCTGTCAGACGTTGAAAAACTGTTGCAGGAACATTACAACAAAGCATTTGCTAAAAAGTAGTGCAGGTAAGGGTTTCACAACAATAAAAAACGTTTGATTATGGTAGTAAGTATTTTTAAAAACTTCAATGAAGTGGTAGAGAACCAAAAAATCATTGAGGTACTCAACGACATCAAAACAGGTAAGTATATCAATGTGATAACTTATTTAAGAAAGTCATTGGCAGAAAGCAAAATGGAAGCATACGAAAGGGCAAAGAAATCTTTGCCCGCTTTCACGCCTTCGGCTTCCTTTAAAGGTGGCAGGAAATTAGAGTTTGTTACTGCATATACTCAAATTGTGGTATTAGACATTGACAAGCTCACAAAGGAACAATTAACCAATGCTAAAGCATTGGCACAGGAAACGCCTTATACTTATTCGGCTTTTATAAGTCCGTCAGGTAATGGGTTAAAGATTTTTGTAAAAGTCAATTCATCACAAGAAAACCACAAAGAAGCCTTTATAGCACTACAAAAATTCTATGAAGATTTTTTAGGATTGCCTATTGACAAATCAGGCAAAGACGTTCCAGTTCGGTTTTATCGTCTAAAACCACTTCTTTAGGCAGACCCCCATCATAATTTATAATTTGGCAATCGTCATATCAAAGAGTTGCGCCATCTTTTGGGCTTCTTCAATAGCCAAACTTCTTAATCCTTTTTCAATTTTAGAATAAGCAGACTTATCAACACTAATATAGTTAGCCACTGTATTTTTGTCGGAGTTTATTATTTTCAGCGCAGAAATTTTCCAGTAAGCTCATGCTAAAATGAGTCATTACTGAATACATAGTACTGAACACAGTATCATCAGATATTCTTATAAATGGTTTTTCTTGAACAGGATTTCCTAATAAAAAATGATCAACCTCAGCATCCTTTAAATCACCAAATTCAAAACTTATTTTTTGAAATATTTCCTTTAATCTATCCTCGGAAATGCTTGTATAAGAAGCTAAATTTTTTAAATCAAAGGAGAATATTTTTTCTAAAAAGTAATCAGAATGCATAAGGAGCATCGCTTTAAGGTTTCGAAGATTTTTACCGAAATGTTTCCATAGATGATCATGATTTTCCTTAGGCATTTTATCAACCGGAAAAAGGGATTCATAGCTTTCGATAACAGATCTGTAAGAAGATTGCTTACAAAACTCTACTGTTTTGAGTCTATGTTCGTTAATCTTTTCCTCTACTATCTCTGTCATTTTATATAAAAGTTCTAAAAAATCGACTGGATCAAAACCATGATGATCTATAAAATTGGACGTTATTTTTTTTGCAATATCTAAAGTGATTTTCTTCATTTTGTGATCATAAGACCAATTTCGAACAGCTGTTGTATGCATAATCATTTCAGTCCGAAGAAGATGATGAGGAAGATCTTCAGCTGTTAAGACTGTATCAGGAAAATGCAATTGTTTGGTTCTGTATAATTTGCCCATTTCCTGTAAACTTTTTTTGAAATTACTAACCTCATTAGAAAACGGTGCTGCCTCATAAGATCTAGGCATCGTTAGTGCAAAAGCCTGCAATAATTCTTGATAGAAAGCAGGAAATTCTAATTTTCCTTTTACAGCTTCCTCATCATATCCTGCTTCAGATGTTAGGAAATAGTAAAAGCAAAAAGAGAGTAATTTGGGCTGATCATATTTTTGAAACCAATCCTGAATACTTCTATATTGTTTAGGAAATTTTTCGGCGGCAAGTCTTCCAACTTCTCTTGCCATTTCAAGTCGCTCTTCCACGGTATTTTCTAAATCACTTATAGATGCTTCAAAATATTTCATTTTAATCGGCGCTGGAGCAGAGCTATTATTCTTAAAATCTGAAGAATTTATACTACTTTTTGTAGATCTCTTTCCTTTTTGAGATGACTTACTATTTTTTCTTTTTTTGCGTGACATTTGTTATTAGTTTCATATAAAATTAGGATTTTTTTTAAAAAAAAATTGAACAAAATCTTAGGGATTATCTTTAGTAAAACATATTGATTAAGGATAAAATCGTGCGAAATGAAACTGTAATTTTTCATCAAAATAAATTTGAAAAAGAAAATAATCAATATTAGACATATTTTGAAACTGTATTCAAAACAGAAATTTCATCGTTACTACGAAAAGGTAGTGATTTTATCAGATATTCATAACTGAACTTTACCTCACAAAAGTTGATCAGCTGTTCAAAACATTTTAACATCAAAAATCACAGTTATGAATATCGAAAGAACAGAATTTTTAGCATGGATGGAAAGGATCATGGAACGATTCGACATCCTTAAAGAACAAATTATGTCCAATCAATCCAAGTTTATTGAAATCGATGGTGAAGTGCTGCTTGACAATCAGGATGTACTGCAACTCCTAAAAATAAGCTCAAGATCCCTGCAACGTTATCGTACCAATAAAAAACTACCATATTACACCATTAGTGGTAAGCTATATTACAAACTTTCTGATGTACATCAACTCATCAGAGAATGTTTAAGTTCCTAATTAAAGAAAGACAACGAAAGCCAATGATGTAGCTATCCCCTTAGTTTCCAAAGATTCGAATTGTTTGAATCTAATTTCACTGAATTAAATCTATTTACAATGGAAGAATTAATAGAAAATTCAGATAATGAAATCAAGCCAGCATCAGATACACTGTTAGTCCTTAACATCCATAACAATAAAATCGAGATGGTTCAAGGCGTTGATAAGGAAGGGAATCTTCAAAAATTCCCACCCGAAGAAAAAAAAGAAAATAACCAGTTGATTAGAGTTGATAAACATGGAGATATTTTCTCCAATTTCTTTTCTAATTTCTACAGGCAACTTAAAAATCCCACCCGTTTCAACTTTTTCAAGGTCTCAGAGTATGATGCTTTGAAAACAGCTAAAGATTTACAGCAATATGTTAATCAGGCTAGTCCCGAAGAAATGGAAAAGCTGAAAGACTATGATGTATCAGCAAAAAATACAAACCCATTAAAAAATAAGAATACAATGGAAAACAACACAGACAATCAGGAATACCGTTTTCAGCCGGAGCAAATCGACTGGAAAACAATGGAGAAATTCGGGCTTAATCAGGAGAAGCTTGAAAAGATGAATGTAATGGATTCATTACTCAGAGGGTATAAGACCAATACTTTGATTCCTATCACCATTAATTTAGGAACAGCAGTTAGTAAAATGGATGTAAGGTTATCACTTCAAACCAATGACAGTGGAGAAGTTGCCGTCAATATTCATGGTATAAGAAGGGAGCCAAATCTCAATCAAAAATTTTTGGGTCACGAGTTCAGCGATGAAGACAAGAAGAATCTCAAAGAAAACGGAAACATGGGAAGAGTGGTGGATTTGGTCAATCCTAAAACCGATGAGATTATTCCCTCAGTTATCAGTCGAGACAGATTAACAAACGAGCTTGTGGCTTATAGAGCAGAGTATATGAAAATCCCTGAAGAGATCAAAGGTGTTAAATTGAATGAACATCAAAAACAAACTTTATTGGAAGGAAAGCCTCTTTATCTGGAAGGAATGATTTCTAAGAAAGGTGATCCGTTTGACGCTACCGTGCAGTTCAATGCCGATAAGCGTTACGTGGAGTTTATTTTTGAAAATAATCAAAACCAGCAAAAATCACAGCAGCAGTCCTCTCAACAACAACAACAACAACAACAACAACAACAACAACAACAAAATAACGGAGAAGCTCCAAGAATTTTCAGAGGCAAAGAATTGGATGATGCACAGTACAACAAATTTAAGGCAGGAGAGACCGTTTACGTGGACGGGCTTACCGACAGTAAGGGAAAATCTTACCAAGGTTACATTACTTTTAACAAAGACACCTCCAAAACTGATTTTTCGTTTATGAATCCCAATCAATTGAAAGAAAAAGCGCAGACAGGAGAAGAACATAAAACTCAGAAAGCGGTTAATACCGATGGTAAGACGAATGAAGCGACAAAAAATGTGAAAGACGCCTTAGAGCCTAAACAGCAACAACCCACCAAAAAACAGCAAGAGGTTCAACAGAAAAAGCCAACCCGATCACGAGGCCGTAAAATGTAGTCTAACTAAAAATCCAAACTTATGAAATGTATTATTGCAGAAAAACCCAGTGTTGCCAGAGAGATTGCCCATCTGCTCAATGCCAATGAAAGAAAAGAAGGTTACATTCAAGGTAACGGCTATTGTGTTACCTGGGCATTAGGTCACTTGGTATCCTTAGGAATGCCGGAAGATTATGGGATAAGAGGTTTTGACAAAGCCTCTTATCCTATCTTTCCCAATCCTTTCCAGCTCACGCCCAGAAAAATAAGACAGACAAAACAATACGCTTCTGATCCTGACGCATTGAAACAGCTGAAAGTCATTAAAACATTAGTCAATCGATGTGACAGTATTATTGTTGCAACCGATGCAGGAAGGGAAGGAGAGCTTATCTTCCGATATATTTACGAATATCTTGACTGTAACAAACCTTTTGAACGTTTATGGATCAGTTCCCTGACCGAAAAAGCCATGCAGGAAGGGTTTAAAAAACTCCAGCCAGGATCAAATTTTGACGGCTTATCTCAGGCAGTAAAAGCCCGAAGTGAAGCTGACTGGCTAGTGGGAATCAATTCTACTCAGGCACTTAGTATTGCTGCTCATCAGGATATCTATTCGTTAGGGAGAGTTCAGACTCCCACATTAGCTTTAATCTGTAAAAGATTTGAAGACCATGACCAATTTACAAAACGAAAATATTGGCAGATCCAATTACAGCATCGTAAAGATTATATCAATTTTACAAGTCTATCAAATCTGCAATGGGAAGAAAAGAAACAGGCAGAGCAAGTTTTTAAATCCATAGAAAGAGAAGGGAAGATTATTGTTGAAAATGTTGCTGTTAATCCTGTAAAAGAACAGTCTCCCTTGCTTTTTGATTTGACAGAACTTCAAAAGGAAGCCAATAGAAAATTGGGATTATCGGCGGATGAGGTACTAAGTAGTGCTCAAAGCCTGTATGAGAAGAAATTTATTACCTACCCAAGAACAGGAAGTAAATATATTCCTGAAGATCTTTGGCCAGAAATTCCCGAGCTTATTAGAATGCTGAATATGACTGAGCAATTCAAACCGGCTATTTCAACTTTAAAATTTGGGAACTTCAATAAACGAATAGTCAATAATTTAAAAGTCACGGATCATCATGGACTTCTGCCGACCACAAAGCTTCCATCAGCTTTAAAAGCTAGTGAAAAAGCCATTTATGATATGATTGTTTATCGATTATTAGAGTCTTTATCAGAACATTGCTTAAAAGAAGTCAGACACATAATTGTCAAAGTCCATCATTATGAATTCAGCATCAAAGGTTCAAGGATTATCCAAAAAGGATGGCGTTCCATCAAAGGTATTTTGTCTGACATTAGTGACTCAGATAAAACTATTAACAATCATCAAAACACCCACGAAACCCTTAAGGAACTTCCAGAATTCAAAGTTGGTGACGAACTCAAAATCTCTCAAATTGAGTTACAGGAAAAAAACACCCAGCCGCCAAAACTTTATACCGAAGCTGATCTCTTATGTGCCATGGAAAATGCAGGCAGACAGATTGAGGATAAAGACCAACAAAAAATCTTGCAGAACATTGGTATCGGAACATCTGCCACGAGAGCATCCATTATTGAAACACTTTTCAGCCGAGACTACATCATCAGAAAAAACAAAACATTAGTTCCCACTGAAAAAGGTTTGCAGGTTTACAAGCTTGTCAAAGATAAAAAAATAGCCAATGTAGAAATGACTGCAGAGTGGGAAATGGCTTTACATCAAATTGAGAATGGAGAGCTCAGCAAAGATCAGTTCATTAATGATATTCAGGCATACACTAAAGAAATTACCCATGAACTTTTGTCACTCCACATACCCCCAGAAAATACTCCAGAACTGAAATGTCCTAAATGCCAACATCACAATCTGATCATAAAAGAAAAAGTTGTCAAATGTCCTGATGAGCAGTGTGAATGGATTTTATTCAGAATTATATGTGGAGTTCAGCTCAGCGTTGAATACATAACTTCCCTCATCAACAATAAAAGAACACCACTCATTAAAAATATGAAGACCAAAAACGGCAAAAAGTTCAGGGCATACATCGTTTTGAAAGATGACCACCAAAGCATATTTGAATTCCCCGATCACTAAATTTATTCTAAAAATAAGTATCTTAGAAATAAAAATTATGAAAGTTTTTTTATGTTACCAAAACGGATCAATAGAAATCAAATGGGACTTCCCATTCCTCCCCCGTATCGGAGAATATATTTCAACCACTGAGCTTTTATCGGAGAAAGAATCCGAACAACTACGAGCCAAAACTGATTATCTCAAAATTATTAACATCTCATGGTTTCTGTATAAAGATGGCAGAAAGTCTTTTGTGGAAATTCTGCTTGAGTAATCGGTAAATAGAATTATTGTGTACACGCTATTATAATATTAAGCATTTTGACTGCTTCCCAACAATGCCGCTATAAAAGAAACTCCATTGCTGTCCAGTTTCTCAAAAATATTTTTTGTCGCCGAATTATTGCTTGAAACAACAGCCACACTTTGATTATTCATCACCGCATTGGCGATAATATTAAGAATGGTCTGTGTCTTTCCTGTTCCTGGTGAATCTTCAATTACACTTAACGGATTTGAAAATGAATTGTCAACTCCATTTCTCTGACTTAAATTAAAACCAAACGGAAAGATTTCAATAGGAGAGGCGCAGTAATTCCTACTAGGTTCTTTTCCATTGAGGCTATTGAATTTAAAATTCAGCAAAAAGAAGAAGATCTTAAAGTTTTGGAAGAAAGATTCAACACAATGAAATCAGAGATAAGTTCCAAAAAATCCGAAGATCTGATAGTAAAGGAAAATGATTTTTTAGGTTTTAAAAAAATTAAGACTGACAAAACAATTGCGAATTATGAAAAAGCACTTCGAACTTACAAAAGCACAATTCTAAAAAATAAAACTGAGTTAGATATTAAGTCAAAACAAATTACTGAGCTCAATACAAAAGTTATTGATTTACAAAAGTTAGTACAACTATTCAAAAACACAAACGCCGTTCTATTGTCCAATCCGACCGTTTTTGCTTCTGAAAAGAAAAAATATTTAGATTCTGTCACCAATATTCTCGAAAGAGAGATCAAATTTTCAAGATATAGAAGTCCAAACCTAGATAAAGCAGATAAGCAAAAACTTATATCAGAAATGGGGCAGATTGCAGAAAACATTTGCAAAGAAAACAATATCCCATTCTCTGCTATTAATGAGATTTTTAAAAATAATGAGATGGCAAATCAGCTTTTCAATTTCCTACGATTCGGAAATAATATCAACCATGATGCTGAGAATATTGCAATGCAAAAGAAGAAAAAAGGTAGAAAATTTTAATACGACTATAATCCAAGAAAACTTAAGATAAATAATATTTCTAAATCTTCACAAAATTAAATCTTCAAAATAAAACTTTATATTAGCTGTAAATAGTAAGCAAAAAGTGGACATTATAATATAAAAACTTAAGGAGTGTTTTCAAAAAAAGAATTAGCTTTAATTATGGGAACACCGAAGAAAAAAAGTACAGAAACATTTGTAAAAGACATTCGCAAGAATACGCGCAGGATTTTTACAGCCGAACAAAAGATTTTAATCGTGATGGAAGGACTTCGCGCTGAGACTTCTGTAGCAGAATTATGCAGGAAACACAGCATTGCCCAATCTCAGTTTTATGCTTGGAACAAAGAATTTATGGAAGCTGGTAAAAAACGACTCAACGGAGATGTTGAAAGGGAAGCGACCAGTGATGAAGTATCAGATTTAAAAAAGGAAAATGCCAGGCTCAAAGAGATGGTAGCTGATTTGGTTCTGCGTTACGACATCGTAAAAAAAAGTTTAGACATGCTGGATTGATCCATAAATACAGAAAATATATGAGATTATCAGCAGGAGAGAAATACGAACTTATTCAAAGCGTTACCACCAGTGAAATAGGCGTCAAGCGTACTTTGGAGAGCTTTGGAATTGCAAGAAGCACTTTCTATAAATGGTATCAAAAATATCTTGAAAATGGTTATGATGGCTTAAAAACCTCAAAAAGAAAGAGCAAAAGACAATGGAACAGCATCCCCGAGGAACAAAAAGATTTGGTAGTGGAAATCGCACTAGAACATACCGAGCTTTCTTCCAGAGAATTGGCACATAAAATCACAGATGAACAAGGTGTTTTTATTTCAGAATCAAGCGTTTATCGGATCTTAAAGCAAAGAGACTTGATAGCGGCACCTAATCATTTTTTGATTGCTGCTGCAAATGAATTTAAAGATAAAACCAATTTTGTACATCAAATGTGGCAGACGGATTTCACGTATTTCAAAATTGTGGGTTGGGGTTGGTACTATCTAAGTACGATTTTAGACGATTACAGCAGATATATCATTCATTGGGAACTTTGTGATTCGATGAAAGCCGAAGATGTAAAAAGAACGGTAAATACAGCGATTGAAAAAGCAAAATTGAAGTCCAAAGTCAAACCCAGATTACTTTCAGACAACGGACCTTGTTACATCTCAAATGAGCTGAAAACATATCTGAAAGAGGATTTGAAGATGAAACAGGTTCATGGAAGACCCATGCATCCCCAAACTCAGGGCAAAATTGAACGCTATCACAGAACGATGAAAAACGTGGTGAAATTGAATCATTTTTATCATCCAGAAGAACTCATAGAGGCATTGGAGATATTTGTAAATAATTACAATACAAATCGTTACCATGAGTCATTAAACAACTTGACTCCAGCCGATGTCTATTTTGGAAGATCTGAGCAGATTTTAGAAAAAAGAAAGCAAATAAAAGAGCATTCTATCAAAAAAAGAAGACAGTTGTATAATCAACAAAAATTAATAAATTTATAATCCGAAATACTCCTTAAGGATTTAACTGAAACTGTCCAATTTAGTTTGAAGACGTACAACAATAAGATACAAATCGTCTAACGGTCGGTTTTGCCAAGCAACTACTTCATTGGCAACAGCACTAGTAATTCTGGAAATGGTGGAGGTAGAAACATCAAAATCATACATTTCTTTAATCTGTTCTTCGATATCCGAAACGCTCATTCCTTTAGCATAAAACGAGATGATGATGTTCTCCAAACCATCAATAATATTGTGTCTTTTGGGAACTAAGGTGGGTTCAAAACTACCTTCACGGTCTCTGGGAACTTTAATCTCCGATTCTCCAAATGAGGATTTTATTTTCTTAGTTCCATGTCCGTTTCGGTAATTTCCACTTAATGTTTTTTCGTGTTTTTCATTGTCCAGATGGCTGTCTAATTCAGCATCTAGCATATGTTCTACTGCTTTTTTGTGCAGTTCTTTGAAAAAAGTGGTTAAATCTTCTCCATTCTTAAAGGACTTGTAAAAATCCTTGTTGTTTAATAATTCTTCTTTGTCGATCATAACTATGTAATGTTTAAAAATAGTAAAAAGTTATTTCCGAAAAATTATTTGAGCTTTGAGGGCTCATAATTTTTCAGAATAACTTTTCAACTTACACAGTTAGTGGGACGCTACCTTTTATCCGGTCAAAGTAAATATTTTCAGTTTCATTAATTATATTTAAAAACTCATTGATTGAATATGTAGAAAGGTTAGGTATAAATTTGTTTTCAATACATTTGGTTTCACCAAAGCAGTTGCTTACTAGTAGCCGTAACAACAAAAAGTCACTTATATCTCTATCAATACAATAAATATAGTTTTTGTATTTTTTTTCAAAATGATTAATTGTGGACATTTTATAACCCAAATCTTTCAAATCATTTCCAAATAAAACGTTTATACTCTTTTTCATTTGCTTAATATTTATACTGGTAATTCAATTTCATTTTCAATTCGGATTGCTTCATAAATTTCCAGATTAGAATTTAAGATTTCAATTGATACAACTAATGAATATGGGATTTCACCATTTGATTTATCCCATCCCTTATGACCTCTAATAGCAAAATTAATATCTTCTGGCAAATCGTGCGATTTTATAATTGTCCAGTCTTTTTGAACAGTACTATTCGTTCTACTAATGCCATCTACTTCGCCTCTTTTATCACTTTTAATTTTCCAGTTCCAGCTTGACATTGCATTTCTTACTTCCTTGTCATAAGTAGTAACTTTATCTTCAATTTCTTTGAGAACATAGTCTTTAAATTTGACAAATTTCTCTCCAACTTTAGAACTTGTCCAATCCAACCAGGATGATAAATATGATTTAGTTTTCTGCCTTGTTCTTCTTACTTTTGCACTATAAGCAACGGTAACTTCTATTAGGATATCATATTCTTCAGCGGGTAATCTTAAAAACTCTGGAATTTTTAGTGAATAAATGTGACCTTCTTCGGCTCTAATATTTCCGGTATTATAAAATGTTATACGTTGATCACTGTTTTTGGTTACTCTTTCCAAAGAAGGTATACCATAACCAAAATGCTTTATGCTAGTTGCAGAAGGATTTTCAAAATAAGGTTCTGGCAATCGTGCTCCTTGTACTACGAGTCCTCTAACTAAATTTATATTTTCTTCCGGGTAAAGTTTTAATAGTTGTGATACAATATAAGAAACTTTCGGAGTAGCAAACGAAGTTCCTACAATATCGTTACCAATCGCTGAACCTCCGTGCAATGTAGAGCGTACTAATTCTGGAGATAGTTCATTTTTAATTGAAACAATATTACCTATCTTAGAAATTCCTAGCCCTCCACCATATTCAACAACATCTGGTTTTATCATTCCCCATATACCCGTTCCAATTCTTGAAAAAGGCGAAATAGTATTCTCATCTCCTAATGACTTAAAATTTTCATCATCAAACGACATATGGTTTATTGATCCTACAGTAATAGCAAAGCTACTTTGCGCAGGATTTGCAATTCTGCAAAATGGTTCATTTAAATAATCCGGATAATTTTTTCCTTCTTCTATATAGCGATTAATGCCAAAACCTCTTTCATCATTAATTGAAATATTTCCAGCTGATATTAAAAATAGTATGTTTTTTTCATTTATAAGTGTGTCAATCGTTGCTGCCCAAGATGACATATGTTTACTCCTTGATGGTAAACAAGAATTTACAGAAAGGTTAAATACTCTACAATCTTCATTGTCAGCAATTATTTCCTGCATTAATTGGGCAGGAAGTTTATCTGTAAGTTTATTATCCTGATTTAAAATTCTTAAATTTCTTACGTAACAAGGGAGTTGATATGGATTGGTAACATTACTAATGCCATATGGATACAAAATTGCTCCAGCTACACGAGTTCCGTGTCCCCCGCCTTTTACATAATCTGCCGTAGAAGTGTCGCCAATAACATAAGACTTTGAGTTTTCAGAAATTATAGCTGAGGAAATATATTTATTCCCTTCCATTATACCACTATCAATCACTCCTATTTCAGGGGCGTCTTCTTCTGGCTCAATAATTTCAATTTCGAATGTTTCAGTTTCTTCAGATTCCGAATTTACACCTACAATTTCATCAACCTCTGAAACTTCAAAAACAAAAGGATAGTTTAATACTAAGTCTTTTAAACCCTTTCCATTAATTTCAACTTCGCAACAAAAACTATCTTCCAAATCAATAAGATTGCTGGTAATAGTGCCGTAGTAATTAATAAATTCTTCAAATTCATCTTGTCTTTGGAGAAACCTATCATCACGCGCGATGAGTTCTTGTGTATGTTTTTCCAATCTACCTATATAACCCTGCTTATTTGGATCTGGGGCTTTTGCCATTGGTTTGTCAAATGCAACTCCAACCTCTAATTTATAAATAGTATTTTCATCAACACTTTGCCATATGGATTTTAAATAGTCCGAAAGTATATGTTCAGGCTTCCATTGATTTCCATCTATGATTTCCCAAAATTCTGCTACTTGACCTCCTCCGTGTTCGGCATTAAAAAATTTATTTATCTTTTCATCCAAAGACGCAAAACTATCTAGAGATGCACCTATAATATAACCATCATCTTCTTCCGAAATTATTTCTATTCCAAATTGTTTTAAATCAAAATCGTAATTAATTAATTTTGGATTTATTTTAAGAAAAATAGGTATAATATCAGCATCTAGAGGAGCTAGACCATTTTGTTCTCTTAGCGATAATTCATTATTCCAATTAGTCTTTAATTGAGTAGTTTTGTTCAGTAAGTTACTAGAATGCCTTCCTCGATTACGCTTATTTTCTTCTGTAATAGGGTTATTGGTGGGGCCTCCATTTAAACGAGGTTTCCCAGAAACCTTTTGAAGGAATTGTAGATGAGGGAATTTTTCCATAAAACTATTTGTTAAAAGCTAAGTTTTCCTCCAGTGCTTTATCCAAATCATTTACAGAAATCTCTTTGCTAGAATTTATAATAGATTTTTTTGCGGCATCATTTGCTATTTTAACAACAAGTGCATATGATAATCCTTGCATCTTAGATGCACATATATTAAGATCAATCTCATTACTAAGTCTTAGAGCTGAAAATGTTATTTTAAGTAAATCAATGATTTCATTTTCATTCGGCTTAGGTAATTCAATGATTTCATCAAATCTTCTAAATAAAGCTTTATCTAAACTACCTTCTAAATTTGTTGTGGCGATTAAAATTCCTTGACCCTTGTACTCTTCCAGAAGTCCTAAAACTATGTTGACTATTCGGTGGATTTCACCAATATCATTAGATTTTGAATCTCTTTGCTGTCCTATAATATCAAACTCATCTAAGAGCAATACGCAAGGGTAGTTTTCAATACTTTCAAACAGTTTATTGAGATTTGAAGCTGATTCCCCTAAATAAGAAGAGATTATTGTGTCGAAACGAACTTTATAAAAAGGTAAGCCCAAATCCCAAGCAATTCTTTCAGCTGTCATACTTTTTCCACACCCTGAACTACCGTATAAAAGTATTTTTTGACGGGGTCTCAGACCGTGGTGAGCTAATCTTTCTCTTGCTATATATTCTTTTTCAATCCTCAACACTTTTTCTTCTACAGAAGGGGCAAGAACCATATCGTGTCTTAAAAAATCATTTTCGATATGAGTAGCTAGAGGTAATTTATACCTTCTGTCCGCAGGAATAGAAAATGTATCGTATTTACTTTTAGTAAGTTTTAATACTTGTGATCTGTTTGGCTCAATAACTTTTGCAAGATTGCCTTCTAAAATTGTATCAAGTCTATCTGCCAATTTCAAATGTCCCTTTTTTCTTTCATCCTCAATAATAGAATAAGCTATCCTTACCAGAGGTTCTTCTTTGTTGCCTTCGATAGATTTAAACAATCTGGTAAGTAGGGTCTGGTTCATAGATTATGCGTGATTTTAAATTGCAAATGTAAGCATTCATATTTACATTCTAAATATATAATAATTTAAGGTAAATAAAGAAATAATTCAGCTCTAATTTTTTTTAAAAACGATATTAAAATGAGCTAATAGGATTTTAGTTGTAAAATAGAATCTCGTTTATCAACAAGATTTCTGAGGAACTTTTTCACAAAATTCTAGAATTTAAATTAGCACCTTAATTGATGCCTGAAATTAAAAAAACCCTGTAAATCAGTAATTTACAGGGTTTTAAGTGGGGTTGTAGGAAATTGTAAAGAATAGATGTCGCAGGAATAAAAGATATCTTCCCATAACTATTGGCCAAAATGTTATTGCCTTCCTCGGTCTTCAAACCAACGCTCGCTGCAATCGCCTTTAGATAAGAAAAAATATTACCGGCTCTCTTACTTTGAATAGCAAATCTCACCATTTTAATTCTTTGTTGAGGATAAGAATAGACTTTACCACTATTTTTATATACCACTACACATTTATTGCACTCAAAAGAATAAGATTCTATCTCGTCACTTATGTCTTTATAATCTATGTATAATGCTTCTCTTCAAAAAGTATGTGGTTTAGATTTTTGCATAAATTAATAATTACTTATAAATATAATAAGCTGTATATAAAGAAAAACTCAAAATCCTGGGGATTTCCGAGTGGTCAGGTTAAATCATGCCCAATTGGTGAGCAATATCTTGCTTGTACTTTTCAAAAGGTTCATTGTTTGACTCAAAACATTCTTTGCCAAAAGATTCATAAATGTATTTTGTTATGGATTCGTAGATTTTCCAGTTGGGGGAGTTTTGAAACATAATTCAATGTGTTATGGCTTTAAGTATCTAAAATTAAAACTTTCCGCTTTAATTATTATTCAAAGATTTTATCTTTTTATGTATAATTCTTTTATTGTGGGATTAAAAAATGAGTAAAAACACGTGTAATACGGTATCCCACAATCATTAGATTGTGATTTTTATTTATCTTTGAGAGTTATAATAAAATAATTAACAGTGATTACCAACCAGGGCGGTATATCCATCGATTTTTCTCCAGTTAAAGCTATTAAAAGAGAATTCCTGACGCAGGGTGGAAACCTTATTTTTGAATTTAACAATATTATAGAGCCAGTTCTGAATGAAGAGACCGGAGATTTTGAAATGAAGTATTTTGCTAATGATTCTGTTGCTCATTATTTTGAAGACAAAGATATGCTGAGGCTTAACTTTCAGTAATGGGAGAATTATAAGAAATAACTATTATATTTTAACATTAAAAAAAATATGCAGTACAATGATCACTGCATAGAACTATATAACAATGAATCACGCTGTACACAATAAATTAGTCTCCTTTATCTGGAGCATTGCCGATGACTGTCTAAGAGACGTTTATGTAAGAGGAAAATATAGGGATGTTATCCTGCCAATGGTAGTTTTGCGAAGATTAGATGCTTTGCTTGAACCTACCAAACAACACGTTTTGGAAGAAGTTGAATTCCAGAAAAATACGATGAAGTTTACCGAATGGGACGATAAGGGAATGACCGCGGCTTCTAAATATGTTTTCTACAATACCAGCGAGTGGACATTGCAGAGCTTGCACGGCAATGCCACCAACAGCCAACAAATTCTATTAGGAAATTTTGAAGATTACCTCAACGGTTTCAGTACCAATGTGCAGGAAATCATCAGTAAATTTAATCTGCGAGCGCAAATTAAGCATATGGCAAATAAAGATGTGTTGCTGGATGTATTAGAGAAATTTACATCACCGGATATAAACCTGACGCCTTTTGAAAAACTGGATTCGGGAGGGAGAAAACTTCCTGCTTTGACCAATTTAGGAATGGGTTATGTGTTTGAAGAGTTGATCCGTAAATTCAATGAGGAGAATAATGAAGAAGCAGGAGAACACTACACGCCAAGAGAAGTAATTGACCTGATGACGCATATGGTTTTTGAGCCGATTAAAAATCAAATTCCGTCTGTGATTACGATTTATGATCCTGCCTGTGGAACGGGCGGAATGCTGACGGAGTCTGAAAATTTCATTACCGATCCCGAGGGAGAAATCAAAGCTACCAATACCGATGTGTACTTGTTTGGAAAAGAGGTAAACGATGAAACCTACGCCATCTGTAAATCGGATATGATGATCAAGGGTAAAGACCCTGAACATATCAAGGTGGGTTCTACACTTTCTACTGATGAATTTGCCGGAACAATGTTCGACTTTATGTTGTCTAATCCGCCTTATGGAAAGAGCTGGGCGAGTGAGCAGAAATACATCAAAGACGGAAAAGACGTCATCGACAACCGTTTTAAAATCAAACTGAAAAACTATTGGGGCGAAGAAGAAGATGTGGATGCCATACCGCGTTCGAGTGACGGGCAGTTGCTGTTTCTGATGGAAATGGTAGATAAGATGAAAGCCCTGACCGATAAAAACAAAATCGGAAGCCGTATTGCTTCGGTACACAACGGTTCGAGCCTTTTTACGGGCGATGCCGGCGGTGGCGAGAGCAATATCAGACGCTACATTATTGAAAACGATTTGCTGGATGTGATCATCCAGTTGCCGAACAACATCTTTTACAATACCGGTATTACCACCTATATCTGGATTTTAACCAACAATAAACCTGCTCAACGAAAAGGAAAAGTACAGCTGATTGACGCCAGCGAAATGTACCAGAAACTGCGCAAGAATCTCGGGAATAAAAACTGCGAGCTCAGCAAAACACATATCAGCGACATTTTAAACTGCTATCTGGAATTAAACGAGCTGGAAAAAACGGACGAGCAAAAATTGGCAAGCAAAGTATTTGACAACAATGATTTTGGATATTATAAAATCAATATCGAAAGACCGAAGCGACTGAAAGCCCAATTTACTAAAGAAAAAATTGAGGTACTGAAATGGGACAAGGCGCAGCCCGAGTTTTCACAGTATCTTTTTGAGCAGTACGGAATGGAAGTGTACAGCGGATTGGAAGCTCACAAAAAAGCTCTAACCGACTATATTGATAAGCACGAACTGAACATTAATGCCAAGCAACTGACTGCCTTTCTGAAAAAAGAAACCTGGCAAAAGCAGGAAGAACTGTATCAGACTGCGGTGCGACTGATGGAAGTGTTGGGAACGGATGAATTTAACAACTTCAATATTTTCACTGCGAAAGTAGATGAAGTGCTGAAACAGGATAAAACCAAACTATCTGCCTCTGAAAAGAAACAAATTTTAGATGCCGTGAGCTGGTATGATGAAACAGCAGAGAAAGTCATCAAAAAAACAGAAAAACTCAGTGGACAAAAGCTAACTGATTTATTGGCATTTTTAGGCTGTACGGAAAAAGATTTGCCGTATTATGGTTATTTCCCTACCGAAGTTAAAGGCGAATACACCATTTACGAAACCGAAAGCGACCTGCGTGACAGCGAAAGTATTCCACTGAAATACAATATACAGGATTATTATCTGCGGGAAGTGCAACCTTATGCCGAAGAAAGCTGGATGGTGCTGGACAGCGTAAAAATTGGCTATGAGCTGAGCTTTAATAAATATTTTTACCAGCCTGCGCCTTTGCGTTCTTTGGAAGACGTAACAAAGGATATTTTGGCACTGGAAAAAGAAGGTGATGGATTGTTGGCAGAAATCTTAAATTTTTAGCAGATGAAAAGATACGAAGCCTATAAAGACAGCGGTGTAGATTGGATTGGGGAAATTCCGGAGGGATGGGAAGTATTGTCTAATAAATATATTTTCAATTTGAAAAAGAGTCAAGTTGGAAAAAGATCAAATGAGTATGATTTGTTATCTCTTACATTGAAAGGTGTAATTAAAAGAGATATGGAAAATCCTGAAGGAAAATTTCCTGCTGAGTTTGATACATATCAGGAAGTTAAGAAAAATGATTTTATCTTTTGTCTTTTTGATGTTGAAGAAACGCCTAGAACTGTTGGTTTGTCTGATTTTGACGGAATGATAACAGGAGCATATACTGTTTTTGATACTAAACCAACTGCAGACAAAAAGTTTCTTTACTATTTTTATCTCAATTTAGATGAGAAGAAGAGGCTTAAATTTTTATATAGAGGCTTAAGGAATACAATACCTAAAGATAGTTTTTTCTCTTTTAAAACAATTTTCCCACCACTTTCAGAGCAAACTGCCATTGCCGAATTTCTGGATGACAAAACCGCCAAAATAGATCAGACCATTGGCATCCGCCAAAAAGAAATAGAACTGCTGAAAGAACGCCGACAAATCCTGAT
This sequence comes from Soonwooa purpurea, assembly GCF_053891095.1. Taxonomy (NCBI): domain Bacteria; kingdom Pseudomonadati; phylum Bacteroidota; class Flavobacteriia; order Flavobacteriales; family Weeksellaceae; genus Soonwooa; species Soonwooa purpurea. The sequence continues at coordinate 30,157 of NZ_JBSSMA010000014.1, forward strand.
ACAGCAAGCCGTAACCAAAGGTCTGGATGCTACCGTACCGATGAAAGACAGCGGTGTGGATTGGATTGGGGAAATACCAGAGCATTGGGAGGTGAGGAAGTTGAAGACATTATCAAAGAAGATTGTGGATGGAACTCATTTCACTCCAAATTACATTGATGAGGGTATCCCATTTCTAAGAGTTACGGATTTGACAAATATGCAATCGGGAGTGATACAATGGGAAAAAGTTAACAGAATTAGCGTCGAAGAACATAAATCATTAATTAAGCGTGCTTTCGGAGAAAAAGGCGATGTGCTACTTTCAAAGAATGGAACAATTGGTTTGACGAAAGTTATCGATTGGGACGAAGAATTTAGCTTTTTTGTTAGTTTATGTCTAATAAAGCTTAGAAAAGAAATAAATCCTCATTACTTTACATATTTTTTTAACAGCCCACTTGTTGATGAACAATTAAATTTTGGAAGTTCAAGAACATCGGTAACGAACCTTCACTTAGAAAAGATAAAAGAATTATTGATTGTTTTACCACCGATAAATGAGCAAGATAAAATTATTAAAGCTATAGATGAATTAACTAATCCAATCGCCAAAGCCATTTCCATCAAAGAGCAGGAAATAGAAAAGCTGAAGGAGTATAAAACGGTGCTAATAGATCAGGTGGTGACGGGGAAGGTGAAAACTAATTAATGTAATGATGGAGAAGCTAAACGCAATTCAAAAAGTGGTTGAAGATTATTTTTACAATAATCCTTCTGTGTCAGTCATTCCTGCAAAAGATTTGATGCCCTATTTCATTAAGGCAAATATCTTTTCTAAGGATGAGAAAAACGGTTTGCCTATCAGGAAAGTCTTGCGACTGTTGGATGAGCGAAACGAGCTACATCTTTTACCTAACGTTATTGCCGAAAGAAAAGCTAAAAATACCAATTGGTTTTTTGGAAGAGCAAAAGGAACACAGATACAACCAAAAGCAGTGAACAAAACTTTGCAAAATAAAGCTAAACCACTTGAGAAAGCGGTTGCAAAAAATAGAGCTACCAGCGATGAAGCGTACATTTTAGATATTTGTGATAAAGTTTTGGGTTTAAAAGGTCTGCGACAGTATCAATTTGATTTTTTGAGAGGCGATTCGGGAACAAAGCTTCCGGTTGATATTTATTATCCAGCGTTGGAATTAGTAATCGAATATCGGGAAAAGCAACATACAGAAGAAGTGGCATTTTTTGATAAAAGAATTACCAATTCCGGAATAAGCAGAGGCGAGCAGAGAAAGAAATATGATGAATTGCGCAGGACGGAAATCCCTAAAAATGGATTTGAATTAATTGAGTTTGATTATTCGGAATTTGGTCATACGAAAGGGAAACGTTTGTTACGAAATCGCGAAGAGGACGAGAAGATTATTAGAGAGAAATTGAAGAAGCAATTGAATGATAGAAAAAAATAGCATCGCGTTTATCCCGGTCTGTAAGCTACAAAACAAACATTTTGTGGTTAAAGATTACCAACGTGGTTACAAGTGGGAAAGCGAACAGATTTTGGCTTTATTAAATGATATTTATTATCATAAAGTTGGTAAATATTGTTTACAACCTGTGATAACAGATGAGCAGATAAGCGGAGTTGAATTGATTGATGGACAACAACGCATAACTACTATTTATTTACTCTTGTGTTTTTTGGGAGAAGCTAACTATTTTTCGATAGATTATCTTACCCGAAAAGCATCTCAATCATTTATCACTGAAAAAATGAGTGAAATGAATGAAGCTATTGTTGCGGACAAAGATTGGGAAACCTTCATTTCAGAACTTAGTGATTCAAATCTTAATTATAACAATGTAGATGTTTATCATTTTTATTTGGTGTACAAAGAAATATACCATTGGTTTAGTGATAAATCTGATGATTTTCGAGATGAATTTAAATCAAAGATTTTGAATCAAGTTTATGTGATTTGGTATGACATAAAAAACAACAACAAAACCCAAAATGCCGAAGATGTATTTTTGAATTTGAATGCTGGCAAGATACCCTTGACCAATTCTGAATTGATAAAAGCACTTTTTATTTTGGACGTTCAGAAACGAAATACAAAAGAGATTGCTTCTTTAAAAACAGCAGAATTGGCAACAGAATGGGATGATATCGAAAATCAATTACACGAAACAGATTTTTGGTATTTTATCTGTGACCACGACTATTACAAGAACCTTGATACACGAATTGACTTGATCATTGATATAACCAATAAAATATCGCCCAAAAAAGATTGGGACGGTATGCAGTCTTACCGGTATTACGAGAAAGAATTTCTGGAAGAAAATCCGTTGAATTGGGAAAGTATCAAACAAACCTTTAATAAGCTAAATGAATGGTATAGAGATAAGCAACTATATCATTATGTGGGATATATCATTGTTACCCGCCTAAGAAAGCTTTCAGAAATCATCAAATTAAGCAAAGGGAAAAGTAAAATTGACTTTAAAAATGAATTAATTGGTGTAATTAAAGACGAATTAAAAAGAACAAAAAAAATAGAAGACGACAAGCAACAGAAAATTTATGACGTGGATACCATCAATTATGAGGATGACAGAGTAGAATGTCAAAATCTTTTATTGTTGCTGAATGTACAGTATTTCCTCAACAATTCAAGCCACAATAAATTTCCTTTCGATTTGTATAAAAGTGAATATTGGAGCGTGGAGCATATTAATCCTCAAAATCCCAAAGATTTTAAATCGGTGGGTCAGGTTGTTAAATGGTTAGAATCCTATAAAAACTATTATACCAAATACCAACACGAAGACAAGACTATTGAAGAAGAAATTACAGATTTGTTTAATTTCTTAAATCATCAGGAAAACCAAAACCGAAAGCTTTCCGAATTAAGGTTATCAAAAGAGAACAGTGAAAAATTACAAAGTGTAACAGAAAAAATTACAAACGATTTAGAGTTACATAATATTACAAATCTTGCTTTATTAGATAGAAGTACTAATAGCAAGTTAGGAAATAACGTATTTATTGATAAAAGAAAAGTAATTCTGGATCTTTATTATGCAGCTAAAGAAAAAGGTGTTTTTATACCTGAATGTACCAAAGATGTTTTTACTAAAAATTTTTCAAAAGAAAACGAAAATATTTCTGATGAATTTTTTGCGCCAAAAGATATGATTGATTACAAGGAGCATTTAAAAAAACAGTTGGATTTTTATTATCAGTAAATGTATGAAAAAGACCCTCTACAATTTTTGGGATTTAATAAATGAATGTACGATCGAAATTCCTACCATTCAAAGAGATTATACCTATGGAAGAGAAGGAGCTCAAGAAATTAGCACAAAATTAATTCACTCGATTTTAACTTCTCTGCAAGAAGATGAATCAACCTTGCATCTTGATTTTGTATATGGAAAAAAACTGGGCATTGAGAATTTTACTGCCCTTGAAAGAAATAAAAGCAGTATAGATACCTTATTGCTTTCGCTAAAGAATTATGCGGAAAATTTGAACATTGCGGTTGACTTTAATACGCATCAAAAACAAAGTTCTGCAGCCGAAGTAATCACCTTTATTCCTTTAGACGGGCAACAGCGTTTAACCACACTTTTCTTGATTTATTGGTTTGTAGCAAATGAATTAAATAATAAAGATGCAAAGAAAATACTGCAAAGATTTAAATATGCTACCAGAACTAGTTCTAGAGAATTTTTGCAGTTTTTAACGCATCAAGACAATTATTTTGAACACAAGAGAGAAACGCTAACAAATAACATACAAAATCACGAAGATTTTTTTACAAAATGGAAAAAAGATCCTACTGTTCTGAGTATCCTATATGTTCTAAATGAGATTCAGAAACAATTTGAAGAAAAAAATCTCGATGCAGCAACAGTTTGGAAAAAGTTGACCCGAGAAGAGATTATCACATTTGACTTTTTTGATTTAGACGACTTTGAATTAACCGACGAATTGTATCTAAAAATGAATGCAAGAGGAAAAAAACTTACGCATTTTGAGAACTACAAAGCTTGGTTACAAAAAAGTTTTACAGACCAAATCGAAATTTCAGAATGGAAGAAAAAGCTAGATTTAGAATGGAATGATTTATTTTGGAATCAAAAATTGAAAGACGATTCAAAAATTGACACAGCCTATCTTCAGTTTTTTAAAAATATGTTTTTGGGCGATTACTTGTTGAATGAAGAAATTTCTGAAAAAGATGAAAACATTGACTTGCTAAGACTCAATACTGAATTCAATCCTGTTTCTTTATTTGAACGGAATAATAATTTCCAAGAGAATATTTCAAATTATTTAGAAGTATTAGAGTCTGTTAGCCAGGCAAATTTGAATACTAAAATCAATGTGCTTTACAATGAAATAGAAGATGTAAGTAAATTTCTATTCTCCAAAAACGTAGGTTTAACTTGGTGGCATACTACTCTGTATTTTGCAATATCAAGATATATCATAAAAAATAAATACAATCTTTCGTACCTTAATCAATGGGTAAGAGTAATCTCGAATCTTATTTATAACACACCAATTGAATCGCCCAAATTATTCAATGAAGCGGCGCAGAGTATTTTAGAGTTACTGGAAAAAATAGGTGATGCAAATGTTTACAAAGTAATAGAAAAGATGAATGGCGCAGACATCAACTTTTTTAATGAAAAACAAAAAGAAGAGGAAATATTGAAGGCTCAAAAGATTGTCAACGAGCCTCATCACAATTGGGAAGAACTATTTATCAGTTTAGAAAAGCATATTTATTTTTATGGTCAGATTGGTTTCATTTTTAAATTAGACGACTCTGAAGAGTTTGTAACTTTTAGGGAAAATTCTTTGAAAGCATCGCAAATTTTTTCAGAAGAAGTAATGAGAAACTCGGATTATCTCTTATTTCGGAGTTTTCTAACTTTTGGTAATTGTTTTTTCAAAAGTGGCAATACGTTGACTTACCCATCAAATGTAAGAGGAACTTTAAGAAATAGAAATGAAAATTGGAGACGATTTATTGATACCAAATTTGATTATCTTAAAAAATTAACTGACGAAATTTATACAAACATAAATATTCAGATTCAACTGAAAGAGTTGATTAAAAATTGCAATGTAACAGCAACCAATCGTTATAAATTGATTAAGAACGCTGAACTATTAAAATATCCAGAGAAAAATCATATCCGTGTTTATGACAACGGTTATTATTTACTAAGTAAAACAAGAATCTATGGATTTTTCAAAGAAGCATTAACCTATGATTGGTACGTTGAAAATAAAAATTATTGCGAAAAAAATTCAATTGAATATATAAATGGAAAAGGAGAAAATAGTGATCCCGGTCTTTTTATAAAAGTTATTAATAAAAAAATTATTATCGATTCTAAATCTCTAAAATTCAAATTTGAATTTGAAAATAATTTATTTGATTCAATAGATGAACTATTAAAACAAAATCATTATGGCATCACAAACTAACGAACTCGCTCTCGAAACTGCTATAGAAAAGGCGCTATGCGGAATTTCGACTGAAGATATAAAAAATGGAACTGTTGCTGAACCTAATTTGGCGTATGCAGGAAATGGATATGTTATAGGAAACGCATCAGATTACAACCCAAAATACGCTTTGGATGAGGTGCGTTTTTGGGATTTTCTAGAAACCACGCAAAAAGAAGAATTAGAAAAACTCAAACGCCAAAGCGACTGGAAAATTAAAGTTCTGGATCGCTATGATAAATTGGTAAAGAAATATGGCATCCTTAGATTGTTGCGCAAAGGTTTGGCGGTAGATGATGCGCATTTTACTTTGTTTTATGTGGCGCCATTGCAAAACAGCAGTCAGCAAATCAAAGATAATTTTGAGAAGAACCAGTTCAGCGTAACTAGACAATTAAGATATTCGGTTTCCAATCCTCTGGAGGAAATTGATATGGTGATTTTCATCAATGGTATTCCTATTTCTACGATAGAATTAAAAAACCACTGGACAGGTCAGAATGCCAAAGTACACGGCGTCAATCAATATAAATTCAAAAGAGATATTACACAGCCTCTGCTGAACTTTGGTAGATGTATCGTACATTTTGCAGTAGATACCGACGAAATTTATATGACCACCAAGTTGGATGGTGCCAAGACTTTCTTTTTGCCATTCAATCTCGGAGACAATTATGGCAAGGGCAATCCGCCCAATCCGTTTGGTCATAAAACCGCTTATTTCTGGCAGGATATTTTAAAGAAAGAAAGTGTTGCCAATATTATCCAGCATTTTGTACGTTTTGATGGAGGAGAAAATGATGCTTTGAGCAAGAAAACATTATACTTTCCACGTTATCATCAGCTGGATGTGGTGCGCAGACTGTTAAAAGATACTTCACAAAATGGTGCCGGAAAAACCTATCTAATTCAGCATAGTGCGGGTTCGGGTAAGTCCAATTCCATTACCTGGTTGGCGTATCAGCTCATAGAAGCCTATCCCGAAAATGAAATGGTAGCTGGTAATAAATCAGTGAATCAACCCTTATTTGATTCGGTAATTGTGGTAACTGACCGAAGATTGCTCGATAAGCAGTTGAGAGATAATATTAAGGAATTTTCAGAAGTCAAAAACATTGTGGCTCCAGCGTATAAGTCATCTGATTTGAAATCTGCATTAGAAAACGGAAAGAGAATTATCATTACTACAATTCAAAAATTTCCGTTTATCATTGATGGCATTGCTGATATGAGCAATAAACAATTTGCTGTGATTATTGACGAAGCGCATAGTTCGCAATCGGGAACTAGTGCCGACAAATTGAATGAAGCCATTGGCAATACAAGTGAAGACAATGATGCTGCAGATTATCAGGATATGATGTTGCAGGCGATGCAAGCCAGAAAAATGACTCAAAATGCTTCTTACTTTGCGTTTACCGCAACGCCAAAAAATGCTACTTTAGAAAAATTTGGCGTAAAGCAGGAAGATGGTTCTTTTAAGCCTTTTCATCTCTACTCGATGAAGCAGGCTATTGAAGAAGGTTTTATTCTGGATGTGTTGGCTAATTATACCACTTATAAAAGCTATTATGAACTAGAAAAATCAATAGAAGACAATCCGTTGTTTGATACTTCCAAAGCTCAGAAGAAACTAAAAGCGTATGTAGAAAAACACCAGCAGACCATTGGTACAAAAGCCGAAATTATGTTGGATCATTTTACAAGTGCTGTAGTGAATCAGAAAAAACTGAATGGTAAAGCCAAAGCAATGGTGGTAACGCAAAGTATTGAGTCTGCCATCCGATATTATCAGGCTTTGAATCAGTTGCTTGCGAAACGAGGTCATCCTTTTAAAATTGTGATAGCTTTTTCAGGTGAGAAAGAAATCGGCGGTATCAAATACATGGAAGCACAAATGAATGGTTTTTCGGAAAGTGAAACCAAAGATAAATTTGACGAAGACGAATACCGAATGTTGGTGGTTGCAAATAAATACCTGACAGGATTTGACCAACCTAAGCTTTCGGCGATGTATGTAGATAAAAAATTACAGGGTGTATTGGCGGTGCAAACTTTATCACGGCTAAACCGTTCTGCCAATAAACTCAATAAGAAAACCGAAGATTTGTTTGTATTGGATTTCTTCAATTCAGTAGATGATATTCAAAAATCTTTTGACCCATTCTATACGGCAACCAGCCTGAGTGGTGCTACGGATATTAATGTACTGCACGAACTGAAAGACAGTTTGGATGATTCGGGAATCTATGAACAGACAGAGGTTGAAGATTTCAATGAAAAATATTTTAAAGGTGCAGATGCACAATTGTTAAGCCCAATTATTGATCTGTCTGCAAAAAGATTTGCGGATGAACTCGACTTGGATGACAAGCAAAAAGCAGATTATAAAATTAAGGCAAAGCAGTTTGTAAAGATTTATGGTCAGGTGGCTGCCATCTTGCCCTACGAAATTTTAGCTTGGGAAAAACTGTTTTGGTTTTTGAAATTCCTAATCCCTAAAATGGTGGTTAAAGACCCTCAAGCCGATTTGTTAGATGAACTATTGGAATCTGTAGACCTTTCTACTTATGGTTTAGAAAGAACCAAATTAAATGTTTCCATCAGTCTTGATGATGAAGAAACTGAATTGAAACCTCAGAACCCTAACGCAAGAGGAGCACACGGAGAAGAGGAAAAGGATGAGTTGGAAACCATCATCAATGGCTTTAATGAAAAGTGGTTTCAGGGTTGGTCAAGTACACCTGAAGAGCAACGAGTGACTGTATTAAGTTTAGGAAAATCAATAGAAACTCACCCAGATTTTGGAATTAAAGTAGCCCAAAATACAGATGACCAAAACAGAGAATTAGCACTTAAAAAGATTTTGGATGATGTAATGTCTCAGAAAAGAAAACAAGATTTGGAACTATATAAATTGTATGCGCAGGATTCTTCGTTTTATCAGGCGTTTTTAAATACGATGAAGCAGGTGATTAATGTGAGGTAGCAAAATATTATTCAGTAAAAAAAAAAAAAGAAAATCCTAACTATTAGTCAGGATTTTCTTCTGTTATGATTTTTAAACTCTTTTTGTAGTTGCATAATTTCAAGTTCAAGTTTTTTATAATCTGTTGTGTTCATTTTTGTGAATACAAACAAAATATCAATTTTAAAGAAATTGCAGAATTTAACAATACTTTCTACTGTAGGATTTGTTTCTGCTCTTTCAATTCTACCAACTTGGTTACCTGAAAGATTAATCTCATTGCCAAGTTGTAATTGCGAAAGTTTGTTCTTCAGCCTATACAATTGGAAAATTTTTCCAATTTGAAATTTTAAGTCATCTACTTCCCATATATACATTTAGTAAATTTTGGGCTTTCTTTGATTTTTCATAAACACATATATGTGTTATTGTTGTTTTTTTTATTATATTTGTAAAATAGGTTACAATAAATGTAACTTTGCGATACTTCAAAGAATATTAGAAGCTATTGCTTAGAGTCTCGGTTCGAAAACTGGTAATTTTTAAATCCCTGAGATAATAAGTAAGTGGCTCACGACCTAGGCGTGAGTCTCTCTTATCTTGGGATGGGTATACCAGTGCCTCGAATCAGATAATGTAGAGTACTCACGCTGTTTTTCAATGCTGTTCGCCTTATCTCAACATTAAAATCTAAGCCCGCTTCCTAAAAAATAGTATCATGCACGATACAATAGGAGGGTACAACCTATTGAGGCTTTAAATAGCTCACACGGGACACAGATTCATTCATATTAAATTCTTTCCGGTGCCTTTCGGTCACTGATTACAGAACCTCACCAGTCCTTTTTCATACTAAAGGGCATCAGGAAAGTTTTTATTCATCGATGAATCTATCACATTAATTACAAAAAATAAAAAAACAAAAAAGCCCCTTCCCATACAGTTTGACGACATAGGGAAAGAGCAGATCAGTAATTAATTTAACGATTAAAAACCTTTTACAAATCTATGAAAAATTCCTATTACCCTATAGGAGGCATTTTCTTTGGGCTCATGTTTACCGCTGTAAGCATCAACATAAAAGCTCAAGAACGCAGCATTTCCGGTACCGTTACATCATCAGGTAAACCCCTTTCAGGAGTTACAATCTCCCAACAAGGTAGTGATCACGTAACCATGACCGGCAACAACGGAACCTATACTTTACAGGTTTCAGCAGAAAATCCCATCCTATTGTTCAGCCATCCTGAGTATGCTGAAGAACGAATTACAGCCACTACTCAGACCGTCATAAATATCAGCTTAGAACAAAAAGTAAAGGGAATCGAAGAAGTTATTCTCAACGCTGGCTACTACAAGGTAAAAGACAGAGAAAGTACTGGTAGTATCGCCAAAGTTTCAGCAAAAGACATAGAAAACCAACCTGTCACCAATGTACTTTCAGCAGCACAGGGAAGAATGGCAGGAGTGAGTATTACACAGAGTTCCGGGGTTGCTGGAGGTGGATATGATGTTCAGATCAGAGGAAGAAACAGCCTCAGAACATTATCCAACAGTCCTGTTGACGGAAATCAGCCTTTATATGTATTAGATGGTGTGCCAATGTCAACGTCAGTGGCTTCAACATTCTCCGCACAGATATTACCTTTCAGAAATATCAACCCTCTTAACAGCATTAACCCTAATGATATTGAAAGTCTTGAGGTACTTAAAGATGCAGATGCAACGGCAATCTATGGAAGCAGGGGAGCGAATGGAGTTATCTTAATTACAACAAAAAAGGGAAGTAAGAATAAATCCAATATCACATTCAATTCAGGTTTGGCTTTTAGCAGTGTAGCATCAAGAATGAAAATGATGAACACTGCAGAATATATGGCAATGCGTAAATCTGCATTTGCAAATGATAATATTACTGTATATCCGGCTGCTGCATATGATGTGAATGGTGCCTGGGACGAATCCCGTTACACGGACTGGCAGAAAACATTAACCGGAAAAACGGCAACGACCTCTAATACAAGTGTCGGTCTGTCGGGAGGTTCAGACGGATGGACATACCGAATCAATGTGAACCACAATGAACAGACAACGGTTTATCCTGCTGACTATCAATATAAGAATAATGCCCTCTCAATGGGTTTTACCCACAGATCAAAAGATAAAAAACTGAATGTTGTGATGGCGAATAATTTTTCGCAGCAATTCAATAATGTTATCAATGAGGATCTAACAAATATTGGTTTATTTCTCAGCCCAAATGCTCCGGCACTTTATAACAGTGACGGATCATTAAATTGGCAGAACAATACGTTTACCAATCCTATAGCGTCCACGGTGGCTACCTATAAGAATGATACCAAGCAGATTAATAATAGTTTGAATATTTCTTATCAGATTTTTCCTAATATAAGCTTTAACATTAATTCAGGCTTTAATTATCAAAATTTTGAAGAGTTTAATTTACGACCGCACACAAGGTATAATCCTGCCTTTAATTTTACCAGCTCGAATGGTTCAAGCACATTAACGAGTAGTTTTTCTTCATTTTCATACAATGTAGAACCACAGCTCACCGCTGATTACAGCTTTGGAAGAAATAAAATCAGCTTCTTGCTGGGTGCAACCATAAATTCAATGGAGTCTAAACAATCTTCGATTCAAGGATCAGGTTTCGAAAGCAATGCTTTGATGATGAATATCAATGCAGCCAAAACAAAAATATTTTCTGATGTAATTTCTACTGACTATAAATATATTGCTGCTTTTGGACGATTGAATTATCAGTTTGACGGTAAATATATGGTCAATCTCACAGCGAGAAGGGATGGTTCAAGCAGATTTGGTCCCAACAATAGATTTGCCAATTTTGGAGCAGTAGGAGCAGCATGGTTGTTTTCAAAAGAAAACTTTTTAGTCTACAAAAAATGGTTAAGTTTTGGAAAAATAAGAGGAAGTTACGGCATTGCGGGAAGTGATAATATTGGTGATGCACAGTTTCGAGATACGTATTCAGTAGCTTCTGCGAGTATCTATAATGGAGTAGTGGGACTTGTTCCCACAAGATTATTCAACGGAAGCTTCAGCTGGGAAAAAACAAAGAAGCTGGAATTTGCACTTGAAACATCATTTTTAAAGGATATGATTGGCTTGAATATCTCTTGGTTCAGAAACCGATCCAACAATCAGTTGGTAGGTCTGCCTTTACCTGCAACAACCGGTTTTACCTCTGTTCAGGCAAATCTGCCTGCCACTGTTGAAAACAAAGGTTGGGAATTCGAATTGAGAGCAGCACCTATTAAAAGCAACAGCTTTTCTTGGCAGTCTGACTTTAACTTAACCATCCCTCAAAATAAGTTGCTTGCATTTCCTAATTTGGAAGGATCGACATATGCCAATCAATTTGTAGTAGGCTACAGTACTTCGATTGTAAAGCTTTATGAGTTTAACGGGATTAATCCAAGTACAGGATTATACTCTTTTACAGACGTCAACGGAGACGGTAAAATCTCCTCACCGGATGATAACAAAAGCATTGAAGACCTTTCTGTAAAGTTTTATGGAGGCTGGTCTAACAGACTACGCTACAAAAATTGGGATTTATCATTTTTATTTCAGTTCACCAAACAAAGAAATTATAACTATCACAGCTACATGCCTGTAGCGGGTACAATGAATAATCAACCACAATTTGTTTCAGATGTATGGTCTGCAGGAAATCCAAACGGTTTCTATATGCCTTTTACAACGGGTGTAAATCCTACTAAAAATGCAGCTCACACTAATTTTACCCGCAGTACGGCAGCAGTTGGTGATGCATCGTTCATCAGGCTAAAAAACATTCAACTCAACTATAGGCTTCCTTTACAAAGTTCACTTGTTTCAGAAGTAATGATCTATTTGCAGGGGCAAAATGTTGCAACATGGACAAAATATTTAGGTTTAGATCCTGAATTTATTTCAACAGGTTATTTACCACCATTGAGAACTTGGTCTATAGGAACTCAGATTAACTTTTAAAAATTGTAAAAATGAAAAATAATATAATTAATAAATTAAAACTTATTTCAGTAAGCATTATTTTATTTGGATATGTGTCTTGCGAAAAATTCATAGATACTGATCTTCCCTATAATCAGATTGGAACTCAAGAGGTTTTTGCAGATACCTCCTCCGCTAATGCTGCATTAGCAGGACTCTATGCTGAACTTTGGAGCAATTCTATTTTTTCAGGAGACAGTTCAGGGTCGGCTGCCATTTTAGGGGCTTATACAGATGATCTGAACTGTTATTCGGCCTATGTTCAGAATGGAATAGTAGATATTTACAACAATGTACATATTCCTACCAACTCCATTATCTACAACTTTTGGTCTAGAGCATATAAGCATATTTATTATGCTAACTCGATTATCAAAGGAGTAAAGGAATCTACTTCAATTTCACAAACACAAAAAGATCGATTGATTGGTGAAGCGACTGTGATCCGTTCAATGATCTATTACAATTTATCGCAGGTTTTTGATGATATACCCTACACTGATACAACAGATTATGTTTATAACAGCCAGTTGAAAAAAGTTTCAAAGATTCAATTAATGGCGATTCTTGAAAATGACTTGAAAAACGTAATGAATGGTTTGAGTGATCAGTATGCAAATCAGGAAAGAATCTATATTAACAAAAAAGTGGGTGAACTTTTACTGGCAAAAGTGTTTTTAAGTGTTGAAAAATGGAACGATGCTGAGTTTCTGCTTTCTCAAATCATTCAATCACCCCTTTATATTTGGGAATCAGATTTGAGTAAAGTTTTTACTAAATCAGGAAAACATATTATGTGGCAGCTGAAACCGGCTAATTCTACCGATGCGACAAAAGAATACCTACTTTACAACTTTACAACAAGCCTACCTACATCTTTTGCATTATCAGATGTATTGGTAAATTCTTTTGAAGGGGGTGATCAAAGAAAACAAGTCTGGATTTTGCCGACAGTAATTAATCAGAAGACTTATTTCCGTCCCATGAAATATAAAAATCCGGCGAACGCCAATACCACTGAGAATTCAGTGGTATTCCGCTTAGAGGAAGCCTATTTATTACATGCAGAGAGTCTTGCTAATCAGAATAAACTATTTGAAGCAAAAAATAGCGTAGATAAAATCAGACAAAGAGCAGGATTAGCTTCACTTCCGGCAGGACTCTCAAAAGATGCTTTGCTTGGTAAAATATCGGACGAGTTCAGGCATGAATTTTTTGCTGAAATGGGACATCGCTTTTTCGATTTAAAGAGAATGAATAAGCTTGATATTGTAGGATTATCAAAACCTAACTGGAAAAGTTTTCATAAAGCTTTCCCAATTCCAGAGAGAGAGCTGCTTATAAATCCTAACTTAAATCCTCAAAATAGTGGTTACTAATGAAGAAGATTTTTTCAATCCTATTGTTGAGCCTGTTTACGCTGGTGTTTTCACAGGAGCAACAGGAAATGTCATCGAACGGAAAATATAAACCTTTTGAAATAAACTTTAAAGACACTTCCTCTGAAGGTCGATGGCTTGCTATTTACAAAATCTACGACAGTCAAAGTGACAGTCTTGTTATTATTAACCGCCATAATCCTAAAATTTTTTATGAGAAAATAAAAGTTTTGGATTATAAATGGGCTCCTCATGATTTGGTATTAAGATATGATAATATAACTGAAATTTTTGACTATACTAAAGGTGTATCTTTTCATTTACCAGTTTGTGAGAGTTTTGGAATTAACAAAAAAGAAAATTTACTAATCTTATATGGTTCTGAGCAGGTGAAAGTCTACGACCTTAAGAGTAGAAAGTTAATTGATAGGATCCGTTCGGTAAAAAAAGTTTTCTATCAAGAGGATAGTATTTTACTATTGATTGAAAAGAAAAATTTTTACGAATTGGTGAAATTAAAAAGAAATATAAAATCAATTTTGTATCAAACAACAGACTTGATTTCAAATGTAACAGAGTTGAAGAGTCAATCATTGTTGATCTTTAAAAATACTAAGAATGGAATTAAGGATATAGTTTACTACAATTATCTTCGAAATAAGGTATTCAATTTTTCAGAACAGCATGATGTTGATTTTAATTTCGCAAAAGCTTATCAAAGAAATGACGGAGGTATTGTTCTCACTACTGAAAGGCCGAAGAAAAAGAAAACTTCGAGTGAGCCTGAAATTTGGCAAGCATCTGAAAATGATTATAAGGAAAAATTTTCGAACATATTAACAAGTAAATTTCTCTGGATTCCTGAACAAAGTAAAGTCGTTGATTTGGGATTTCAAAAAATGGATAGGGTCGTAGATATTAACAATAAAGATTATTTTCTCAGTTTTAGCTTTTCAGGGATGCGTGACTATACCAGTTTAGACGTTTCTTTGAAGTTATACAGATATAATTTCATTGCAGAAAAATATGACTACATAGATGTAGTAAAATCAGGCGCAACATATTCTCCTAATGGAGATTACATCATTTACAAAAAAGATGACTATTGGAAGCTAATGAACATTAATTCTTTAGAGTCAATAAAAATTGAAAATCATGGCTTCTCCCAGGCATTTTTCACAGAAAATAATAAAATATTTTTTGATGGGGCAGAAGGACTGTGGGAGTATGATATGAACAGAGATAGACTCTCATTGATTTTTAATCAGGAAAAAGGAAATTATAAAATATTGAATTCTAATCATTCAACTCATTTTTCAAGTAATCTGTTTGAACTTGCTTTTTTATGCAGAACTGTACATGAAAATCACTTACTTTTTGAAGTTCATAATAAAGCTAATCTTACGACATCGATTTATGAAAAGTCTGAAAAGCGATTTCATCATTTAGTTAAAAACAGTACGTCAAAATTGGTTTACAAACAAATCAAACTTGACAAAGATTATTTCTTTTCAGAAGAAAATTTTAATCTTCCTAACCAAGTGATTAGCCTTAGTCAAAATACAGATAAAAAAGTAATCTATCAATCGAATAGAAAAGATAAAGCGCAATTCAAAATTCGTATTGAGACCGTCACTTTTGAAAATTCAGATCATGCAAAACTCAAAGGCATTCTTTACTATCCATCAGATTATCATCCTGAAAAAAAATATCCGATGGTTATTCATGTTTATCAATTACAAAGTCATAAAAGAAATGTGTACCCATTATCCTTGGAGCGCCAGCTCAACGTTGGATTTGATCTTAGGGGTCTTTTAGATAAAGGATACTTTGTTTATCTACCAGATATCATTAGTAATGAAAAAGGAGTTGGGCTTTCGGCTTTGGATTGTGTTGAAAAATCTCTTGATGCTCTACAAGAACATAAATCCCTTAACTTTCAGAAAGTTGCTCTGATCGGGCATTCGTTTGGAGGATATGTTACAAATTTTATTGCAACGCATTCCAATCGATTTACCACATATGTTTCAGGTGCAAGTGTCAGCGATATTGTCAAATCATATTTTTCAATGAGCTTTCACTATATGAGTCCGTTGTATTGGCAGTATGAAGAAGGGCAGTTTGATTTTAATGCTCCATACAGTTCAAATCAAGAATTGTATTTTAAAAATAATCCAATTTCTTATGTTCGAAACGTAAATAAGCCGATGCTCTTATGGGCTGGGAAAAAGGATTTAAATGTAGAGTGGGGACAATCAATGGAGTTTTATTTGGGTCTTAAAAGAAATCTGAAGCCAGCGACAATGATTGTATATCCTGAAGAAGGACATTATTTAGCGTCCCGTGAAAGTGCTAAAGATCTTCTTAGAAGAGTTTTTGACTGGTTAGATTACTACCTAAAAGATTCTTCAAAACCGGATTGGATAGAATAGAAAGAAAAGGATGCCTTTTGGCATCCTTCTTTTTTAGTTTCTATACAAATTTTGTCCACATTCAGTAGCACTGATCTTTTCAAACATTACTTTTGGCGTACCTCCAACCAATTCAGTACATACCGGACCGAATTCTGGATTACAGTCAACTTCTCCAAAATAAATACACTTTTCATCTGGTGCAGATGCATCAAAATGATAACCAGAGATTAAAGCTTTTTTGTCTGTTTTTGCTTTGTTGGTAGCAAAAGCACTTCCGACACCAAATACCAAAATTGCTACGGGAATCATGATTGTTTTAAAATTTTTCATAATAATTGTATTAAGATGTGCCTACGATTAATACAGGTTTTCGGCATTACCTGTGAAACTGTTCAAGTACGGGTTGCGCAAAATGGTATTTGACAATTTCATTTCCAATGAGGATATATAAGTATTCACCAGCAATAAGCATATCTTTCAGTTTTTCGCCATGGCGATTAGGCACCAAAAAGCTTCCGTAATAATATTGCTGATTAATCTTATAAAAATCTATAATGCTTGCCTTATTCCATTGCATAGTTCCATCATGAATAGCTTTGGAATTTGAGTTTACAAACAGGGTGTTGTTTGAGACAAATGCATTTTTTACGCTTTGCTGTAAGGGGTTTTTGACTTTTGTTGACCCATCAGGAAGCTTTACCGTTTCAGTTTTCTGATTTTTGTGAAAGCTTATAAGTTTAAATCTTTCCTTTTCACCAGAAGAACTGTTAATAACGATAAACTCATTTTTGTAGTAATACAAGTAAACCGATTTGTTTTGTTGTTCATCGAGTAATAATTGTCCATCATTTTCAATATATCCGGTTTTCTGAGTACCAAGGATATCATATTTCAGATGTACATCGTTATTTTTGAAAGATCCAATTACAAAATTTTTGAACTGTGTGCCTTGCGATCTAAACAAAAAGCTATCGTCTGAAATAACATTCAATTGGTCGAAGTACATATCTCTGAAGCTTTCTACGCTTAATGATTTTTTATTTTCAATAGTACCTTTATAAATAATTGGAACAGTTCCATCATATATATAAAAGTGAGGTGTCTTCCAAGTAACTTTTATACTTTTGAACTGATGGGATTTTGGATCTAAGGGTATTCTATATTTTGTGAAACTGCTTAGGTCTTTTTTAACGATGGTAAGATTTAACGGCGCAGTCGTATTTCCAAGATAAATATTCAATGAATCATGTCCCAAAAAGTAAAACGAATTGTATTTAATATCTAGTTTTACTTCATCTTCCACTGCATGAGGAATATATCTTCTTGTAAAATTGTTATTTTTTCTAAGTTCTCTCTCCGATTGCAGGTACATAAGAAAAACACTAAGTGAACTTAAAATCATGACTAAAAGGATCAATCGAATATATCTTACAGGTTTTTTTTCTGCTTTGTTTTCGTTTGCTATTACGGCTGCCAAACATGCGAGAACACAAATCACATTAAAAAAAAGATGCTTTCTCCATCCCATATCTTCAAGTATGCCACCGCATGAACAGGGTACAAATTCACTGTATTCAAGAATTAAATAGATATAGACTGTAAATGCTGACATTAATCCTAAAGAAAAATATAATCCTATATTTCTACTTTTAGGAAATAGTAATAATGCAACAATTATGAATTCAATAATAATAACAAAGTACGAAATTATGCCGGTGTAAGAGCTCAATAATGGTGATTGAGCAATCTGTACCTGAAAATTTTCAAAATCAAGCAACTTACTAATGCCTGCATAGATAAACAACAGAATAAAAAAATATGAAACAGTTTGTATAAAAAAATTCAAAAAGGTTTTCATGATTAATGCATTAGTCGTTTTAACAGATTTGGATTAATTGCCATATTATTTTCTTCCCGCAGTAGTCAGGCATGGGCTCACCCTTAAGCAAGGTTACTGTTGTCTTGAAATTCCCCATACTCTCCCAGATGCCGCTTTCCGGACATGGTAAGCCTGTGACAGCTGATATGGAGGTATGAGGAATCATAGTTTATGGAGATTTACTATTTTCTTGGAATTAGCCGCCAGTTATCACCATCTCTTACAGGTGGATCGGTGTCGGGATCTGGGTCTAAGTCTAGAGTTTCTTCTGAAGATTTTGTAGAATCAGATGATTTCATAAATGCTTTTTGTAATTGTTCAGACTGATCAAAATCAGGGGTTATGTCTTCATCTAGGTTTGCGCAGTTTTGCAAAGAAGCTGAAGCTATTGCTATGCTTAAAATTGGGATCAAATTTTTCATTTTAATAATTTTAATTTGGTTATCCCGGCCGGATTGATTTAGAATTCTGAAGCCAAAGTTATCCGGCTGAAGCCACAGAAAAAATCGCATTGTGTGGTAATTTTAAAATTGAGACGGAACTATTTTAAAATTGAACCATTGTTTAAATGCCTTTAAAACCCGATTAATCAACATTAAATCCTGCTTTTAACTCTTTACACAATGGGGTGAGGTCAAAACCCCTGTATTTAAAAGCAAAATCATTATTTTTGGAATGGTGAGGTTCTTAATATCAGTATATGAAAAAGTTAAATTACTTTCTCTTCCTCCTTTCTGTATTTTCACAATTATTATTTTCACAGCAAAAAAAAGAAAAGACCTACAGGGAGATTAGAAATTACTACGAGAAAATGACAATAGATGATGTCCATGCGATGCCTTATGTAAGACTCTACATCCAAAAAGCAAAAAAAGAAAAAAACTTTGCTAAGCTGATTCAGGGATATAGGGATGCGAGACAGTTTGACCTAAACAATAAAATCAAATATGCTGATAGTGCTTTAACAATAAGTTTAAAGTACGGAACCAGAAATGATGTCAGTAAAGAATATCTCAGTAAAGGTATTATCTATTATTTCTACCAAAAGAAGTACAGATTAGCTCTCAATGATTATTTGCAGGCTTACGAGTACTCTAAAGGATCTGAGGATCAATATCATCATTTTAAAGTAATTTACCATTTGGGTATTGTGAAAGAACATTTGGGTTATTACGAAGAAGCTTTGAATCATTTTGAAGAATGCGGTAAATTCTATAATTCTCAAATTCAGATGAATCAACATGAGAATCTTCAGTTCAATTATAATAAGGCATATTTCAATTCGCTTCACCAAATGACGGTAATCAACCGTTATCTTAAGAATTTCTCAAAGAGTGATAGCCTTAGCAGAATTGGTTTTGATCTCACCAAAAATGATAAAGATTTTCTTTTAGAAAACAGTTATTTTCTAAAGTGCATGGGTATTTCGAAGTTTTTAAATCAAAATTATGCTGGAGCACAATCAGATTTGCAAAAAGCACTTCCCAATATTCTAAAGCGCAATGATTTTGCTTGGGTATCGGTAGTTTATTACTATCTGGGAAAAATTTCGGAAGTTAAAAAGGAAGAGAATAAAGCCATTAACTATTACAGTAAAATAGATTCTATTTTTGAAAAACATCAGTTTATTCAACCGGAGATTTATAGAAGTTATAATTATCTTATTGATTATTACAAGAACAAAGATGTTAACAAGCAACTTTACTACACCAATCAGTTATTGAAAGCAGATAGTTTAATCACAAGAGATTATCCCTATCTGTCGCATAAGCTTCATAAAGATTATGATCGAAGTAAATTGATTGAACAAAAGGAGAATATTGAGAAGAAGAGTAGAAGAAAAATCCTTATTGCACAGATTTTAATATTTTCAGGTGCGGTCTTACTCATTGTCTTTGTTATAAGAATTCGTAGAGACCAAAAAATAAAAAAGCAATACAACTTGCTTCAAAAGAGAATAGCGGAAGGCACTTATAATACAATTGATATTACAAACGAAGAATCGGAAGAATATTCTTTGCGAAAAACTTCGATTTCTCCTGAAATGGCTTCCGAAATCAAGGAAAAACTTGAAAAATTTGAGAAAGAATTTCAATTTCTTAAGAAAGGCATCACTCAGAAAAGTATTGCCAGTAAAATGGGAACCAATTCTCATTATTTATCAGTCTATATTAATGAAAATAAAGGAATAAACTTTAATAAATACATGGCTGAATTGCGAATTAATTATATCACAACACTTTTAAATACCAACAATAAATACTTAAATTATACTATAGAGGCTTTGGCGGAAGAATGTGGTATTGCTGCGAGACAGAACTTTTCAAAACTTTTTTTCGAGATTAACGGAATCAGACCAACAGATTACATCAAAAAGCGCAAACAAGAACTGAAAATCAGCTGAATGTGGCTTCAATAAACGATTTTTTGTAAATTTCTAAAAAAAGGACATGGTAACAAAAACTATTTTTAGAAAAATCACTCAATTACACGATGAGTTAGAATTAAAAATCAATGAAGTTTATGATGATGACGAAGATATGGTGAAAGTTGCAGAAAAATCTTTGCTTCATATAGACGAATCCATTCGTAAACTCAAAGAAATGATCTCATCACATCAGTTTGAAACCGTTGCAGAAGAAGTTCAGTTCTTCAAAAAATTGAAACCGCCATTCATTGCAAAGTTTATCTATTATTCAAAAGTATTAGAGGTTGAATCACATAAGCCCAACGCAGGAATTAAGGTTTTAAAAAAATATTATGAAGCAGAACAGGAAAAATTGAAACTCTTTTATTCTCAGCAATCGGAATTTTACAGTTATTATCGAAGAGAAGCAACCTATCTCGACCATAAAATATTCGTTAGAAATTCTTACGATATCAAAATGAAATTATCATTTGGTTTTTACAATTTCGATTCAAGCTTTACAACATCTCATGACCATATGATTGCTCGTTTTATCGCCAACCAGCAGTATGACCAGTATCTGAAAAGACAGATTGAAAATATAGGTGACAATGGCAATGGCAATGGCAATGGCAAAGTCCAATCACCATTGGTTTGGTCTTCTTCAAAAGTTGGATTAATAGAATTGGTATACGCACTTTATCATATGCGCTGCTTTAACGGCGGAAATATAGAGCTGAGTGAGGTTATTAAAAATGTGGAAAAAACTTTGGATACTGATCTGGGAAACTTTCATAAGACCATTTTTGAAATCCGAAACAGAAAGCAAGGACCTACCAAGTTTTTAAATATGGTCAGTGATAATCTAAATCAGCATTTTCAAAATAGTGAAGAAGAATAATCGCTTTCCTTTGGTAAAACCTCAATTACTGATTTAGTGTTGAGGTTTTTTATTCTTTATTAATCAAATGCTGCAAATCAGGATCATTTGAAATTCTATTCAATTCATCTGCAATGATTCTTTTAATATCTGACTTAATATTTTTATAGTTGTTGTCAATATCTTGCTGCATCAAATCAATACCATTATCGTTTAAAAAAGAACGGATTTTCGGTATTTTTTGGTAATTCTTTTCCTGAGCGGAGAGTTTTACAGTATCAACAACAATTTCAGAATGAAATATTTTCTGTTCGATTCTTTCATGAAAATTATCGGAAACGGATCCTACAAAGAATCCCTGTGTTAGCGTTGAAATTTTAGAAGCAGGAATTAAACTGTCTAATTGCGTTGAGATTGAAGTAGAAGTATCATTTCGATTAATAGAAATACTTTGTCTTTTCTGGAGTACTTTTCCAAATCTTTCGGACAAAGCCTTTGCCGTTTCACCCACGACTTGTCCGCTGAAAATATTGCCGACAGTATTCTGAATAACCTTACTTTCTTTATCTCCGTAATCTCTTGTTAATTGAGAAAAATCCTGAAATCCTAAACATACGGATACTTTGTTGCTTCTGGCAGTAGCAATCAGATTATCAAGTCCTCTGAAGTAAATCGTAGGAAGCTCATCAATAATTACCGAACTTTTAAGCTGTCCTTTTTTATTAATCAGCTTAACGATTCTGGAATTATAAAGACCAAGAGCCGCGGAATAGATGTTCTGACGGTCAGGATTATTCCCTACACAAAGTATTTTAGGCTCTTTCGGGTTATTAATGTCCAAAGAAAAATCATCTCCGGTCATCACCCAATAGAGTTGTGGCGATATCATTCTTGACAATGGAATCTTTGCTGATGCAATTTGTCCCTGCAATTGATCCTGTGCTCCGCCTTGCCATGCATCCATAAAAGGAGAGAGGTAGTTTTCCAATTCAGCGTATGAGGTCAAAATAGTAAATACGTCTTCATATTTTTTATTAAGAAGTTCAATAGCATGAGGAAAGGTACAATACTTACCACCTTCATAAATCTTTAAAAACCAGATAATCGCAGCTAAAAGAATTATGGGGGATTCTACAAAAAAGTCTCCCTGTTTTTGTATCCAGCTTCGGTTCAGATTGAGCATGATGGTATATGCTGCTTCATAAGCATCAGATATATCCGTCATAAAATTTGGATTTAAAGGATTACAACGATGGCTTCTTTTAGGGGCATCAAAATTGATGATGTAGAACTTAGGTTTGATGGGATAAGCATCTGAATGAATCAATAAGTGATTGTAGGCAATGGTAGAAAGGTCATCAAACTTAAAATCATAAATGTACATCGAAAACCCTTTCTCAATATGCTGTTTTATGTAATTATTGACAACAGCAAAAGATTTACCAGAGCCAGGAGTTCCTAAAACGATAGTAGCACGAAAGGGATTTACAACATTAATCCAGCCGTTATTCCATTTGCCTCTATAATAGAATTTTGTAGGGAGGTTAACGGAATACTCATTGTATATGTATCTTGTTTCTTGCAAAAAACTTTCATTTTCACTATTAAAAACATCATCCATTAGATTATTACGCAATAATCTGCTCATCCATACACCAGCCATTAGCAAAGCAATGTACCCAATCGACGTAGTCAGGATATATAAATGGACACCTTCAGTTGTTTGTAGTTGTAACAGGGGTATGTTGAGAAAAAACAACGTAAAACCAACACCTAATACTAAATAAATTTTTCTCCACGTTATTTTTTCATTTTTTACACCCTTGGTTCCTAAGCAACTTAACGCCAATAAAAGGATGGCAAATGCTTTAGTGTAAATTGTATGTGA
Source organism: Soonwooa purpurea (assembly GCF_053891095.1). Lineage (NCBI taxonomy): Bacteria > Pseudomonadati > Bacteroidota > Flavobacteriia > Flavobacteriales > Weeksellaceae > Soonwooa > Soonwooa purpurea. The sequence goes on from NZ_JBSSMA010000014.1 coordinate 53,528, forward strand.
AAAAAGGTTTGCTGTCCGATTAAAGTTGTTTAAAATCTTGTTGATGAGCTCTAAAGTCCAGCCACGCTCTAAAAAAAATCCGTAGCAGAACCAATAGATGTGCATTAATAGTAAGAGGATACTCACTGCCCGCATAAAACCCATGATTTTTCCCAATCCTCTTAAGTCGTCTTCTCCCTGCATTTGATAAGTATTTATTAAGCACGAATCTAATGGCGGTATAAAAGTTATCAGGATAGATGTCATGTGATGGCTTCAATTTGCTTTACGAGCCATGGTATTTTAAAACATTGACACTAGTTCTAAAAATTAATATGATGTAGAATGTTCTTGATCATATTTTTTTCTTTTTAGTTTTTTTCTTCATCCTGTTAACAAAATTAATTTCTTCAACGTCTTCAATTTGAACATCGGGAAGAAGTCCTCCCAGTCCTTCAATAAGATTTAATTGAGGTTCTTCACGACTAAAAACATCGAAATAATCATGTATTTCATGATTGTTTATGTCTTGAATGTTATTGTATTTCTTAAATTCTGATTGTTGTTCACTTTTATCTTCAGGTTTTTGTTGAGCTGAATTCCAATAGTCATTAAAGGTATTCGCTGAAAATTCTTTACCCAATCTCGAACCGTTCCATACTGTTTTTGATTGATGGTCTATGAAAGTAATCCCATACATCTTTTCCTGATCATTTCTTCTTACAATACAGTCTATATTTTTTTCGGATAATTGTTTTTTGAATTCTTTTTCACCTTTTGACAATTTCAGACAATTTAAAATTTCTGTTTTCAACTTTTGTTTGGAAGGATGATTTTTCATTAACGATTTATTTTTTTCAAACTGTAGCTGAATATTTTTTAGACCGACCTCTTTTCCAAAACGAGAAGCTTTTATAGGATTACCTGCTTTATCACCTTTTTCGTTTACCGGTAAATATAATAATCCTTCCTGCATCTTTCCATCCAACTCACCCTGTACTTTCTCGGAGGTAATATTGTATAAAGAAAGTAGTGCATTGTATTCGCCTAAGGTTTGAAATTGATAATAATGAGGTAGATGCCGTATGACGGACGCTATCTGCTTTTTGATGTTTCCTTCATCATATTTTACCGGTTTGAAAATCTTAACATTTTGTTTTCCTGTATTTTTTTCAGTATTTATCAATCCATATTGATTCTCAATTGCTCTGCAGGCTTTCATTGAGCGTATCTTCTCGAATTTATCTGAAATCTTTTTTCCATTTTCATCCACACATACAGACACAATATGAATGTGGCTTCTTTCAATATCAGTATGTTTAAAGACAACATACGGCTGATTACCGTAACCCATCTCGTTCATATATTCTTGGGCTATCTGCATATATTTTGCATCAGACACCTGGTCATCAGGATGGGGATTTAGCGAAATATGGAGCGTGTGTTTTTCAGTATTTTTATTGGCCAAAACATAAGGTTCAAATGATTTTGCTAATTGAGATACCGTATATTTTCCGTCAAAAGTTTCAATCATTTTATTGGTCATTATAATTTCACCTTTATCCTGTTCCATTTTTTTATTATTATAGGATAAAGTGCCAAAAAGATTGCTGCTTCTACCAATTTTTGCGACCATCCTATTCTGTCTTTTTCAAATGTTCTTGATTAAATTCCTCAGTTAACTGAATGACTTTTTTAAAAATTTCAATCATTACGAGTGTCTGTTTTTCTAATTTGTAAAGAAATGCAGCAGCTTTTTTCTCTGAAAAATTATTGTAGAGAATCTTTACGATCTGATTGTAATTTACACCAACAGAACGAAATTGACTGTGAAAAGAGGTCAGTCTCATATAAAAATCTAAAGTTCCCTTGTCAATTTTTATGGTCTTGATAGACTTATCGAATATACAGGCAGTAATAAAATGAGCTTTTACATCCAGTCCTGATTGGTCAAAAAGTTCTAAAAATTTCGCATGTTCAACCGCATTAAATGAAATGGTATATCGAAACTTGGCAGGATCTGCCTTTGGTCGGCGACCTGTCTTTCTAACTGTCTTGCTTTTTTTATCTTCCATCATAAATCAATTTTAATTTAAAGAAACATCGACTTCGGAGATTGTTTTCTGCCCCCTGCAAGGGCAAGTTGTTTTTAGCATCCGAAAACGTTTCGAGATGCTCAAAACACAACTTGCCCCTTTCGGGTGAAAGGAAAAGTTATTAACAAAACTGGTTTTGCTACCATTTTTTATTGAGTAACCTCATGCTCTTCAAGCCCTTAATGTTTCTATAACAAAGTAAACTGCTATCCTTTAGAATTAAAGCAAAATATGGAGTGCCAATAGGAGACAGTTAAGGACAACATAGACCATGCATACAATTACAAAGAATATAAAATATTCATTTGCATTAGAACAAGAATGAGTGCAGGCGTTCACTGTTGCAGAGCTGATTGATTGGCTGAAGTTATGATTTCTTGAAATCCTGCTTGCCTGCTTTCAGGAATTCAAGCCGTCAGGATTTCAGTATTGCCTGAATAAAAGAAGGAACTCTGTCGTGAAGTATTGAAAAACTTAAGGTAATCAAGGATGATGAAATGCTTTCATGAACGATAGCCAGACCTTCGGCAAGCATTATTGACAACAAGATTTGCAGCAAGAAGTCATTCTTGAAGCAGAGCCTGCAGTCAGTACTTCTTTCAAATTAAGTTTAACAAAATTCATTAAAATGGAAACAAAAAACCAAACAACAATTATTGCTTTATCAACACAGAAAGGTGGAGTAGGAAAAAGCACGTTCACTACTCTTATTGCCAGTATCCTTCATTACCGCTTGGGATATAATGTCGCAGTTTTTGACTGTGATTTTCCACAATACAGTTTAATTCAGATGCGGGAGCGGGATTTGAAGACAGTCATGCAAAATGAGGCACTGAAAAAAATGGCTCATAAACAGTTTTCCAGCCTTAATAAAAAAGCTTATCCTATTTTCCAAAGTAGGGCAGAAGCAGTCCTGGAAGAGTTGTCAGAGTACCAGGATACTACAGAAATTATTCCTGATTTTATTTTTTTGGATCTTCCGGGAACAGTCAATACGGCTGGTATTTTAAGTACTCTTGCGAATGTACATTATATTTTTTCTCCAATAACAGCTGATCGGGTCGTTTTGGAAAGCACATTGAGTTTTACAGATGTGCTGACCAATGTCCTAATGAAGAAAAAGCAGACAGGAATTAAAAGTATTCATTTGTTTTGGAATCAGGTAGATGGCAGGGAAAAAACAGCTTTGTATGATAATTATAGTAAGGTAATCAAAGATTTGGGGCTTCAGTTAATGAAAACATCCATTAGAGACAGCAAAAGATTTCGAAAAGAGGGCGAGACAGTTGCAAAAACTGTTTTCCGCTCGACCCTACTTCCCGCTGACCCAAAGTTGATGGCAGTTTGTGGTCTTGATCATTTTATCGATGAGTTTTTAAGCATTATAAAATTGTAAAAATATGAAAAATGATAAAAAGAGTGAGGAAGACAACAATATTGATGAACAATATTTGATGTCCATCATGGCTGGCAGCCCAAAGAAAGAACTACCGAACCAAGAATCGGAATTGTCTGTAGAAAAGACAATCACGAAACAAAAAGTAAAAAGCAAGAAAAGTATTGAAATTACTTATGCTCAGCAGTTTCTTACCCATCATACAATGACGAAGCGAGGAGATAAAAGCATTTATATCCGCGCGGAATATCATGAGCGGCTATCCCGTATTATTCAGATTATTGCCGAAGATCAGATTCCTCTATATGCTTATCTGGATAATATCTTAGCCTATCATTTCGAAATGTTTGAGAAAGAGATTACAGATGATTTCAACAGCAAATACCGTCCAATATTTTAAGGTATCATTATTATGGAACAAAAAATCATTATAGGTCTGTTATTCATTATCATCCTCATACTTTGGGATAAGAAATTCATTAGTAATAAGAAAAGCAGTACCGAAAAAGAACTGAAGTTACCCTCAATTATGGGTAAAACAAAAAAAGAAGAGAGAAACGTAAAGCCATCGGCTGCTGATGTAGGTCAAGAAGAATCTATAGTTTCTAATACAAATATTTTTGAATCAGAAACCAAAGGGGAGGAGTTTGAAAATATTCCATTAAAAAAAGATTTAGATGAGATATTAATTAATACCAATGACTGGGAAGAAGAGGAGGATTGGTATAATCAGAATAATTCTGAAATTGAAAGTGGTTTTGCCACAGGGGTTACCTTTCAGGAATTGAGTACTGCGGGTCAGCTACTTCAGGAAGAGATACTGGAGCCTGATTTAGAACAACAAGCGGTCGATATCATTCAAAAAATTCAAGGAACCGAGCTTTTCAATCTTTTAGAACATTCATTAGGTGATGCTTCAAAGCGAATTGCTCATTTGTTAAACCAAAGTACTTCTGATGATGAATCTCAGATTTCTTTTAAAGGGAAAAATGATGCGGAAGGTTTCGATATTGGGGAGTTTGTTTAGGCAAATTCCCCTTTTATATTTATGAAGAATTATTAAAATTCTGTTTTGCAGAAACATTAAAATTGGCAAATAAATTTAATCCTTTTTATCAAACAGTTCGTGTAATTTCTGTTGTAGGATTTTTTTATCTGGAAGCTGGGTTTTGTATTCAGAAACCATCGTTGGCGAAAGACTTCTACTAAGCGCATATTCTACAACCTCACTATCTTTATCCTTGCATAGTAGAACACCTATGCTTGGATTTTCATTTTGTTTTTTAACGTCTCTGTCCAGTGCCTCCAGATAAAAGTTGAGTTGTCCCAGATGCTCAGGTTTGAATTTGTCTGCTTTGAGCTCGAATGCGACCAAGCATTGCAATCCTCTGTGAAAGAATAAAAGATCAATATAAAAATCTGAATTTCCTACCTGAACGTTGTACTCTTCGCTGATGAAAAGAAAATCCCTTCCCAGTTCCAGAATGAAATTTTTCATTTGCTGGATAAGACCTTTTTGAAGATCACTTTCATTAAAAGTTTCCGGTAAATTCAAGAAATCAAAAATGTAGCTGTCTTTAAAGGTGTTTGCAATATCGGCATTAGATTCTCTCAACACTGTTGAGAGTTTTGAGTTTCCGATCATTGTCCTTTCAAAAAGACTGCTGGATATCTGTCTGTCTAATTCTCTGACACTGTAATTTTCATTCTTTGTCAGTTTGATATAAAACTCCTGTTCTTCAATGGATTTGCATCTTGAAAAGATAGCCAGATTGTGAGACCAACTAATTTCTCTCAACAGTGTTGAGACTTTTGGAAATTCTTTATAGGATTCATAAAACTGTTTCATTCTCCAAAGATTCTTATCCGAAAAACCTTTTATATCAGGCTCATTACTTTGAATATATTGGGAGAGTTCCTTGACTACCGACTGTCCCCATTCACTCAATTCTACTTTATGACTGATATAAGCCCCAATATTCCAATATAGATTGATCAATTCAGAATTAACTGCTTTTAAAGCATTGTTACGAGACTGCTTAATGAGTTCAATAATATCCGTGAATCTTTTATCCATAATTCCTTTTTTGAAGTTCCCTGCAAATTTACAATAATTTGTAAGTGAAAACACTCGGATTAAGTATCAGTTCACAGCCAAATGATTCCTCATTAACCCATTTACTTAAAAAAAATCGAGCGCTCCAACACCTTTGTCTCCAAAGCTCACATACGGTGAGCAATGCTAACAATTTAACCTGTTTACATTATGGAAAAACAAAGAAAAAAGATTCTGGTTTCAGCATTCGCTTTAATCATGTCCATTCCTTTATCAGCACAAGGAAATGGCACAGCCGGAATCAATGAAGCCACCCAGATGGTCACTTCTTATTTCGAACCCGCCACACAACTCATTTACGCTATTGGAGCCGTCGTCGGACTGATTGGTGGAGTCAAGGTTTACAACAAATTTAGTAGTGGAGATCCTGACACCAGTAAAACTGCCGCCAGCTGGTTTGGAGCCTGTATCTTTCTGATTGTGGCAGCAACCATTCTCCGCTCATTCTTCCTTTAAAATTGATGATTATGAATTCATACAACATCAATAAAGGAATAGGACGAACGGTAGAGTTCAAAGGATTGAAAGCGCAGTACCTGTTTATTTTCGCAGGAGGATTATTGGGAATTTTAGTATTCGTGATGATCATGTATATGGCAGGAGTTCATACGTATTTCTGCCTTTTCTTAGGAATAACGACAAGCAGTATTCTCATTTGGCAAACATTCTCTTTAAACCGTAGGTATGGAGAACATGGACTAATGAAACTGGGGGCAAACAAAAGACATCCCCAATACATCATCAGTAGAAAATCGGTGTGCAGCTTTTTAAAGATTCATTCTAAAACCGTTGCCTTATGAGAAATCAATCCAAGACAGCCACTTTAGAGAGGAAGTTTCCTTTATTGGCTGTGGAAGACAATTGCATTATTTCAAAAGAAGCTGATGTTACTGTATGTTTCAAAGTGAGATTACCGGAACTTTTCACGGTTGCTTCTGCTGAGTATGAAGCCATTCATCAGGCATGGTTTAAAGCGGTAAAGACTTTACCGGATTACAGTATTGTTCATAAACAAGACTGGTACATTAAAGAAAACTATCAACCTGATTTGACTAAAGATGAGCAAAGCTTCTTATCAAAATCTTTTGAGAGACATTTTAATGAAAGACCATTTTTGAATCACTATAGTTATCTGTTCATTACCAAAACTACTAAAGAGCGGATGAGAATGCAGAGTAATTTCTCATCACTTTGTAAAGGATTTTTAATTCCAAAAGAAATCAGGGATAAAGAAGTGATTAACCGCTTTATGGAATCTGTAGATCAGTTCGAAAGAATTATGAATGACAGCGGTTACGTTTTTCTTGAAAAAATGACCGCTGATGAAATCACGGGAACTGAGAAACAATCAGGTTTACTCGAACAGTACCTGACCTTATCAAGAGAGGTCAATCCATCCTTACAGGATTTACACTTGGGAGCTGAAGAAATGCGCATTGGAAACAACCGCATCAGCATGCATACTTTGTCAGATACCGATGACCTTCCCCGAACGGTTTCCTCACACAGCCGTCATGAAAAACTGAGCACAGACCGTAGTGACTGTCTTTTGTCTTTTGCATCACCGGTGGGCTTGCTTCTTAATTGTAATCACATTTACAACCAGTATTTATTTATCGATAACAGTGATGACAATTTAACAAAGTTTGAAAAGTCTGCCAGAAATATGCACTCGTTAGCAAAATACAGCAGAGCCAATCAAATCAACAAAGAATGGATTGAAAAATACCTCAATGAAGCCCATTCGTATGGACTTCAATCTATCAGAGCACATTTCAATGTCATGTCTTGGTCTGATCAACCATCAGAACTGAAAATGCTGAAAAATGATACGGGAAGCGCATTGGCATTGATGGAATGTAAACCTAGGCATAACACTACTGATGTCGCTACTTTATATTGGGCAGGTATTTCAGGCAATGCAGGAGATTTTCCGAGCGAAGAAAGCTTTTACACGTTCATAGAACCTGCTCTTTGCTTTTTCACGGAAGAGACTAATTACCAAAATTCTCCTTCCCCCTTTGGAATTAAGATGGCTGACCGTCTTACCGGAAAGCCTATTCATTTGGATATTTCTGATTTACCGATGAAGCAGGGAATTATCACCAACCGCAACAAGTTTATCCTCGGACCATCGGGAAGTGGAAAATCCTTCTTCACCAATCACATGGTCAGACAGTATTATGAACAGGGAGCTCACGTCCTCTTAGTAGACACGGGTAATTCATATCAGGGACTTTGTGAACTGATCAAAGGAAAAACCAAAGGAGATGACGGCGTTTACTTTACCTACACGGAAGACAATCCAATCGCCTTTAATCCATTTTACACGGATGACGGTGTATTTGATATTGAGAAAAGAGAAAGTATTAAAACTCTGATTTTAACATTGTGGAAAAGAGATGATGAACCTCCAACCCGATCTGAAGAAGTTGCTTTATCCAATGCGGTAAGCGGATATATTGAAAAAATTAAGAACAATGATTCTTTTCCTTCTTTCAATGGTTTCTATGAGTTCATCAAAGAGGATTATCAAAAGATATTAGAACAGAAAAAAGTCAGAGAGAAAGACTTTGATATTGCCAATTTCCTAAATGTGCTGGAGCCTTATTATGAAGACGGTGAATATGATTATCTACTTAATTCAAAAGAACAACTTGACTTATTATCCAAAAGATTTATTGTTTTTGAAATCGATGCAATCAAAGACCATAAAATCCTTTTTCCAATTGTCACCATTATCATTATGGAGGTTTTCATCAATAAAATGCGTCGACTCAAAGGAGTGCGCAAACTCATCTTAATTGAAGAAGCCTGGAAAGCGATTGCGAAGGAAGGTATGGCGGAATACATCAAGTACTTGTTCAAGACAGTAAGAAAATTCTTCGGTGAAGCAATTGTGGTGACGCAGGAGGTAGATGACATCATTCAATCTCCTATCGTCAAGGAAAGTATCATTAATAATTCCGACTGTAAAATTCTTCTCGACCAGCGAAAATACATGAACAAATTCGATGACATCCAGGCAATGCTGGGATTGACAGAAAAAGAAAAAGCTCAGGTACTATCCATCAATATGAATAACGATCCCAAAAGACTGTACAAAGAAGTCTGGATTGGATTAGGCGGAACCCATTCTGCAGTGTATGCGACGGAAGTATCGACGGAAGAATACTTAGCCTACACTACAGAAGAAATTGAAAAAATGGAAGTCATGAATGTGGCTACCGAACTTGACGGTAATGTAGAACATGCCATCAAGAGGATTTCTCTTAAGAGAATCAAATCTGACACAAAAAATTAGTTCAATTTAAAAATTTACAACAATGAAAAATTTAATCATCACAACAGTAATGGTTTTTGCTTCGGCATTTACCTCAACATTCAAAGCTCAATTTGTAGTCACAGATCCTGCAAATTTAGCTTCAGGAATTTTAAACTCAGCCAATGAAATTGTTCAAACCTCATCGACAGTTTCCAATGTTGTTAAAAACTTTAATGAAGTTAAAAAAGTCTATGAACAGGGGAAGGAATATTATGACAAACTCAAAGCTGTCAATAATCTGGTTAAAGATGCCAGAAAAGTTCAGCAGACGGTTTTACTGGTTGGTGATGTTTCAGAGATGTACGTCAACAATTTTGGAAAGATGCTGAATGACCCCAGTTTCAATGCCCAGGAATTGACAGCCATCGCCAATGGTTATTCTACTCTTTTAAACGAAAGTACGGAGCTTCTTAAAGAGCTGAAACAGATTGTCACTGTATCCAATCTTTCCCTTAATGATAAAGAGCGTATGGAAATTATTGACAGAGTGTATAAAGAAGTGAAAGATTATCACAGTTTAGTTCGCTATTTCACGAACAAAAATATTTCAGTGAGCTACTTAAGAGCTAAAAAGCAAAACAATACGCAAAGGGTTCTAAACCTTTATGGCACGTCAAATCAAAAATACTGGTAAAATGGAGCCTACTAATTTACATGAAGTATTGCGTTCGGTCTATGACGAGATGATGCCATTATGTGCAGACATGGCAACAGTTGCAAAAGCTGTTGCCGGTCTTGGAGCACTGTTCTATGTTTCCATTAAAGTATGGCAGGCATTAAGCCGTGCAGAACCTATTGACCTTTTTCCGCTATTAAGACCTTTTGGCATTGGAATCTGCATCATGTTCTTTTCAACATTGGTTTTGGGAAGTATCAATGGTGTTTTAAGTCCGGTGGTTCAGGGAAGTCATTCTATGTTGGAGAATCAGGTTTTAGATTTGAATGAACTGCAACAAAAGAAAGATCTTTTAGAACGGGAAGCTATGCTCAGAAATCCTGAGATGGCTTATCTGATTTCCAATGAAGAGTTTGACAAAAAGCTAGAAGATTTAGGATGGTCACCTTCCGATTTGGTAACGATGTCAGGCATGTACATCGAGCGTGAAATGTTTGCCATTAAAAAAGAAATCCGTGACGGTTTCCGGGAATTTCTTGAAATACTATTTCAGGCTGCCGCCTTGGTTATCGACACAATAAGAACATTCTTTTTAATTGTATTGTCGATTCTCGGCCCCATTGCTTTTGCTATTTCTGTTTGGGACGGGTTTCAATCTACGCTTACCCAATGGCTGACCCGCTACATCAGTGTTTATTTGTGGCTTCCCGTTGCAGACATTTTCAGCTCCATCTTAGCTAAGATACAATCACTGATTATTGAAAGAGATATTGAAATGCTTTCAGACCCTAATTTCATTCCTGATACTTCCAACACCGTCTATATTATTTACATGATTATTGGAATCATTGGATACTTCACGATACCAACGGTTACGGGTTGGGTTATTCAGGCTGGAGGTGCTGGAAACTTTACACGAAATGTCAATCAGACGGCTCAGAAATCAGGAAATATTGCCGGAGCTGCAGTAGGTTCTGCAACAGGAAATATCTCAGGAAAACTTTTAAAATAATTAAAACAAAACCCAATGGAATTTAAAACCTTAAGAAATATAGAAAACAGTTTCAAGCAAATCCGATTGTTAACCATGATTTTTGCGGTGCTGTGTTTTGCAGTGGTAGGTGTCGTCGTTTTTAAATCGTACACATTTGCAGAAGCACAGCGACAGAAAATCTATGTTCTGGATAATGGAAAATCGCTTATGGTTGCCCTTTCACAGGATATGTCTATCAACAGACCTGTGGAAGCGAGGGAGCATGTGAGACGATTTCACGAATTATTCTTCACCGTCGCTCCTGATAAAAATGCAATAGAAAGCAATGTAAAAAGAGCTTTTTATCTGGCTGATGAATCAGCATTCAATTACTACAAAGACCTTTCTGAAAAAGGATATTACAATAGGATTATCAGTGGGAATATTCAGCAGAGAATTGAAGTAGATAGTGTTGTTGCGAATTTCGACAGCTATCCGTATCAGGTTAAAACTTTTGCAAAGCAATACATTATCCGCTCCAGTAATCTGACCACAAGAAGCTTGATTACCAACTGCTCACTGGTTAATTCGGTAAGATCTGACAATAACCCTCAGGGATTTACCATTGAGAAATTCAATGTTGCAGAAAATAAAGATGTAGAAACTGTTAACCGATAAATGTTGATTATGAAAAAATTTAGAAAATCAATTGACCAATACCTACAACAATTGGAAAAACGGTGGCAGAAACTTCCAAAATCAAGACAAAACCTATTCACTAAAATCTTCTTTGCAGGATATGTGGTTTTAACTTCTACGGTAGTTCTACAGCTATGGTTTAAGGGCAGTTCCTCACACAAAACATTATCTATAGGACATATCAATAATATTCCCAAAAGAACTGTTGACAGACAAACCTCATCGGAAACTATTCAACTTAAAAATGAAAGCAATGGGAAATACAAATAGCAACAGCATTCGGGTGACTGAAGGAAATCCTGAAACATCAGATTCCATTGAAAATCAAAACCCAAAACTAAAGTTTGAAAATTTAAAGAAACCATTGATTTACTTTTTGTTGGCAGTGGTTTGTGCAGGATGTCTGTATCTTATTTTTAAACCTAAAGACAATATGATTGCAGAGAAAGCAGGATTTAACTCGATGATTCCGCAGGCTGCCAATGACCAACTGCAGGCTGATAAGCAGAAGGCTTACGAACAGCAACTTTTAGAACAAAAAAATGAAGAAAGTAAAAGTAAGCTCACTACGCTTGCTGATTATTGGAATAATTCAGATACATCTCAGGGCGACTTGCAAAGTTCGGGAAATTCAACTCCAAATACGGTTAAAGAGCAGAATGCATTAAACAGTTATCGAAATGCTCAACAGACTTTGGGTTCATTTTACAGCAGAGATGAGCAGGAAGTCAGTAATCTCAGAAAAGAAATCAGCAGGCTGAAAAATGAAGCCAATCAAAAAAGTTCGGAGCCCGCAGGAATGGGAATCAACGACCAACTGGAGCTGATGGAAAAATCATATGAGATGGCTGCAAAATATCTTCCAACAACTGCTCGAAGCGAAGTAATAGTTGAGGAAAAAAAAGCTGAAAATCTTCCCAAGAAAGAAAAAGATTTTACCGTTTCTGCGAAGCCGGTTAAAAATACAGTAGTTTCAAGCCTGTATCGTGAACCTTTAGACAGTGCTTTTCTTGCTCAACTCAATCAGAATAGGTTTACAGGATTACAATCAGAAGAAAAGCATTCACAAAGTCAAAATAGAAACATCATTCGTGCGGTCATCCACGAAACAAAAACTTTGACTGGTGAATCTACAGTTTCGATTAGGCTTTCTGAAAGGTTAAAACTAAAAAACACTATTATTCCCAAAGGAACATTGTTAAAAGCCATCAGTAAATTTCAGGGAGGAAGATTGAATTTAGAGATTTCCTCCATTGAATATGACGGAGACATTATCCCGGTTGAAATTAGCATTTATGATAATGACGGGCAATTAGGATTATATGTTCCTTATTCGCCTGAGCAGATTGCATTAACTGATATTGCAGCGAATATGAGTCAAACTTCGGGAGCGAACATTATGATGACACAATCTGCCAGACAACAGGTTGCAGCTGATCTAAGCAGAGGTTTGGTTCAGGGCGTTTCGGGATATTTCCAGAAAAAAGTACGACAGCCCAAAATCACTGTCAAGACCGGACATCAGGTCTTTTTAGTTTCTAAAAAATAATTAAAACAAAATCTTTATGAAAATACTAATCAAGTCTTACTTAGCCATTTTATCGATATTTATGCTAAATCAAGTAAAAGCACAGTCGGTTGAAGGTTTTGCCTCGCTTAATGAAGCAAGGTTGGAACCTTTTAAAATGGAGGTTACCTACAATAAAACATCACACCTATTATTTCCGTCACCAATTCGATATGTGGATCTTGGAAGCGAAAATCTTATTGCCAACAAAGCAGATGATGTCGCCAATGTCTTACGAATAAAATCCTCTGTCAGAAATTTTGAAGAAGAAACCAATTTTTCTGTAATTACTCAGGATGGCAAGTTCTACAACTTTGATGTTTTTTACAGCTCATATCCTGACACACTCAATTATGATCTCCTTAAACTTCAAAGAAAGAATGAAAGGAATTATGCTACCGATGTTCTGTTTGAAGAATTAAAAGGGGAATCCTCTACATTGACCGAGCTGCTTATAAAAACTTTATATGAAGAACCTAAAAGAACAGTCAAACATATTGGTTCAAAAAGCTATGGAATTCAGTTTATTTTAAAATCGCTTTATGTTCATGAGGGAAAATTTTATTTCATTCTACAGCTTAACAATAAGAGTAACATTTCGTATCAAATCGATTTTGTCAACTTTAAAGTTGTCGATAAGAAAAACCTTAAGAAGACTGCTTCACAGGAGAAAGTTCTATCTCCTCTCAGAAATTACCCGAACTTTGAGAGTGTTCCACACCAATCTAAATCATCGATTTTGTACTTATTTAACCAATTCACTTTGCTTGAAGGTCAGGTTTTAGAAATCGAAATTTGGGAAAAAGATGGCGGTCGCCATCAGAAATTCCAGCTTGAAAATTCAGATTTGGTGAATGCCAAAGTTGTGGATACGTTAAATTTAAAAATCAAATAAGATGAAAGGTTTAATTTGCATTATTATGTTGATGTTTTCTTATTCATTGATGAAAGCTCAGAGGATGATTCCAAAACAAAAAGCGATTGAAGTAAGTTCAGGGACACTTTTGAAAAAGCATCATGAAAACTACTTTATTAATCTTGGATTGGTGGTTCATGCGAAGAAAGGCAATTACTTTTTGTATTCGTTGGAATATTCTAAAAGTATAAATCACTATAAAACTTTTAATATTCCAATCGAAAACTATCTTGGTGAAATTGGCTACAGTTTAACTCTAATTTCTAACAGGACAAAAAGCCTGATGATTAACAGTTCCATTTCTGCTGTTGGTGGATATGAACAAATTAACAAAGACGAAACATATCTACCCGATGGAGCTATTTTACGAAATGAATCAAGCTTCATTTATGGAGCTTCAGGAAGATTAAGCGTTGAATTCTACTTATCAGATAGGTTTGTTCTTCTTAGTTATGGAAAAGCAAGAGTACTTTGGAAAACTTCACTTGAAAGCCTGAGACCTTCAGCAGGTCTTGGTCTCAGAATAAATCTTTAAAAACGATACAATGAAAAATATAAAACCCACATTAAAAAGAATACTTGTAGTTTTGATGATCATTCCGGTTCTGCTGTTGATTGAATACAGTTTATCTTCGTGCACAAATCATGAACTTGGTATTGAACAGAACTTTCCGTTTGAAGTTTCGGTGATGCCTATTCCATCAGGTATTGCCAATGGTCAAACTGTTGAAATAAGAATTAAAATTCTTCCACAAGGAAAATATAAAGAGAATAAATATTACCTGCGGTATTTTCAGTTTGAAGGAAAAGGAAGTTTGAAATACTATAACGATCAGCCTTATCTACCTAATGATTTGTATGAAATTCCGCAGAATGATTTCAGGCTTTATTACACTTCACAATCTGACGAATCAGAATCATTTGATGTTTGGATTTTATGTGGTATACCACATAAAATCCATTATGTTGTGTAGTCACTTATGTTCATGTTCCAGTTATTTTATCGTTTAACACTTTATAATAAAAGATAAAGTAATCTGGAACACAACATAATATTTGCCTGATTATTCTAAAATAAAAATGGAAACAAATTATCAGCAGTTATTTTTACTTGATTTTTAATGGGATCACAATACTATTGATTTTAAGCTCAACCAATAGCGAAAAAGACAAGTTCGTAAGAGAACTCATATATACCTATTTAGCTTTTGTTATATTTAAAGCTAAACCTATAGTGTTGGAACTTTTTGAATATTCAGTATAATTGAGATATTTTCATCTTTAAAAAGATTGCTTGGAGACAGATTTATTAGCATTGAAATAATTGAATAATGGTATTATATTTTTTAGATCATTTTTAATATATATCCCAAAAATGATCCTCCCAAAACTACGTACGCACTATTGATCTTTTTGAAATTAAAAACAATAATCGCACCTACAACCACAATTAAAATCGTTCGCCAATCAGTAATGGTTTCTTTACCCATTTCATAGCACACAGCTATGATTATGGCTACCGATGCTACATTCACTGCATCTAAAAAGGCGGACAATCCTTTAGAATTTCGTAGCTTTTTCATTAACGGATTAAGCAGTGCCACAAAAACAAATGAGGGCAGGAAAATTGCAATAGTTGAGATAATGGCTCCTGAAAGCCCATTGATTTGAAAGCCAATAAACGTTACCGATGAAAAAACAGGACCGGGCGTGAACTGTCCTACCGCAATGGCATCCATTAGTTGCTGTCTTGTGAGTATACCTGTTGCTACCAATTCCGTATCTAAAAAGGCAAATAATACATATCCACTCCCATAAAGTATGGAACCAATTTTTAGGAACGTCCAAAAAAGTTTGGTATTGGTCGCTGTCCAAAAAGTTGTCTGTATTATTTGAAGAAATGTAAGCGGAACAATACTTTGTAAAGTGTCATTTTTTTGTTTACTCTGTATCTTGTACAATCCAAACGCTAACAGACCTGCACCAAACATTAAATAAATTTCATTAACTCCAAACACCGCCGCTAATAAAACAGCAATACCTATAAGAGCTAAATTTATGGATTTGACAGATTGTTTTGCCAATGGATAAATTGCTGCCAGAATAATGGCTATTATAGCAGGTTTGATACCATAGATAAAAGGTTGTACTTCGGGTAGCTGTCCGTAAAGATTATATAAATATGCGAAAATTCCAGTGATAAATACGGCAGGCAGAATAAAGCATAAACCTGCTGTTAACAATCCTTTCCAACCACCTTTATCATAGCCAATATGAATAGCCATTTCCGTGCTGTTAGGTCCCGGAATAAGGTTGGTAGCACCTAGTAAATCCAAAAAGTGCTGTTCACTCATCCATTTTCGTTTAACCACCACTTCATCCCGCATCATGGCAATATGTGCTGCTGGACCTCCAAACCCTATAATCCCCAACTTACCGAAAACTTTTGCGATTTCTTTTACGTTTACATTCTCTTGCATTTTAATTATCTTAATTCGACTTCATCTATTTGATTTAAAGTGTCCGGATTGAATACTTTCATTGTTATTTTTTTTCCCTCCACATAAAACAGGCAAAGTGCATTTTCCACGCTAAAGGACTGGGTATGCTTACTCCATGGCAATACTTCCTGACCATAATAAGGAGCTCCTGCTGCACCATTATTGATTTGATAAATTGGACGCGATACATTAAGTTTTTTATGCGGATAATTCTCGGGGTAAATAGGCATATCAGCCGTCAGTTTTAACCAATTATAGTTATGTTCATCGCCTGTAAGCATCCCCACCACTTTCTTACTTTGATTAATCAAAATATCTAAATATTCATCTCTGCGTTCTATAATTCCTTTATCAACGGGCTTTCCTCCAATGTAGGGTCTTTTTTCGTTGTTACCGCTGTACCACATCACATCTTTACTGTGTCCTCCATTAGGAAATGCAGGAGTATGTTGTGTAAGAAAAATATGGTCAATATTCTTGTCTCTTTCCAATTTTGAGATCGTTTCACGAAGCCATTGAAGTTGGTTATCCATTAAATACCCATGCAACCCTCCGCTGGAAGCCGTTTGATTAGCAATGGAAGGTGCATACCAGTAATTGCTATTAAGGACAATCATCGCCACGTTTCCGTAGGTATAATAAAACACATTTTCCTTATAGGAAGGGAAGTCTATATTTTTAGGGTCAGGGTCATACTTGTTATCATCCTCGCTATCTGGACCATTTTCAGGATTTACAAATTCCTCTGCAAAAAGTGCTTCTGCTGATTGGGTCTCATAAGGAAAAGCATCAATAAATGCCTGTTGCTTGCCGTTTTCATCTTTAAAAATAAGACCTAATGCTTCATGATTACCCATACCTATATAAAACGGCATGTAGTGCCAAAATGGTTCAATGGATTTTTTCCAGTTAGAATATTCCAGTCTCTGCTGTTCTTTACTGCTCAAATAGCCGTTAATCATATCACCGGTGAATTGCATAAAGCGCACGTCCTTCATGTGAGCAAGTGCAGCCATTTTTTTCATGATGTAGGCGTTGGCTCCAAGGATTTTCCGTTCACCTCCACCTGTAGCATGGCGGCTGTCGCTTGCATAACCAAATACGAACGCTTCTCTGCTGCCTTTAGATGGTGCAGTTTTAAGATGATACGATTGCGATTGTATCCCATATTTTACCTTATAGTTGTGCTTTGTATTTGGGGTAAGTCCTGCTATATTCCAGCGATGCAGCGTTGTTTCCTGCTCATCTTTATAAACTTTGCCATTGATTTCAATTTCGGCCTTTACGGGATGTGTGGTTTTGCACCAGATTACAGCAGAGTTATCAGTAAGCATATTTACAAAAGGTCCTTCATAAATTGTCGGTATGACTTCAAATGGTCCTTCACCTTTTAAAGCAATTATGCCATCAAACAAAAGCATACCCTGCTCATCAGCAATTCGGTAGCCAAGGTTCAGGTACCCATTTTTCTTCCAGTCTACAAAATCATACGGATACTTGAAATCCTCTTTTATATTGACCTCTATTTTACCGTCTTCAATTTTGACGGTTTTTCGATATACGGGAAGGGGATGCGGAACTTTTCCGTAAGGGATCAAGCCATAGGTTACCGTGCCTTTTAAAGTCCCAAAATCCATCTGAACCCCATTTTCAGTAGCTTCCGGTTTACCAAGAAGTTGTTCGATCGTTAGTGGATTTTTAAATTCTTCAGCAAAGTATTTTTCACCCTTATTTTCAAAATATAATCTTCCATTAGTATCATAGCCCAGGTTACTGTATGCCGCAGGAATTTTAGGAAGTTGCGCCATTGCTGTTGTAGCAAACATTAACGCAATAGCAGAAAATAGTATCTTATTCATATAAATTGTCTAAAATGATATGTTATATTTAAGTGATTGAAATTGTCCTATTTATTTAGGAATATTTGTCAAGCTATCTATCGACCAACGACCTCCACCTTTTATCAATAGAAAGATACTACCCAAAAGCATCGCCCAGTCTGTACGACTTCCATGCATCATTTCCCAAAATCCTTTTTCTGCTAAAACTTCTGATTTAGTTGTTGCAATAGCAACGAACATAATAATGATAAGAGGAATGCTCACCAATCTTGTCAGAAGTCCAATAAGAATTAAAAATCCACAAACAATTTCAAAGCTGCCAACGAACGGACCCAAAAACTCAGGATTAGGCAGACCTATTTTTGCAAAACGTCCTGCACCTAAGGTGTCTGCAAATAAAAACTTCTGTATTCCTTCCGAAAGAAATACGGCACCTACCATCAGTCGAATAAGTATGGTAGTTTTTGATAGGTTTGTCTTAGTTATTTTTTGAAACATCATGATTAAATAGTTTTATGAATTTTGGATTGTATATTTTATATAGATGGGCTACCATCCCTGCAATAAGCATACTTAAAATAGCTGGAACTAAAATATCAGCGGGATAGTGTACGCCTAAATAAACCCTGCTCAAACTGACAAAAATTGCCCATGGGATGAGAATAATTGGGAGCCATTTCAGATTTTGTTTAGTTAATATGGTTAAATAAAATGCCAAAGCAAAGACATTGGCAGCATGAGAAGAAATAAAACCGAACTTGCCGCCACGATAATTGTTTACTATATGTAGCTCACCTTCCAATGCTGAATTATGACTTGGACGCAGCCTTTCAAATAGTGGTTTAAATATGCCGGAAGCCAACTGATCACTCATTGTGATGAGCAATACGATTAATAAAATCATTAGGATGGCATCCTTTTTATACTTCCAGATAAGCAAAATTATCAGTGCAACATAAAAAAGAAGCCAAGTGTATTTGCCGCTGGCAAACCACATTACTTCGTCCCAAAATTCGTTGTGGCTTCCATTTAGCCATAATAGAATATTTGTATCTATCTGTTTGATATCCTCAAGCATTATTTTCTGATGGGTGATTGTCTTTCTGTCGGAGTTTTTACAGTAAAAAAGGTACTTTTTCCATTGCATGACAGCTAACGCAGCTATTGGTAATTACTTGGAAGTTCTTATTAAAAACAACTGTATCCTTTTTTTTTAGTGCCTCTTTCATTTGGGGGACTGTAACGGTTAGAAAATGCTGTGCGGATTGTGCCCGTTTAGGCCTTCTTTCCAGGCCATTTTCAATTGCCTTTTGGATTTTCTCCAATTGATAATCGGCATATCCCCAGTTTTCGTCTTGTCCAGCCCAATATAATTCCTGATAACGATATCCGGTTTCAACCATGGCCATATCGAAACCACGAAATTGATTTTCTATTGTTTCAAGCTTTTTTTGCTCGTTTCCTTTTATCCACTGCCCCTGAACTGTTTCTTGTTTTTGGTTACAAGCCGAAATAAAAAGAATTATTAACAAACATGTTGAATATTTCATTGCTTACAATTTACTCTCCACAAATTTCGTACAATACAAGTCACCTTATACGGTATATTTGAAAATATTCCGACAGCTTTTAGGTATTGCGGAATACCTGTGGTGTAAGGCCTGCAAAGCGTTTGAAATACTTTACAAAGTGGGAAGTATCATTAAAATTCAAACTATAGGCAATTTCAGAAACACTGTTTTCCGTATAAATCAATTGTCTTTTTGCCTCGCAGATGATATGCTCAGCAATTACTTCTGCTGCTGATTGGCTTAGTGTTTTACGACAAATAGCATTTAGATTTTGTGGTGTCGTATGCAGCTTTTCTGCGTAGTAGGCAACATTGTTCTGCAGGTCATTTGTCTGGTTCAGTAACTCCCTGAGCAATGCAATGATATCATCCGTTTTGTTGGTCTTAATTACCAGAGGTTTTGCGGCAATCAATATTTTAGCAAATAGTGCTTTCAATAATCCTTCTGTAACTGTAAAGTCTTTTTCTTTGGTGAGTAAATTGAACAACGTACCGATACTTTCAGTTTCTCTCAAATGAATGCAAGTTAATCCGCTTAGTTTGGATAAAAGACTTTTTAGTTCGCCGTCAATCGAGTTATCTACAAAACCTTTCTTTAAAAGTAGTACATAACCATCTGGTGTATCTGTAATATCCCAATGATGTACCTGTTCTTTTCGAACAAAAAATAGTGTTGGAGGATCTATCGGAAAAGGAGTATGGTCGATGGTGTGGCAACCGCTTCCTTTCCGTAGGTAAATAATTTCAAAATAACTGTTGTGCTTATGAGGTTCGGTTTTACGAATTTCCTTTTTGAACGGCAAAACCTTTATTAGTTCTGCTGCTTCAATTTTACTTTTTATGCTGATGCTCTTTTTCAACTAATTTCTTATCATATTTTTATGTTATAAAATTAATTATAAAAACAGAGCAAAAATAGCCATATCTCAATCTTCGTTACTAAAATTTTTAATAACGAAGATGTTCAATAGCAAAAAAAAACAACTGATGTTTTTTTTTGCTATTAATTATGGCTTAAACTATTGGTCTTTATCTTATTTTTCCGGCATTACCTTATAGGTAGGATCTTCATGAAGGTTCACTTCAATAAAGCCACTGGCATTATCCAGAAGTTGTATACAATCTGGGCTGAGGTGCTTTAGAACAACTTCTTTATTATTAGCTGTATATTTTTCGGTCACTTTTTTCAGTGCTTCAATGGCAGACATATCAACGATACGGGATTCTTTGAAATCAATAATTATTTTTTCCGGATCACCCTGCGCATCAAATTTCTCTGAAAAAGCTGTCGTGCTCCCAAAGAAAAGGGGACCGTAAATTTCATACACTTTATTACCCATTTCATCAATCGATTTTTTAGCCCTGATTCTTTTTGCATTATCCCAGGCAAAAACCAAAGCGGATATAATAACACCAATTAGTACTGCTAAGGCAAGATTATGAAGTAAAACAGTAATTATTGCTACAAGCATACCCACAAAAATATCTGATTTAGGCATTTTGGTTATAATACGGAATGAAACCCATTCAAAAGTGCCTATTGCCACCATCATCATAACACCAACTAAAGCAGCCATCGGGATCTGTTCAATAATCGGCCCACCTGCCAGAATTATAATCAAAATAGTAACCGCTCCGATAATTGCAGAGATTCTGGTTCTTGCTCCGGCATCGATATTTACCAAGGTTTGGGCTACCATAGCACAGCCTCCCATACCTCCAAAAAAGCCATTGGTAATGTTGGCTATACCTTGTGCGCAGGCTTCTTTATTGGAACGTCCTTTTGTATTGGTAATCTCGTCTACCATATTTAAAGTCAATAAAGATTCAATAAGTCCCACTCCGGCCATAATCGCGGCGTATGGAAAGATGATTTTTAAAGTTTCTATGGTAAACGGAATATTTGGAATGTGAAAAGACGGTAGGGAACCACTCACCGATGCAATATCTATCACTTTCTTGGTATCTATGTTTAAGAAATACACCAGACCAAAAACAACGATGATGGCAACCAGCGATGAAGGTATTGCCTTTGTAATCTTTGGGAAAATCAAAACGATAGCAATAGTAAGCATGGTCAATCCAGCCATTATAGCAAGTGCTGAACCTTCCATCCAAGAGCTTACTCCATTTTCTAACACCTTAAATTGGGCAACCTGAGCCATAAAAATAATCACCGCAAGACCATTTAAGAAACCATACATCACGGGTTGTGGTATCAATCTTACAAACTTACCGAGTTTCAGCACCCCGACTAATAGTTGAATAATTCCTGCTAAAGCAACTGCTGCAAAAAGATATTCAACACCATGAGCGGAAGCCAGAGCTATAAGAACAACCACAGTAGCACCCGCGCCACCGGAAACCATTCCAGGTCTACCACCCAAAATGGCAGTGACAATTCCCATTAAAAAAGCTGCATAAAGTCCTGTTAATGGAGATAATCCTGCTAAAATCGCAAATGACAATGACTCAGGTATCATGGTCATCGCAACGGTTAATCCAGCTAAAATTTCATTTTTAATATTTACGTTTCGTAATGATTGAAAACTTAAGAAAGTGTTTTCCATAGATATAAATTGTATGTTGATCCCATAGTAGATTATGGAATAATGATTTAAAATTGATTTTTGAAAGTATAAGAAAAACTATCCAAAAAAAGCTTTTGGATATAGGATGAATTATTAGCCTGTTAAATTAAGGCGGTGTAACTTGGGAAGATGTAGTACTGAATAATTTCATAATAGATTGCAAATATAAAAAAAAATAGACTTATTAATTAAGTCTATTCACTATAAATTTGCTTTTTTTGAAACGGTCTAACTGTAATATCTTTTTTTCAACCATAAACTGGCTCTTACCAATAGTATGAGTACCGGTACTTCCACCAACGGGCCAATTACACCTACAAAAGCTTGCGGAGAGTTGATACCGAATACTGCGATGGCTACCGCAATTGCCAGTTCAAAATTGTTTCCAGTGGCCGTAAATGCAATGGATGCGTTTTTATCGTATGGTACCTTCATTGATTTATTGATAAAAAAGCTTACAAAAAACATAAGGACAAAATAGATGACCAGTGGAATAGCTACTTTTACCACATCCATTGGAAGCTCCACGATTTTTTCACCTTTTAAGCTGAACATTAAGACGATCGTAAATAATAAAGCGTACAATGTTATAGGTGATATTGTGGGTACAAATTTTCTATTGTACCATTCTATACCTTTTGATTTAACTAAGATATATCGGCTTAGGAAGCCTGCCAGAAAAGGAATACCCAAATAGATAAGAACACTTTCTGTGACGTCCTTCATTGAAACACTGACATTGAAGTTGGCTAGTCCTAATTTACCAGGCAGTACATTGATAAATAACCATACAAAGAAGCTATAGGTAAACACCTGAAAGATACTGTTTAAGGCGACTAATAAGGCTGCATATTCTCGGTTTCCTTTAGCGAGATCATTCCATACAATCACCATTGCAATACATCTGGCCAAACCAATAAGAATTAATCCGATCATATAGTCCGGCTCATCTCTTAAAAACAAAATGGCAAGAACAAACATTAAAATAGGTCCTATCACCCAATTTAATAATAATGATATACTGATTACTTTTTTATCCCTAAAAGCAGTAGGTAAAAGAGAATAGTCAACTTTAGCGAGTGGAGGGTACATCATTAATATTAGTCCAATAGCTAATGGGACGTTAGTTGTACCTACGGATAGAGAATCCATAACTTTTGAAGTCCCGGGAAATAAGAATCCCAAGCCCACACCAACTGCCATGGCAAGAAATATCCAAAGTGTTAAGTATCTGTCGAGAAATTTTAATTTTGGCTGCATATTATTTTAATTTATTCCTATTGTTTTACTTCTTCTTTCCATAATAATCGTATCGCGCCAGGTGTCTCCCAGTTTTCCTATTTTCTCACGGAAACCGACTATTCTAAAACCAAAGCGTTGATGAAGCGCTACTGTTGCTTCATTTTCAGGAAACATTCCGCTTTGAAGCGTCCAAATTCCATAAGCTTCGCTTTCTTCAATTAGCCTGGCCATCAAGGTCTTTCCGACGCCTTTTCCTTTATGAGAATTAGAAACATAAATACTTACTTCTGCTACACCTCCGTAAACACATCGGTCACTCACTGCCGAAAGGGCTGCCCAGCCGACTATGATACCATCAACTACTGCTGCAAACCTGCTGTGTTTTAGTTTACTTTTATCCCAATCTTCCCACTCTGGGGTTGTTGTTTCAAAAGTGGCATGGCCTGTTTCAATGCCTTCTTTGTATATTCTGGAGATATTTGAATAATGCTCCTTACCGATCGCTGTTATTTCCATGCTATTTGTTTACCAGTGAAAAAACATAAAACATTTCTGCTGCAATCTGCAAGCTTCTTTCCGCATACACCTCTGTTTGCTGTGGGCTATTGTCCGAGGCTTTGGGATCATCGTATTTTATCGGGAATCTTGCCTCAGCTCCAAAAACCACAGGACAGCCTTCATCTGCATTGTTACAGGTCATGATGGCACCGAATTCATTTTTAGGATTAAATTCGCTGTTATATTCTTTGGAAAAGCAGATAATCGCTGCCTCATTTTCGGCATATTTAATTGCATAGACAGGATTTTCTGTTTCGCTGAGCTTTTGAATCTGAAACCCCTGATCGCTCAATGTTTCTGCAATTTTGGGGAACATTGCTGTTGCCTCAGTACCACCTGAATAGCAAAACACATTAGTAATCCCAAAATGATAGGCCATAGTTTGCGCCCAGATTTGGGATAAATGGCTTCTCCTACTATTATGGGTACAGATAAAATTTAAGCGTATTGTCTGACCTGTTTCTATTTTCGTTTGGATATAGTCTGCCAATGGCTGTAAAACTGTTTTTCTTTCTTCTGAAATACTATTTGTTGAAATGGATTCAATGGTTGTTATAAGTTTATGGTTCATTTTTATGATTTAAAATTAATAGCCTCTTCTCAGATTTTCTGCATATTCATTAGGCAGGGGGCTTTCTTCTACTGCCTTAGCTGCTTTTTCAATGTCATAGTCAAATCGTATAAACTCGATACCGATGCTTTCTTTGTTCAGTATAGAACTATTTTCATTGATGGTCAGCATGACATACGCTCCGCGGATATCATTATCCTTAGGTTTACCGACGGAACCGATATTGACCGCATGGCGATAATAAGGTTGTTCTTCAGATCCAGAATTTAAAATGCGGTGATAAGGTTTGTGTGTATGTCCGAAACACATAATATCTGCATCAGCCTGCTCCATGATCCTGAGCATACTTTTTTCCTCACGGTCTTCAAAAAGATATTCATTGATCTTCCTTGGGCTGCCGTGCACCAAAAGCAAATTGAGCTTATCTTCATTCAATTGAAACTCAACTTTGATATGTGCAGGGAGCGTGCGCAAATAGGCACGTTCATCGTCCTTCATGATAGAGTTGGTAAAGGAGATAGAAATATTGCCATTGTCCTTTTCACTATCTGACTTATAGGCACAACCACACTCATTGCTCATACGTCCGATACCGAAATCGTAATTTCCTGCAATGGTTGGAATTTTCCGCTTACGGATCTCATTGACCACTTCGTTTGGCCATATATTGTAACCTACCAGGTCACCCAAGCAATAGATACTATCTGGATCTCTTTTATCTACATCTTCGAAGAAAGCTTGCAAAGCGGGTAAATTGGCGTGTATATCGCTGAATAATGCAATTTTCATATTTTATTAGTTACTATTTTTTAAAAATTCTTCAATCTCAAGTATGGTCTGTTTTGCTGTTCTATTTACACCTATGATTGTGGCGGAGGCATAACCGGTCCAGTTGCCGTATCCGACGAGCCATAATCCGGGCAATTCTAGTGATTTACTTTCACTGGTCTTTGCAACGCCTTTTTCGTCTATGTGTATCAATGATTTCAGATAAGAAGTATCGTAACCGAATCCTGTGCACCAAATAATAGCATCAAATTCCTCTTTGTCCCCATTATGCCAAATCACCCCCTTATCATATAACTTATCGAATGTGCCACTTGACACTAAGACACCTCTGTGTTGGGCCTCTTTAACAGATGGAACCATTACGATATTTCCTAAATTAAATTGCGCTGCATCGAAGGGTTTTCCTTCTTTTTCGGCCTTGTATCGTGCCGAGGCTACGTTAAACAGATAATATCCGTCTACTTCGTCAGGCAAAAATTCAGGTTCCTTTTTGGTTGACCACTTTACAGCCGTAACTTTTGAGACCTCTGCGACAATCTGGGCACCGGAATTACCTTCTCCTACCACCAGCGTTTTCAGCCCCGTAAAGTCTTTTGGGCTTTTATACTTTCCTGAATGAATTTGAAGTCCCTTAAAATCTTCTATTCCTTCTAGCTTTGGAATAGACGGATTGCCCCAGGTACCGGTTGCCGAAATAACTGTTTTAGCTTTAAAACCTCCCTGAAGGGTGTAGATCTTAAAAATATTCCCATCCTTTTTAATTTCAAGAACTTCAATACTCCGCCTCACATTCAGTTGATAATGCTCTTCGTACTTACCCAAGTAGTCAATTGCTTCTTGTCTAAGCGGAAACTGATGCTCAGATTTTGGCATCAGCCATCCTGGTAAGGAGCTGTAATCTGAGGGAGAAAACAGGGTCAGGCTATCCCAGCTGTGGATCCAGGCACCACCCGGAATATCTTGTTTATCCAATATAAGATATTTAAGTTTTGCCCGCCGCAGATAATATCCACATGCTAGCGCACTCTGGCCTCCTCCAATAACAATAACATCAAAGATTTCATCCATTGATTTAATTTTAGTACATTTTATAAAAAAGATACAATCGACATTCTACAGCGAATTAGCAGCATCCTCCACCAGGTGTACACGAATTATTTGCAGTACCTGTAAGTACAGAAAGGTTTATCTTTTGCTTTTCGGAAGGTATGCCGCATGCATCCTGTGCAAGACAGGCAGTAGTCTTACTTTTCAATATAAAAGTTTTCCCATTGAACTCCAGATCATATTTTCCAATTGTATCACTTTGATATTCCACTTCGATCTCAGCATCTTCTATACCTAATTTGTCCTCCGAAAGTTTGATAATATTCAAAAGTTTTCCAGGCTTTAAACGATGCTCAAAGTCATCGGCGTTCCATAGCTGAAAGTTCACTGCCTTTTCATCACGGATTACACCACCACAGTCAATGAATCTTTTATTAATCTGGCCGACTTCGGTCACATGGAAATGCTCGGGTACAAACGTTCCGTTTTCTAACTGAAATTCAACATTGTCTAATGTTGGAAGGATTTCTTTGATTTCTGATAATTTCATTGGTTTATATTATAGTTATAATGCAATATTGCGATTATTTCAAACAAATTTTTTTAACAGCACTTTAGCAGTAATTTATTAAAATACTTACTGAATTTGGGAATGTAAAGCAGCACATGTAAGAGGCTTATGACAATCGCTCCCGGCAGTAGATTTATTGCTATAAATCTAAATGTGTCATAGCTCTCTATATGTTGAAAGTTCTGCGCTAATGTAAAACCCGTAGAATCAAAATTGAGTTTGATCACTAAAAATACAGCGATAGCCGCAAAGTGGAAGCCGTTAACCATAAGATGGATAATATATTCCCAACGGGGTAGTCCACCCATAAATTGTCTGCTGTCTTTTTCCACATAAGCATCCAACAGCAATGTAATGATGTCCGCAAAGATCAAAACGCATCCTATTACAAAAAGGTTGTTGTTTTCAATATTTATAAATAAAGTTGTAAGAATACCTGTAAATAAAAAGGCTCTTATCGTATGGGTAAGATGTTCAAACCGGCTTTCTTTATGCTCATAGAGGTGATATTTGTATATGTGCAGAAATACACCATCAAATACTGCCAATAATGAATAGCTGATCAGTAATACCGAAGATATAATGAAAGCAGTTTCCATCATTAACAACATTTTTGATTGGTTACTGTAGAAATTATTTTTGAAAAATACTCTTTCAATATATTGAATGTATTTTCGTCAATACAGTAGCATACAGATGTTCCCTCAATGCTCCCTTGTATTAATCCCGCATTTTTTAATTCTTTCAAATGCTGTGATACGGTAGGCTGTGCTAGTGGCAGCTCATTGACAATATCTCCGGTGATACAGGTATTGACTTTTAGCAGATATTCTATAATAGCAACCCTTGCAGGATGGCCCAATGCTTTAGCAATAACCGCAATCTGGTTTTGGCGGTCCGTAAAATGATCTGTCTTTGTTGCTCCCATAATTAATTATTATATTGCAATATTACGATATTATTTTTAAATACAAAATAAAAAAGATGCAGATTTAAATTTTATGTGGACTTTTTGCTTTGTTTTCGGTTAGGACTAATGTTGATTATTATACGTAACTATTTAAAATTCAAATTTTTAATTGTATTTCAACGTTAGAATAAATAGGTATAAAACAGAAACATATGTTAGAACAATTATTCAAAAGAAATTTAAATCATCATCGAAACGCTCCACTACTGAAAGAGCGAGTTGAGTATCTGAATTATCTGTCGATTAATAATGCTACAGAATTCAGATTGAAATTAATTGAAGGATATCTATTAAGAGCAACCGAATTGCTCCGTCTGCAGGATCGTAGGATGGTAACTGTGGAAGAAATTGAGGCGGCTGCTGTGAAATGGGGGAAAATGAAAACTACTCACCATTTAAAAAAGAATTTTTCAGAATCTGGAAAAAAAAATTTTTCTATGTACACTAAATCATGGTTAAGGTACCTAAACTGGCTGGATGTACCTGTCATAGAAGAGGGAAATGAAATACTGCAGGAGTTATATAAAACATCCAGCACGCTAAAACGGCATCAAGGCCATCCATTACTTCGAGAGCGAATCTCATATCTGAAATATTTACAAAGTCAGGAGAAGCGGACTCTGGAATTAAAGCTTACAGCATCTTATCTTCTGCGAATAATAGAATTTTTGCATCTGGAAAATGGCAGGATAATTACTATTAAAGAGTTAATTGAGGCTGCCCAAAAATGGGGTTTAAGTAAAAAATACAATACAAAAACAAGTTCTAATCAATTTGGAAAGAAGCTGTTTATTAAAATTGGACTAGACTGGTTGGGCTTTCTGAACCGTGTGGAAGCAACTTCAGAAGAAAATGATATATTACTGAAAAAGTTATTTAAATTACGTCATGTTTTATTTCATCAAATAGAAAGCCCTTTACTGGCAGAACGGCTGCTGTTTTTACACTATCGGAAGAACCAAGGGATAAAAGATTCTACCCTTTATAATGAAGCAATGAGTCTATTGGTTATTATGACTCATCTTAAGTTCTATTCGGTACGGACAGTAAAAGTTTCTGAATTAACAGTTATGGCTGGTAATTGGTCAAGATTAGACAAGATACATCCCAGAACAAAAAATTATACTTATAAGAATAAGCTAAGCTTAATTCATACTGCTAAAATATGGTTGTCCTTATTAGATTGTTTGGAAGATGATACAGTGCCCTCAATTCCCTTTACAAAAAAATTGAGCGAATACTTATATTTTCAATCAAGAATCAAAGGTCTATCAGAAAGAACTATAATATCCAGACGCGGAATATTAAAGCGTTATCTGAAACTCATCAGTGAGCATTGTGTCCACTTTGATCAAGTTACGCCAGATATCATTGGAAAAATTATTAGCAACCGTAAGAAGACCGGTCTTTCCAGAAGAACAATTAAAAACGAAT
The DNA here is from genome assembly GCF_053891095.1 of Soonwooa purpurea. Lineage (NCBI taxonomy): Bacteria > Pseudomonadati > Bacteroidota > Flavobacteriia > Flavobacteriales > Weeksellaceae > Soonwooa > Soonwooa purpurea. Next base: position 82,896 of record NZ_JBSSMA010000014.1, read on the forward strand.
TAAGTGTATTGAGATCTTTCCTTTGCTTTGCATCTGAGAAAAGATGGTGTATGAATGGTTTATCTGAATCCATCCGAGCTCCCAGAATCTATGAACATGAGCTGTTGCCATTAGCACCGACAAGAGAAAATATCCAGAAGATGGTCTCAGAATTCGCAACTGAAACAACTATTAATATAAGAGATTTTGCCATTTTACAGCTACTTACGGTTTATGGACTTCGAAGCAGTGAAGTAGCATATCTTCAGCTTGATGATTTAGACTGGCAAAAGGAGATTATCTACGTAAGAAGATCAAAAGGATGTAAGCCGCAATTATTCCCCTTAACCCCAACTGTTGGTGATGCCATAATACATTATCTTAAAGAAGCCCGGCCCAATGAATCAAGTTTGAGGGAAGTTTTCCTGACACAGATTGGACCTTACAAGAAGTTAAATAACAGCTCTATTTACGCAATCATAAATAAGATATTAAAACCGATGGATTGGAATATAAAATCCTGTGGTCCTCATTGTTTGAGACATGCAAGTGCCACCTACTTGATCAATACAGGTTTTTCATTAAAGGAAATCAGTGATTATTTAGGTCATCAAAAAAATGATACAACCAGAATATATTCAAAGGTCGATTTAACCAATCTGTATAAGGTAGCAGATATTAACTGGGAAATACTATGAAAATGCAAGATTTAGTAAATAGCTATATTGAATATAGGGATTCATTAGGAGAGTCTTGTACTATTCAGCTTAAATATCTGTTAAAACAATTCTCAAGAGAAATGGGCTTCAATATCAATGTTAAAGACGTTACTACAGAGATGGTGCTGGTCTTTCTAGTTGGAAAAAAAGGAATGATAACAAACAGCTGGTTTTCGAAACGGACTGTAATCAAAGGACTGTTTAATTACGCCAAATTAAAGAGATACATTTTTGAAATCCCATTGCCTGATTTCTCTCCACAAAAACCTGCGAAATACATTCCTTATATCTACAGTAATAAAGAATTGAAAAGTCTTTTTGATTCGGCTTTGACTTATCAAAAGAGGCCCTCTCAAGTAGATCCTGTCATGATACGAACGATATTAATTTTAGCATACACCATGGCACTGAGAAGAAGAGAAGTGCTCTTAATTAAACTTAAAGATATTGATTTAGGTAAAAGAACAATACTAATTGAACAATCAAAATTTTATAAAACCCGTTATGTAACTTTTAACCAGCAGATTAAAGATATCATTATCCATTATCTTCTGCATCGAAAAGAAAAAGGTATCACACAAGATTCTGGTTCTTATTTGTTTGTATGGAAGGGTAATAAACCATTTGGAGGGTCATTGCTGGATGCTATTTTCTCCAAAATACGGTTAAATGCTGGTATTAAGAGGACTGATGGAGCAGTTTATCAGCCTAGGATTTATGATCTTCGGCATACATTTGCGACAAACAGGTTAATTAGCTGGTATGAAGAGGGGAAAGACGTACAGATACTTTTACCTGTATTATCGACATTCCTGGGGCATCATCGTTTGGACTATACATCTGTATACCTTTCTATGACCAACAAATTGCTTGAAGAGGCGAATAAAAAATTTAATCATTATGCAAATGAAAATCGATTATGAAAAATATAAAATACCTAAGCACGTGGGTCAGGAGATTTTTGACCGAATATGTTATCAACAATAGAAATCTTTCGCCCAATACACTTGCAAGTTATAGGGATACCATGCGGCTGATAATACCATATGCCTCGAAATTGAGAAATAAATCTATTGACAAATTGATGATTGAAGACCTAAATGCTGATTTGATCAAAAACTTTCTCTCAAATATCGAAACAGAAAGAAAATGTTCCATATCTACCCGCAACCAGCGCCTAGCGGCTATTAATTCCTTTGCGAAATTCGTCAGCCAAAATTGCATAGATTATATAGAATGGGTTAGAATGATAAAACTTATACCGATTAAAAAGGGGCCTAAAAAGACAATAACCTATCTCGACCGGTCAGAAATGGATGCCCTGCTGGATGAACCTGAAAAGCAAACGAAACAAGGACAGCGAGATTATGCGCTTATTCTTTTACTTTATAATACCGGGGCAAGGGCTAACGAAGTTGCTCAGATGACTATCTCTAATCTTAGTCTTGCTCAAAGAAAAAACGAGATATCAACTGTCTTAATTAAAGGAAAAGGGAATAAACAAAGACGATGTCCTCTTTGGCAAGAGACAGTGGACCAATTAACAATACTTTCAAACGCCAGAGACCCTTCTGAGAATCTTTTTATTAATAGACAGAAGCAATCAATGACCCGTTTCGGTATTTATAACGTAATTGAAAAATATACGGAAAGAGCTTCTCTAAAAGTCCCTTCCATATCTAAAAAAAACGTCAGTCCGCACACTATAAGGCATACTACAGCAACGCATCTATTGCAATCTGGTGTAGATATTAATACTATTCGGGCATGGCTTGGACACGTTTCTATCAATACAACGAATATTTATGCTGAAATAGATATTGAAATGAAAGCGAAGGCTTTAAGTGCCTGCGAAGTATCTGTGGACAATAAAAGGACACATTGGAAAAATAATGATGACCTAATGAATTTTTTAAATAATCTTTAATTTGGTAAATTATTATGTTGTGTTCCAGATTACCTTATCTTTTATTATTAAGTGTTAAACGATAAAATATCTGGAACACTAACATAAATGCTTACACAACATAATGGATTTCTGATAGTTTTGGTAACGAAAGAAAACTAAGTTTTGAATTTAATAATTCCAATTAATTAATAAAGCTCATTTCACAATGGGCTTTTTTCGTGTCAACTTTTCTTTGGACGGCAGTGGGAAGAAAAGACAACACTGTATGAATTTGAACGATTTGATATCGTTCAAATTAAAAACAAGTAAGGTTTTTGTTTAAGATTTAAAGAACATCTTATAATCTTAATCAAAATTCTTGCTTCAATAAAAAGAATGCGAAAAGACGTTTACGACCAAAGGAAGTAATTGTCTTTTCGCTCGAAAAAGGTAGTATCCCACTAACTGTGTAAGTTAAAAAGTTATTCTGATAAATTTTGAGCCCTTAATGCTCAAAAAATTTATTGGCAATAACTTTTTATTATTTTTAAACATTATACAGTTATGACTAACAAA
>NZ_JBSSMA010000015.1:0-80539 GCF_053891095.1 Soonwooa purpurea
GCCGATTTGCGAGTGCAAAAGTAAAAACTTTTTCCCAATTGACCAAATGTTTTTGAAAGTTTTTTTTAAAAAAATTTTCAAAACTATAATCAATCTCTAAATTTATTTCCATCCTCTTCTGCGCTGCAAAACACTTCTGATTTGCGAGTGCAAAAGTAGAGGCTTTTTTATTATCACACAAACTTATCGGAACTTATTTTTTAATTATATCCTAACTTGCTTGTTTTCAAGTTCGTTTTTTTTTAGAATCAAGAATCAAGAGTCAAGAACCAAGAATCAAGAATAAACATGAAACAATGGTATAAAAGGATTTAATGAATAATTCAACGATTAAACAATTCAACAATTATACAGCTTGACAATTGAACGCTTTTACAAATTTAAATTTATAGAGGTCCTTATCATTCATAATCTACAAATCCCTCCCCCTCGCAATAAGGATGGAAGCGGCATCCTTGTGGAGCGCAGCGAGGCGACGGTCTTCGAAAGGCGAAGCCTTGAGAAGATAGTCGTCCGAGCGGAGCAAGCAAGATACAGCGAACAGCCCGGCCGCCGAAAAGAATTAGAAAAGGAGGCGGATTGCCAGGAAAGAATTTATTTTGAAAAATATTGAGATATTCGGTTATACACCAAAATTGCAATACTAAAACCTAACATGTCAGCAAATAGGTCTAATATCTCTAACGATCGTCCATAACCCATTATCTCTTGAAAAATTTCGGTAATCAGAGCATAAGCAAGGCCTATTAATAGATAAGTCGTTTTTTTAAGATTGGGAAAAGCGATAAGAATACAAAATCCAAGAAATCCAAAGATACTAAGATGGAGGACTTTGTCGATACCCGGGAACATGAATGGATATTCTTTGTTTTCGACACCTGGACGCAAAAGCATATACGTAAGAAATGCCCAATAGATGGGCATTATATACTTACGAAATATGTTTCTATATTTATCCAATGATTGCTTGATAATCTTCTGCTGTTAATAATGAAGATAAGTCTGCACCTTCTTTCATTTGTAATTTGATGATCCAACCTTCTCCATAAGGATCAGAATTAAGCAATTCTGGTTCATCTTCTAGTTTTTCGTTGAACTCGACAACTGTACCATCTATTGGCAAGAAAAGATCCGAAACCGTTTTCACAGCTTCTACACTTCCGAATACATCGCCTGCTGCAAGGTCATCATCCACAGTGTCAACATCAACAAATACGATGTCACCTAATTCGCTTTGTGCAAAATCTGTAATTCCGATTATTGCGATATTATCTTCAAATTTTACCCACTCGTGGTCTTTTGTGTACTTTAGTTCTGTTGGTGTATTCATTACGATTTATTGTTTGATACAAATTTAATTAGATTTTTTTATTCTCCAATAATAAAAAGCTAAATTATAATGATTTGAAATTAAGCCTTAACTTGTTTAAAATCAAAAAGTATAGAATCTTTTATCAATGAAAAGCTAATAACTGAATTAATAGCCTAGTACTTTTTTGGATTCCACACCCGCTTTATTCATTGCTAACATACATTCTTTAAAATTTTGACCTCCATTTCTTAAATCCCAAAAAGGCAATAAAACGATTGTTGTTACATCGGTTTGCGGATCATGCATCATAAGAGAAAGATAACCTTCGGTTGCGCCATTGTGTCCGTAACCGACATTTTCCAGATGGAAACAGCCCAATGCATAATTATTATCCGCCAAAGTTGTTGCCGGACCTTTTTTGTTCTTCATAAGCTCGACAGATTGTGCATTGAGAACATTTTCAGCTTTCATAAGACTTCTGATATAAGTCGCCAAATCTTTCATGCTACCTATGCCATTACCTTCTGCTATTTTCCCAGACACATTTTTTTTGTCGGTTATCTCTTGCTTGTTATCTTCTAAAATAAATCCTTTAATGTAAGGGCTTGGGATTTGTTGGTCTGTTGCTATTTCGGGAAATCTAATCTGGAGTGGAACTTTTGTATTAGGTCCCATGATATAGTCGTTGAGATAATGTGTCAATGTTTTTTCCGTTCCTTTTTTTATGGAATAAATTCTACGAATGATTTCTCCTAAAATTGAATAACCTGTATTAGAATAATGATAATGTTCATTTGGCAATCCATAGGTAAGATTATTTTGTGTTAAAACATTAATATATTCTGAGGTGGAAAATTGATGATTGGGATTCGCGTTCAATATATATTCTTCATAAGCCATAACTTCTCCTTCTACATTGTAGCTCAGTTGGCTGGTATCGTTTGTTAAATCATAAACGCCTGCATTATGTTGTAATAACTGAAGAATAGTAATAGATTGTTTGTTGGGAAAATCCCAGTCAGACGTATTTGGGGTGTACGCAATATTGGTTCCTGGAATATTAGCGGTAATAAGATCATCGATATTCAGCCATCCATCTTGCATCATTTTTAAAATCGCAGTGGCCGTGAAATTCTTTGTATTACTAGCAAACCGAAAATTGGTATTTTCTGTTACCAAATCCCCATTTTTTCCTTTAACACTACTAAAAAATGTCCCTTTTGGGGAGATTGTATAAACACTCAAAGATGGGACATCATAATTAATTTTGGTTTGAAGTTCCTGATGCACTTCTTTAATTTTATCATCCAACTGCGTTTGCAGATTTTCAACATCATTATTATTAGTACAAGAAATTAGTCCTAATAGCAAAATGAATCCGAAATAAAGTTTGATTGTATTTTTCATGGAAGTTATTTTAAAGTAAATTTAAACAAAAAAAGCATCAGAAAATTCTGATGCTTTTTACTTATTTAATGTATTCTACTTTTAGAATCCGCCTCCGCTTCCTCCGAATGTGAAGGTTGCTGTAAGACCAGCTCTCACTGTGGATAGAGGGAAAGCTGTAGAAATTTTGTATTTCGTTAGCATTTGATCATAAAAGAATTTAAGATTGAAATTCTGTGACATGTTATAATCCGCAGATAGTTTAACCGTCATCAATCTTTGACCTCCTGTTACTTGAGAATCGTCAATCAAGATATTGGTAATTCTTGTTCTGTTATCTCTAATTGATAAATCCGCACGAATGTTAAGATCACTCTTAATATCTCTCGGTCTTCCTTTAAAGTTGATTTTTAGTTTTAAATCTTTAAGAATATAGCCATAACCAATAACATATTCAGTGCCTGTATCTTCCGTTAAAGTATGGTTAACCAATCCTAACATATAAGAACGATCCTTGTTGTATGACGCACGGAACTGCATGTTATTACGCATCGTAACATCAATACCAATCAATGGAGAAAAGGCTTCCACATAACCAACTTGAGAGAAAGTGTATGGATTAACATAGTTACCATTAACATCTCTATCGCCAGCAGAACCTCTGTTGAAGTAGTCAACATTCGATTGTACACCTGCCATAGTATACGTTGATGTATAACCGTGCAACACATCAAACTTCGAGAACTGGCTATTAACAATCGGGATATTTTTCAGTCCACTATACGTCAATTTCCAGTTAGGCAATGGGAAAGATGATTTTCTTACGCTTCCTAATTGTTTCGGTGACTTCCCTTCTATCGCAGCTTTGAAAGCAGGAATCAACACATAAGCGTTCGAAATATCATAGCCATCGGCATAACCCGTTGCAGTTGCAGCGCCTCCTAATTCTTGAGAAATAATTCTCGCATTTTCTTTAATCTTATCATAAAGTGCCGCACCATCTGTGAAAGCTGTCCCGAAAGTCCATGCCGTGCTGGAGTGTGTGATCATTTCGGAACCAAATGAGAAGTTAGGATCTAGATTGACATTGAAACCGGTCTGCATAAAATTACGCGTGTAATTCTGCATCACATTAAAATCAATTCTAAAATCGTTAATTGGCATTATCTGTAGGTTAGCCATTAGATTTTTGGTGGTCATCTCGGTATAGGCATCCGTCATATAATCCGATCTCGAAATCCACGATCTCTCAATTGCAAGACGACGAATATCCGTTTGCGACCCTAATAAGAAACCAACTGTTGGACCTCCTAAAGTTTGCCCTATACCGTAGAAATTAGGTGCAGACAATAAGCCTGGTAACACAATACCATTGTTCTCATTATAGTTAACATCCAATTGTTTTATCGATGTTAAAGAATAAGCAATTGCCTGGAATGGGCTCAGTTTATTTTTAAACTTATAGGATTTAAATTCTTTCTTTTTACCTTTTTTAAGGAAATTTTGCGAGTAAGCATTATTTAACGAATCAATCTCTTGCTTACGCTTCGCCATCTTATCATTGATATTTTGGAAGAATTTAAACTTGTTCAAAAACTTCGGAATGTCAACGGTAGATGTTGCAACTATTGTGTTGGTATTTTGTCCTATATTTCCTAAATCTTCTATCGCTCCAGTATCTGGATTTTGGAAAGATCGTAATGCTGTAGATCTTGCATTCCAGTTGTATTGGAAACCATAACCCAATTCCGCATTAATGAAATCCAAGTATGGTAAATACTCAAACGGGAAACGGTAATTCAACTGTACTCTGTGGTTGTATTGCACAGGACGCCCCGCTCTGAAAGGATTTGAGAAGATACTACTGGTGTTCATGGTGTTCACTGTAATATTATCATTCAAAGTTCTGGTTTCAGAATTGATTTCCATTTTTAGAGATTTAGTAAAATTAAATCCTAAACTATACTGCCATCCGAAATAGAAAGTTCTGTTACGAATTACATCAAAATTAGTATCCGCATTTCCACTCAACAACGCATCGATATTTCTAAATTCTAACTCGTTGTAGTTTCTGTCCAACATGGTTCTGAAAGACAATCTTGTCGGTACTGGATTGAAGTTAACTTCTTTGATCCATCTCAGATATTTGTAAGATTTCGCTGTGTCGCTAATCATCTTATTGAACGGACGCAAAACAAATGGTTTGAAATTGTAGTTATACTCCACTGAGCCTTTCAGATATTGTCTGTAGTTACGTTTTGTATAGATGTCACGGAAGTAATCATCGTTATAAATCGTTGTTAAAGACAAGTTTTCTACATCATAGAATTTCGGCTTTTTATTAGGATTCATACGGTCTTTACGCATGTTAACCACCCCGATGCTACGTTGCTGGCTGTAGGTTCTCACCACTTTTTTAAGTTCAGCCTCATTCGGGGATTTGTTCAACTCAATATCATTATCCAAAGGATTGTATTTTGGATCTTCAATCGTCTGCGTGTAAGAATAGTTTAACGGAATTTTAAGCCCTACTTTTTCTGGTAAGAATTTGTCCACGTTAACCGTTGTGTTGATGCTAAAAGTCGAATTCGCAGTTTGCGATCTTTCCGAAGGTTTTTGGTCTATCGCACCAAATCCAACCGATGAGTAAGCTGCATTGGCATTAACTAAAGCAAAATCTCCCAGGTTAAAATTAAGCGATGCGTTACCTGCATAGCCGCCTTTATTCTCGATTTCCGATAAACGAATCTCGTTAACCCAAAGCACCAAATCTTTTTGCTCGCCAGCTTTCAAACTTCTATTGGATCCTGCTCCATTGTTATTTCTAACACCAATTAAGATATTGGTAACATTCCCCAAACTAGGACGACCTTTTACATAGATTTTCTTATTCTCGCCATCTGGCTTATAGTCTGGATATTCGTAACGCGTATCGAATTTAATTCCTGGCGCATTGTCTTTCACCAATTCGTCACGTTTCATTTTAGCATTTACAAATTCTTCGATTGCTAAATTAACCTGGTTTTCGTTTGGCCAAATATCTAATGGTGAAGTTGCATTCTGCGCAGTATATTTTAGTGAGGCTTCGTATTCGTAATAGTTGTCCGTAGCATCTGATCCGAAACGGATGAAGAATTTAGCATCTGGATCAACACTTGTGTTCATTACATTTTTAAGGTCTTCTGCGTGTACAAATAGTTCTAATTTTTTGTAACGACGCATATCCAAATTGGTATTTTTGAAAACCCCTCTTGCCTCGCGACCAAGATTGTTAACCTTCATATACAATGACGCTTCATTTTGTCTTTGTGCACCTGCGTTGCCACTCAACACCTGACGGTCAACTCCTGGAGGCAATACATAAGGCGGTTTTGCCATCGCATTTTCTTCCAAGTTAACACTTCCTACATCGAAAGTACTAATGTTGTTAATCGATTGTCCTTCGTTAATATCGTCTTGAGAATTGTTATACGCAAGTCTGTTGGTATATTTTCGCCAATCTGATCTTACTAAATCTAACGTACCAAATCTTAAAGTGGATGTTTGTTCAAATCCTTTAAGAATCATTCTCGCGAATCTAACGTTATTAAGAATCGATGGATCAGCATTACCACCCACAGATTTGTCATCGTATTGCGAAATCGGCACACGGAATAAATACCATTTTACTTTTGAGTTTTGCCCGTTTTCAAACTTAACATTAACTTCTTTGATGTCTACGATTTTGTTATCCGCATCAAGCGCTAATTTATCTTTTGATAAGTCAATAGTATATTGGTTGTAATCTTCACTTTGATCCAAGTTATAATCTCTATTAACATCTTCCGCATCTGGTAACTGCGTCGCCACTTCCAAAGTGTTAGCTTGCGAGTTGCCTTGTGGGTTACGGAAATAACGGTAACGATCAATCAACGAAGATGCCATCGCTCCTTGGAATTTGTCCGACATATAGAACACAAAGTTATCCGACGCTGGATCCAACTCATTAGTTACTGGGTTAATGAATGACACACCGAATCTAGCAGCTTCCATATCGTCATTAAGACCATCATAACCCAAATCCTGCTGCGCTCTTTCATCACCTTCTGTTGAGAAAGCATACAAAATCGGGAATTGTGTTGGCTGATCTCCCCAATTAGAATTCGTTGTTTGCGTTTGGTTGGACGAACTTGGCATTCCATTTTCGTAAAGAAGTTTCCCATCTTTAAGAACATCTTCGGAAACGTTACCTAATTGCAATAATAATTTTGGATTCGCTCCAAGGTCATTACCATCGGCATACGGATCCATCATCCAGAATTCTACATATTCGATATTAGAATTAACAAAGTTAGAAACGCCTATAGAACGCATCAACCCTCCCCAACGCATATTAGCAGCTTCATCTAGAGGATTTACGTTATAAGGACCTCTTTGGTTCGGGTAGAAACTCACGTCAAAAGTCGTCATCATCGTCTGCTCTCCAGCTACGAAATCTCTTTCGTTGTAAAGTTCTGACATCTGCACACGACGCGAGCGGTGATTGGATAATACCTGTGCATTAATGCCTGATGGCGCTTTCCCTCCAACTCCATAGAATCTTGGGTCAATATTATACCAAGATGTTAAGCCTCTGCCGTAACCGTTTTCAAGATTATCATTAAGCCCTGCGTTTGCAAAAACTGGATCCGTCTTGTTAAGCTCTGGTTTTGATGCAATGCTCCACAGCGCTGGCTCTTTTAATGAAATTTTTGAGGTCGTTTGTTCAAAATCGTCGATGTAAGATTGATCGTTCGTTCCTTTATTTTGTCCCGGAATCAGGTAAGCTGCTTCTGCTTTAAAATTTAAATTAGAAGGCGCTTCTGTATTGATAAAAGGAATCTTGTCTGTTAATCTGGTTAAGAAAGGTAATTCATTATTATACAAAATATTGAAACCTGCCATCGTATTGTTAACCGCTTCTTGACCAAAATTCACTTTTTGAGTTAGAGGTCTTTCGCCATAGTTAACCAAGGTTGCACCAACGGTCAAATGATCATTAAACTTACGCTCCAAGTTTAATCCTAAGAAACGTTTTCTTTGTGTGTTAAAGGTCATTTGGTTCTCCATCGAGATATTAATCGCTTGTCCCGACTGCTTAACTTGTTCGTTAATAATGGTTACTGCTCCCAACATATAATCCACGGTATAGTCAACACCTTCTGTCAACTGTACCCCATTGGCCGTCACACGTACCGAACCTTGCGGAACGTTGATCGCACCAAGAGAAATACCTTGTCCTTGGGCACCTTTGTAACGTCCTTCTATCGTATATCGTTGTGCGAGATTACTTTGTTTCGCTGTTTCTTTTAACTGGGTATATAGATCGGTATAGACATAATCTTTGGGGTCTGCACTACCTATTTGACTCGCCATATAAGTACCGAATGGCTGAACTTTTGTAAAGATTAATTTTCCTTGTTCTGGCTCAATTGTTATTCCAGGTACAAAGTCAAAAATACCATCACCATAAACACCGTTCTCCAGCTGGATATCATTGTTAAGGTTAAGACGGTCCCAGTTAAGGGTTTTCAATAAGTTTTGGTCTGGCGTTGTAATCCCAGGCAAGTAGTTAACTTTACCACCACTAGCATTATCACGATAATAAACATTCAGTAAGAAATCTTCCTTTTGAATCTGATTAGCATTCATTGGATAAATGTTCTTCATCATCAACCCCCACATTGGCGATGTCGTTTTCACCATGGTATTCGATTTCAACATCTTCGTTACCAATACAGAACTTTCTTCTGAAAATTCGCCGACTTTATAAACCTGATCTGATCCCGTTATTGTATATGAGTAAGAAACCGCTAAGAACTGATTGTCATTCAACCTTTGATTAAGGGAAATATATCCCAATTGCGGATTGAATTTGTACTCACCTTGATTAAGACGTTTTGCTTTTCTATTAAATATAAAGTTTTCACCGTCAATATAAGGGACCGTTCCACCATTAGCATCTGGTAAACTTTGTCCATTAATCGTATTGTAAGCGGTGTTAACATCACGCAAACCAGCACCCAAACCTGTTACGGCACTGTACACACCATTCTGATTATTATTAGGATATCCCGATGGTCCATCTCCTAAATCTCGGATACCGACAATACTTTTTTGATCCTGAAGATTACCAGAACCTTGATCCAAAACCCAAACTTCGAGTCTGGTCACATTAATCCTTGTACTTAGTGTAGGATAACTTTGTAAAGTTCTATCGTAGTTATCGTAGAAATAATGTCCCAAAAAGTAGTGTTGGTTATCTTCATAGTCAAACGCATTAACTTTAAAAGTGCTAATCGCGCCACCACCTTGCACAACGATATTACGCGCTTCACCTTGTTGTTGTGAAAACACAAAAGTACCAGTCGTTTTGCCCAACTGGAAATCTGTCTTAAGACCAAAAAGCGATTGCGCGCCACGAATCAAACTTGTAGAAAGTGGCATGCTCACATTACCGAATTCCACTTTTTTGATGACTTTATCTTCGCCGCCCGTTGTTTTGTCTTCAAGACCTTTACTTTGAAGATCCTTCCAACTTCCTTTGGCCTGCCACATCAAGTTCATTCGATTTTCGAAAGCGAATCCACTTTGTGTATCGTAGTTGGCTTTTAATTGTAAATTTTCTCCTACTTTACCCGTTAAACCCAATTGCATTCTTTGTTGAATGTCAATCGTAAAGTTGTTTCGGTTTTGTGGCAAAATCATTGGGTTATCTATCTTTTGAAGAAGAATACCCAAATCGAAAGAAGCATAGCCTTGAGGGATTAATTCAATTTTGTTACTTCCAAAAATGTTTTCAAAAATTTTGTTCCGAATGGTAATACTCGGCAAAAGTCCTTTCTTCTTTGCGTCAGTTTGATCTTTTCTGTTCGCAAGATTATGCGTGTCTGACTTTTCTTGAAAATAAGATTTCAACTGGTTTTGTAGCATATAATTACGATACTGCTCAAAAGTCATCACCAATGGATTTCCGACAGTTGTATTTCCAATTTTCGGATACAAATAATAAATACCCTCTTTGACATCGTAGAAGGCTTCATACCGAATAGGACTCGCTAAATTAAAATGATTTTTGATATTGACAGTGTCATTTGTTTTCTCTTGTGCAGAAATAGTTCCGCTGCCGATTAACAAAAATAACAATGCAAAAAACTTATAAAAGTAAAACTCTCTCCTCACTATCTTTTCTTTTTACATCTGCGTTTGTCTTAAAAACACAAAAAAATGTTAAATGTTTTTCAAAATTTCTTTCACTAATTCTTCTACCGAGATTTCTAGATTTTTCTTTTGAATGCGGTCCGCAATCTTCTCCGACATCTTTCTCGAAATACCTAAAACCTCTAAAGCAGTTAACGCTTCATCTTTAACTTTATTATCTACAAACTGAGAAATATTTTCGGAAGAAAGCCCAAATTTCGCGACCTTATCCTTCAAGTCCACGATAATACGTTCGGCAGTTTTTGTCCCAATGCCTTTCACTTTTTGCAGAATTAGACTCTGGCTATTTTGGATTGCCGAAGCCGTTTCTTCTAGGCTAAGTGACGACAACAAAATTAATGCGGAAACAGCACCAACACCATTAACACTAATTAAGAGATTGAACATTTCTTTTTCCAAAAGACTGTTAAAACCAAATAACAAATTGGCATCTTCCCGAATAATTTGTTGTATATATATTTTGTGGGTCGCACCCAACTTCAACATTTGCGAAGTTTGTAGGCTAATACCAACATAATAGCCCACACCATTAACATTAACAACAGCATTAGTGGGTGTCAACTCCTCTACAAGTCCTTGTAATGAATAAATCATATGTTTATAAACAATTTGCTAATATATTAATTCGAAACGAGAATTAAAAAACCTTGTTAAAATTGATAAAAATTCTTAACAAAAAAAGCGAAACCTGAGTCCCGCTTTTCATATTATTTAAGAATATTAAAATTACTTTTTCAGCTCGCGACGTTGTGCGTCCAAAACAGCAATAGTCGCCAAGTTCACGATTTCGTCCACGCTAGAGCGCATTTGGAGTACATGGACAGGTTGTTTTAGTCCCATCAAAATTGGTCCGACTACTTGTGCCATCTTCATCCCACGGATAATTTTATAAGACAAATTTGCACTTTCTAAATTAGGAAAAACAAAAACATTAGCTGGTTCTGTTCCTAATTTTGAGAAAGGATAATCGCTCAAATGGTCGCTATTCATAGCAAAATCTGGTTGAATTTCGCCATCTACAATCATTTTTGGATATTTTTCATGAAGAATAGAAACCGCTTTAGCAACTTTTTTCGATGTATCAGAAATTGACGCAAAGTTTTCGAATGACAACATCGCAATTCTTGGTTCTATTGCAAAAGTTTTGACAGTTAGCTCTGACATTCTCGCAATGTTTACCAAATCTTCCGACGTTGGATTTTGATTAATTGATGTATCTGCAAAGAAAATCGGTTTTTTCTCTGTTAAAATCATCATCATTGCGGCGACTTTATCAACACCTTTTTCCTTTTCAACAACTTCCAAAACAGGTTTCAGAACGGATGAATAGTTTTTAGAAAAACCAACAATCAAAGCATCTGTATCGCCATGTGACAACATCAAAGGACCGAAATAATCTCTTTGGCGAACAAAACGTTTTGCTTTATACTCATTCATACCTTTGCGTTGGCGAAGTTTCCAAAGTGTTTCACGGTACTTTATTCGGTTTTCCTCTTGGTCTTCATCTACAGGATCGATAATTGGCACATCGATATTGATGTTGTATTTTTCCATCTGTTGTTTGATGAATTTCTTTTCGCCCAACAAAATTGGTTTGGCAATTCCTTCTTCGTAAAGAATTTGTGCTGCTTTCAGAACATTATATTCTTCGGCATTGCCTAATGTTACACGTTTTGGATTGGACTTGGCACGACTCTGCATCATACGGATCAGCTTTTCATCGCGACCCATTCTATCCAAAAGATGGGTTTCATAAGCTTCAAAATCCTGAATAGGACTTGCTGCAATACCACTTTCCATCGCTGCTTTTGCCACCGCGATCGATACGCGTGTCAACAATCTGTTATCAAAAGGTTTTGGAATAAAATAATCTCTTCCAAAATGTAACTGTTTTAGGTTATAAGCCAACTTAACCATTTCTGGAACTGGCTCTTTTGCTAAAGCAGCAAGTGCACGTACAGCTGCTAATTTCATTTCTTCATTAATTCCGTTGGCTTGTACATCCAAAGCACCACGGAAAATATATGGAAAGCCTAAAACATTGTTAACCTGATTAGGAAAATCGCTACGACCTGTTGCAAGAATAACGTCTTTTCGGGTTTCGATTGCCAAGTTATAGTCAATTTCTGGATCGGGATTCGCTAATGCAAAAACAATAGGATTGTCCGACATGCTCAACAACATTTCCGGAGTCATGACATTTCCTTTTGATAAACCGACAAAAACGTCAGCACCCCTCAAGGCTTCTTCCAAAGTCGCTAACTGAGTTTGTGCGATGAAATCTATTTTCTCTGGTGTAAGGTTGGTTCTTAAATGATTGATAACACCTTTGGAATCGCACATCAAAATATTATCTTTCGAAAGTCCCAATGCGATATAAAGTTTGGTACAAGCAATTGCTGCGGCACCTGCACCATTCACCACGACTTTAACATCTTCGATTTTTTTATCTGCAATTTCTAAAGCATTGATTAGCGCCGCTGCAGAAATAATCGCTGTACCGTGCTGGTCATCATGCATCAACGGAATATCTAGTTCATCTTTCAATTTTTGCTCGATGTAGAACGCTTCTGGCGCTTTGATATCTTCTAGGTTAATCCCACCAAAAGTCGGTGCAATACCTTTTACGATTTCTATAAATTTATCGGGATCTTTTTCATTAATTTCGATATCAAAGACATTGATATCTGCAAATATTTTGAACAATAAACCTTTACCTTCCATCACTGGTTTTGAAGCTTCCGCGCCAATGTCACCTAATCCTAAAACTGCTGTACCGTTAGAAATAACGGCCACCAAATTCCCTTTGGAAGTATAGTCATAAACAGCTTGTGGATTGTTATGGATTTCCATACAAGGTACGGCAACTCCGGGTGAATAGGCCAAACTCAGATCTCTTTGTGAAGAATGCGGTTTGGATGGTACAACTTCGATTTTGCCTTTAGGTTCTGCTCTGTGATAATCTAAAGCGGCTTTATTAAAGGCATTTAAATCCTTTTGATTTTGTTTCGACATTTTAATTTTTTTAATTAATAAAAAATTCCCTTCTTCAAATTAATTCCAAAAACTTAGGGTAAAAGTTTTGGCAAAATATAGTTACGATGGTAGTTGACAAGACTTTCTATCGGTCGTTGTACAATGTCACCAACTGTAAAATGAAACTCTGCTGCTACAGCTCTTAATATATCTTCAAAAAAATAAGCAATTGATCCGATAAAATTAAGCTCGCTATTGCGGCATTCTTTATATGGGAGTACTTGGAATTCTAAAAAATTCTTTAACTCTTTATAGACAAATTGTTGAAAATATGGATGTGTTTTGCGATCGACAATGAATCTTGTAAAATCTGCAAAATAAGCATTAACACGAGGATTATGATACATATTTTGCAAAAGATCTTCAATGTTTAATTGATAAATTTCTGCAAATTGATTGTGTAAATCCTGTGGTAATTTTTTCATGAAAAAATGGCGTACCAACTGCTTACCAAGACAACTGCCACTGCCTTCGTCACCAATTAAAAATCCTAAAGAAGGCAATTCGGTTCTCATCTCCTCACCATCAAAATAGCAAGAGTTGGAACCTGTCCCAAGAATACAAACAATTTCGGGCTTACCACGATAAGCTGCATACGCTGCTGCGATAAGATCTTCTTTGACGGTAACGTAAGCTTTAGTAAAAACTTTATTAAGTTCTTTCTGAACGATTTCTCGATTTTTCTGAACACCACAGCCCGAACCATAAAAAAACAAATGTTTGATTTCTGCTGCAACAGACATCAAAGCTTTATTATTTTCAACTTCTGGCGCGATAAGCTCTGGTGAAATAATATTGGGATTAAAACCTATGGTTTCCGTTTTAAAAACTTCTTTACCATCTTGTTCTAGAATAACCCAATCGCATTTAGTAGAACCTCCATCTACAATAGCAATCATATATATTTTTATAAAAAAATTAGGCCTGTAAAAGTAGGAAATTATTCTTTAAATAGCATATTAGGCTTCTGTATCCTTTGGTGTGATATTCGTCAGCCAGTTGTTAATCTCTTCTTCTAGATATTCGGCTTGCAATTGGATGGCGTTTATAAAATCATCAGGAATAGAGTTTTTCTCATCATTTTCAATTTCCCACAGTTCGGTGGACATCAATTCGTATTCTGAATATATTCTTTTAAAAGCAGAATTATTCTTTTCAAGTTCCTCAATCCGCTTCAATTGAGGCTGAAATTTCCGGTAATTAGGACGTTTTTTCATAATAAATATTGTATTGTAAGTGGTGTGAACTAAGTGTTAATACGATTTTCGCTAATGAACTGAATTCATAATAAAAACCAAATCATTTCCTTAATAAAGATACATATACAGAATTAATATCAAAGTAAAATAACATTTTTTTAACTTATATAAAATAACATTTCTGTTCTTTAAAAGGCAAAAAAGACTTTGATTATTAATTCTAAAAGACAAAAGAGCTCCTAAAAATTTTAAAATATTCTGAAACTTTTTTAGGAAATTTTAATATTTATTTCTTTAAAAATTACAATCAAATTTGTTTTAAATCTCAGAATGTTATGTTCTTAAAAAGTATTTAATTTTTTAAAACCTCATCTCCATCTGTACGATAATTTCTTAATTTAAATCTTCTTCAATTTTAAATATAATTAAGAACTTTCTGGTTTGGCTTTTTCATATTGTTTGGGAAAAGCACAATGTTCATCCCATTCAAAACTATTAATAACGGGAAAATATGGATTTCTCAAAAGTTCTCGACCTAGAAAAATAAGATCGGCTTCATTATTATGTAAAATAGCTTCGGCGGTTTTAGCATCTTCTATCAGTCCAACCGCGCCCGTTTTCATACCTGTTTTTTGTTTGATCTTTTGCGAAAATGGCACTTGATAGGAATTAAACAAAGTAATGCTAACACCATGAATATTCCCGCCAGACGAGACATCAATAAGATCAACAGATTTGGTTTTCAAAACCTCAGCCAGACGAACATTATCATCGATATCCCAACCGCCTTCCACATATTCTGACCCGGACACGCGCACAAACAACGCTATATTGTCATCAAGAACTTCGTTGACTGCATCTACAATTTCGATCAAAAATCGAATTCGATTTTCAAAACTTCCACCATATTCATCCGTTCTTAGATTTGATTTTGGTGATAAAAATTGGTGAATCAAATAGCCATGTGCCGCATGAATTTCGATGACGTTGAAGCCAGCTTCTACAGCTCTACTCGCCGATTTTTTAAAATCCTGAATTAAGGTTTTAATTTCAGCTATGCTCAATGCTTTTGGAAGTTCATCTTCTGGCGCATAAGCTATTGCACTTGGCGCGACCGTTTGCCAACCACCTTCTGACAGCTTTAGTTGTTGACTATTCCACATCGATCCTTTGCGTCCCGAATGTGCGAGCTGAATACCGATTTTTGATTTAGAATTTTTGTGCACGAAATCAACAATTCTTTTCAGAGCCAGCTCTTGTTCTTTATTCCAAAGTCCAATACAACGCGGGGTGATACGAGCTTCTGGGACAACGCCCGTTGCTTCCACCATTACAAGTCCTACGCCACCTTGCGCGCGACTTCCGTAATGAACCAAATGAAAATCGGTTGCCACACCATCTTTTGCAGAATACATACACATGGGCGACATCACGATTCGGTTTTCCAAGGTCAGTTTTCGGAAATCAATATTTTCGTATAGCTTCATTATTTTGCGAGTTCTTGCAATTTGGTTTTTAAGAATTCATTATTATCAAAAAAAACGGGGAAGCGCATACGTTTGTTATAACTTTCCCAAGTGCCTTCAAAAACGACAAGTGCCAAAGTATCGGTCAACGTCTTCATCGCTAAAGAGCCCGTAAAAATCCCCGTATGTTCGTGAAGTTTTTCTTCTTGAAATTCGAATTTATAAAACAAAGTCGCTAACTTGGGATTGTCGGATTGGGACTCCAAAGTCAATTTTCCATTAAAGTTGCAAATTGTGCCTTCCACATTGGATGTTCCTGAAACTGCAAATTCATTAATGTTATTATCTAAAGCTTCAGCTTTTATAATGTTAACAGAAATCGGCGTTCCGTTATTTATTTTTCCAATAAAAGCTTTTTCGTTATTGATAAGGTAAGCCTGCATCGCTTCCTTCGATTGAGAAAAAACCAAGTTAGAAATCGTCAATAAAAAAAAGAAAATTAATCTCATATTTTTTTAACTAAATTATAAAATGCCAAACTGCGCCAAATGATGATCGAGATGTTTGGCCATCATATTATTCCATTCTTGCGCATTTAGCTTTCCAAAACTAGCACTTTCTTTACCATCAAAAGCCGCTTCTCCGAATTGTTGTGTTTTTTGTATAAAACCTATCAAACGTTTTTTTTCAAAATCAAAATCTTTTTTATCTTTAATTAAAAACATAGGTCCAGTCGGCAAATTTTGTTTGTAAGCTAACTCATTGGTCACTTTTGGTTTGACAAATTTTTTCATCATCCATTTTGCAAGAAAACTTGGTTTTTTATGTTTTTGCGGTTCATAGACTAGCTCATAGGTTACATTACAATGGGCTAACATTTGGTCAACAGACATTTTGCCCCATTTGGCAGGCGTCTCTGGTGTCAATTGGTTGATGGCCTTGATGTAGGTATCAACATCTGATGTATTGAAGATATTTCGCATAGTATTTGATGTTATGAGTGTAGAAGTGTTTTTATCTTGTTTTGAAGTTCTAGGTTGGATTTTCTTTTTTTCCAAATCAAAACTGAAAGAATGCTTGCTAATATTAAGCCTAAAATTATGATAAAACTGTTAATTCTAGTTTGGCTTTCTTTTATGTTATCAACAGATTTTTTATTTTCTTTAAGAATATTGTCGATACTACTGTTAATTGAGTTGAGTTCGTTTTGCTCTCTTTTGAAGCGAGTTTGTAAGTACTTTTGGTTGTACTCGTTATAGTTATTAATATCATTAAGTGCCAAATAGTTTTCGGCAATAACTTTATAAATCCCTTCGTTAAGTAACAGATCACCAATATTAGATGCTAACTGATTCGCTTTTTCTAGTAGCTCCAAAGCTTCCTGATGTTTTCCATTCCTCATGTAGACATCGGACAATCCTTTATATGCAAAGGCCTCCAGACTATTGGCTTTTTCTTTTTGGGCAAATTCTATAGCACTTAGGAAAGATTGCTCGGCTTTTTTAAGATCTCCTAAATCAAAATAGCAATAGCCTATATTGTAATACACCACACTAAGGTTGGCATTAGCTTGTAAAGCGGGGGCTATTTTTTCAAGATTTTTAATAGAAACTAAAAACTTGCTAAGTGCTAACTCTGGATTTAGCTGGCTTTTATATATCATCCCGCGTACGGCATAAGCTTTTCCCAAAACCGAAAACTTTATTCTTGAGCTATCTGGCATTTTTCGGCTATGCTGATCGATCTGGTCTAGAAAGTTAAGACTTTTATTAAATACTTCCATCTGTTGATATTGTATCGCGATGGAAATGAGAATCTGAGCTTTGGTATCAGAGTTGGTAATATCTCCTAATAAGTCTTGCACTTTCAGAATATATTTCAGAGACTCATCAGAGTCGCGCTTTGCAATATATGCTTTTGAAAGGATAAGATATAGATCTGCTTTTTTGTCCACATCTGTCTCGTCTTTCAATAACTGATTAACAATTTTTATTGACAATTCTGGATCTCGATAGATGTTGTCTTTTGCTTTATTAAATTGAGCTTCGCGTGGATTGGCCGCCAACATTAACATGCCAAGACAAAGCAACATAAAGCAACTTAACATTTTTTTCATTTTGAAGATTGGTTAATTTGTTGGATATAGGCATTGGGAGACATTCCTGTAATCGACTTAAATACCGTTGTAAAGGCACTATGTGACGAAAAGCCAGATACTTCAGCCAAATAACTGACTTTGTAATTGAGATATATCGGGTTGGTTTTCAACATATATGCAATATAACTTACGCGCAATTCATTAATGTAGAGATTAAAGTTTTTGCCTTTGTATTTATTAATAATCTCGGAGAGATATTTGGTATTGGTCTCTAGTTGTCCTGCCAATACAGCAAGAGACATATCTTTGTTGAGAAAGCGATCGGACTTTTCTAGCTCGTCTAGTTTTTGCAAGATATCATCTTCTTTCTCTTTTGAGATAAGTATACTTTTCTTAGGTTGCTTAACAACTTCTTCTGGGATTATCTCAATATCAGAAATTTGTGCCTGTTCTGGGACATCTGATTCTTTTTTAGCCTCATTATTTTCTGATAATTTTTTAAAATATGATTTTTGATTCTTAAAAAAGTCGATTTGTTTTGTCAATTCATCTTTGCGACGATATTCATAAAAATAAAATGTAATAAGACTCAATACCAAAATCGAAAAACTAATGATTAAAAATCTTGTTGTAAAGTTAGCATCTTGTTGTGCTTGTTGGGTAGTTTGTTGTTCTCTAAGTTCTGATAACTTCAACAAATAACGAATACCTTCTTTTTGACTAGAGTCAATTTTGGTTTTACTATTTGCAAATAACTTTTCATAAAATCTGTACTTGGTCTCGTCTTGTAAGGCTAGATAATTTTTAGCCATCATATCATAGATTCTTAATTTCAAAACCAAATAATCTATTCCCTCAATATTTGATAAGGATTTTTCTAAATATTGTAGGGCTTCGGAATATTTTTTATCAATAAAACTAAGGCTTGCCAATCTTTCATAAACCAAACTGTACAAAAATACCTGTTCTGGATTATCATCTACCAACTTTTTGAGCCTTGTAAGATTAGCTCTTGCCTGATCCATTTTTCTTTGATTAAGCAAAAGAGATGTTGTCATAACATCGTTTTCGGTCTTGATAATAAAATTTTCTGCGGATATATTTTTCAGATAATTATTACTTTTTTGGAAATAGTTGAAGGCTTCTGTATTATTTTTATTAATCGAATAGTTAATCGCCTGTAACTGAAATACTTTCGCAAGATTAATGTTATAATTTTCTTCTGGTCGGTACAATGATTTTTCCTTCAATAACTCGCCTATAAGTCTTGTTGATTGTTTGTAAAGCTTCAGATTTTGGTATTGTTCGGATAATACGTAATCCCTAAAAAGATGTCCAAAATCGTCGGTTTGATGTCCAAAATGACTTTCTTTATCCAAAGACATTCTGACAGATTGCACATAATCTCCCTTCATGGTATAAGCCTGTGCCATCAGATTTTGCAAAACCAAGCGTTGTTCCTGATTTTGTTCGCTTAATGTAAAGCTTTGGATAAAGTTAATAGCCTCATCTGGGTTTTGATAGATCTTTTGGACACTCTTATCTACCAAAGAGGCGAAATCAGTGTTTTTTTGTCCGTTTAACAACGAAAACAGGAAAAACATAAAAAAAACAAAATTTTGGGAACGAAACATAGAACAAAAATAGCTTTTTATGTGATTCTATACTAATATTCTTAATAATATTTTTTCAAATTTGAGGAAGTTAAATTTATTTAAAATACTAACAATCAACATATTAAATATTTAACATTTTAAAATTTCGTGAATTATTAAAACCTAACTATTTGAATTAAATTTAATACTCGCTAAAATTGCTATGTCAATTAAAAGAAATAAGAAATGAAAAATTTTTACAAAATTCCATTTTTAGTATGTGCCCTATTGGGGATTCAAAATCTGTCTGCACAATTTTATAACCTAGGTCAAGGTATTTCCGTAACAGACGTTAACGACAACCTTGTAGCAGCTGCATCATCTGCCAATGTCAACAACATAAGATGGACTAAAGACACAGGTGTACAAATAATCGGTACAGTTACTAGAGACTTGTTAGCTGGTCAAAGATTGGTTGGCGCGGACAACAACAAAATAATTGGTTATATGACCAATCCCGAAACCAACCTTAACGAACCTTCTATTTACGATGCTACCACACAAACTTGGAAACATCTTGGCGGTATCTCTAGCAGTTCTGACGCTAGTAAAGCATCACCTTGGGGAATGTCTGAAGACGGAACAACTATTGTTGGCCTGGGCTGGACGAGTGCTTCCATAGGACATGCTACAAAATGGGAAATAAATGGCGAAACTGTAACCATAACTGATATGGGCAGTACCGAAACAGGCCGATCTAGCCGAGCTAATGCGATAAGCAACGACAAATCAACAATCGTTGGTTGGCAAGATGACCAATCTGGTTTTAGACAAGGCGCTTATTGGTACAACGGTGTACAAACCATAATCAAAAATACAGCAGGCTCTGCTGCTGGTGAGTCTGGAGCTGTATCCAATGATGGGAAAGTTATGGTGGGCGTAAATGGCTTTTATCCTTATGTTTATAACAGAGAAACGGGTATCTATACAGAGATTACACATCCAGACGCTGGTACATTCTTCCGAGGAGGTGCGACAAACATAAGTGGGGATGGCAAAACTGTGGTTGGCTACTTCCGCGGTTGGCCAGGTGGTCCACACTTTGGATATGGCTTTATATGGACCCAAGAAAGTGGACGCGTTGACCTTACCGAGTATGCACAAAGCTTAGGAATCGACACGCAAGGTCTTAGATTATCTTTGCCACTATCCATCTCTCCAGATGGAAAAAAAATTGCAGGTCAAGCAGTTAATCCTACAACATTAGCAGCCTATGGTTTTGTACTTGACTTGACAACTTATCTTGGTACAAACGCTTCTCAAAAGCCTAACATTATTAGCATCTATCCAAATCCTGCTAAAGATATTGTTAATATTGCAAACACTAAAAACACATCAAAAATAGAGATCTACAATATGACAGGTCAGAAAATTCTAACTTCGGAAAGTGCTAAAACATCAATCGATGTGTCTCAATTTCCAAAAGGGAATTATATCGTAACTATAACAGCAGATGGGAAAACAACGTCTCACAAGTTGGTGAAAGAATAAAAATATTAAATCATATTTTTTAAGTTTAGGTAAAAAAATAAGCGACAGAAATCTGTCGCTTATTTTATTTAATATCTTATCAAATACGAAATTATTTGATATCCATTTTTGTCCCAGCAGTATGACTGTTCATCTGTGGGGCATAATAATTTTGCAAAGTCGAAATCCCAGTTGAGAAAACTCCCGAAGCATTGGCTACCAAATCATATTCTAAAACATATTTTCCCTTCGGCATATATTCGATATAGAAATTAGTGGATGCATCTTTTGTTGATTGATAATAGGCCAAATTATTTTTCCATTGATAGCTAGAAATAACATCCAAAGGTTCTGTGCCTGCAGCACGCATATCTTTAAGATGAACATATTCCATATTACGATCGGAGTTGAGAATCATTCTCACCGTAATGTTGTCGCCAACTTTAAGAGTTGTTTTTTCATTAATCGGGATGAGCTCTTCACCATTCTCAGTTTTCACTTTTTTGAAATACTCTTTCTTGATCGAGATATAATTCTCTGAGGATTTTATTTTGTCCAAATCTTCATAGTATTGCCAGAACAAACCACCTTGTACAATACCTGGCCCAGGCTTGGTCACCGTAACTTTTCCTAAAGATTTGTCCAATTTACCAGAAGTGTCAATCATTTTGATATAGCCAGTCGCTTTTTGGTCGGCTTGTTTCATATCTTTAGTTCCCCAAACGATTGTCGCTTTATCACTTTCCGGTGTTGTCCAAGATTTACCAGAATTAAGAATTGTAAAAATAACTTCTGCGGTACTTCTTGAAGTTCCCCAAGAATTAACTTCTTTTTGGGTAATCAACCAAATTTTAAGATCTTCAATAAATTGTTGATCGTTTGGTTTCAAAACATTGAAAGCTTCCAACGCGCCAGCATGGTTCACCACTTTTGAAGCATACCATCCCCAATCATTAAGATTTTGTTTCCAATAGACACCTTGCGTCTTAGATTCTGTAGACGTTTCTTTAAGATAAGTCATCAATTTTGTAGACACATCTCTTAGACCATACTCATCGAATAACAATGCAGCACGATGCAATCCAAAGAATGAGAAATCGTCAATCTTCGCCGTTTTCGCTTTTTTAATAACTAAATTTTTAAGTGTTTTGGGATTAGCCGATAATGGATAATCTTTTTCCCAATAATGTCTTGCATCGAGATATTCCAAAGAAGCATTGCTCCAAGGATTTTCTTTACGAACATCCCAATATTTATTAATATTATTATCTACGAATGTGATAAGCTTGGTTAGCATTTGTTTTTGAGAATCCGACTGATAATCTTTAACATTATCTTTTAACCAAAGATTGAGCTTTCCTAGGTTTTTAAGAATATACAAAGACGAATAATAAGAACTCGGATAACCAGGATACCAACTAAATCCGCCATCTGGATTTTGCAATTGCAACAAACTTTCCCAATCTTGCTGAATACTATTACGCATCGTGTTGACATCAAAAAGTCGCACCAATTTTGACATTTGTTCTTCTTCATTTTTGCTGTCTAACATCCAAGGCGTTTCGTCGAGAAGAAGTTGTTTCAGCTCTTGATTTTTTTCAAGATTCGAGGTCAAAAGTCCTTTCGCTTGGTATTCGTCAAAAATAGTTTTCAGTCTTGGATTGGCTATGAAAACTTCCGAAGCAATAACATCCGCAAACCATTTGTTAAAGATAACATCCGCAGAATTTTTAGTTTCATTTTTAAGACTTGGCAACGCAAACATCACTTCCCAAATCGGGTTGGTTGTTAACTCCAAAGTGTGTCTAACATTAGAAACAGTCGAAGAATTATTGTTAAGCAAATTATCAATCTGGAAAGTTTTGGTTTCGCCTTCTTTTACAAAAACCGGAACCGCATCCGTCACCAACATACGATTTGGGAGAATGGCAATGGCTTTTTGCTCGCCATCCGAAAACTCGCCTGCTTTGGCAACGACTTTCAAAATGATAGAACTAACATCTTTCGGAACTTTTAAAATCCACGTTAAAGCATCGCTACTATTCCCGTTGAGTAAAAATGATTGTTCAAAATTATAGCCTTTTGTTGCTGTCATTTGGCTTAATCCAAATTTCTGCGTAATATCTTCATTGGTAAAAGCATCCAAGATTTTGATTTGTGCGACGCCATTCAGTTGTTTTGATGTTAAATTATTAAGTTTGCTTTGGAAATTAATTTCGTCACCTTCCCGTAGAAAACGCGGATAATTTGGTGTCACCGAGAAGTCTTTTTGTGTGATCATTGTTTTCTCAGCGTAAGCAGATTTTGCATCTTTGGTATGTGCCAACAACATCAGCTTCCATTTGGTTAAAGCTTCTGGCGTGGTGAATTCAAAACTGATATTTCCCATTTCATCGGTCACGAGATTTGGATAGAAAAATGCCGTTTCGTTGAGATTTTCCCGAATTTTTATTTTTTCTAAATCCTCTTGATCTGATTCTTTTTCTGAAATTTCGGTTGTTGAATACCCCAAAGACTTTTGTTGTCTTTTTACTTCGTAAGCAGAAACAACAACCTCTTCAACATCAGCAACAATCGTAGAATCTTTCGATCGCATTGACGCTTGTCCTCTAATAGCAACTGGTGGCGCAGGCACTGCATTTCCATATAATGCTTGAGATTCAAAAACAATTTGATCCCACATCCAGTTAAAATCTGGTTGACGAATCGATTTTGTTGTAAAATGTTTTTCTCTTTTGCTATAATACAATTGCTTAAGACCTGTATTTATTCTATAATCATTAATAATATCACTGCGATAATAAATATTGCTAAACGAATAACCATTCGCTGCAAATTTATCCAACGACATATCGTACATATTGGCAAGTACTTCTGCGAGCACTTTTTCATTTGTTGCACCAACGATTTTAAAACTCCATTTTTCTTTGGAATTCGGTTGCAATTTGTCGCGGAAAGTTGTGGTTTCTATTTTCAAGCCATCATCTTTTCTTTTGATTGGCACATACAAATTTTCGGTTTGTACATCATTAAACGCTGCCAAAACCACTTGAACGTTCAAGACTTCCGATTTTTGATTAATCTTAACTGGATATTTTAAAAATCCATTCGATAAAGATTTGCTTTCATATAAAGTTTTTCCATCGCCATTTTGGATATAAATATTGGCTATTGCATTTGGAATGGCCGAATAAATCAAAAGATTTGCTGTTTCTCCAACTTGATATTCTTTTTTATCAAAACTGGTATTCAGAAAAGTTTTTTGTTTCGGATCCAAACTGGTTTTGCTCCAGACCTGAAAATCTTGACTCGTTTTGATGCTGTCTTTTCCTTCGATATTGTAAAGCTCCAATCGGTAAAAACCTGGCGACAATTTTCCAATATTTAACAAAGAATCTTGCGCCATTTTGTCAAACAAAACCTGTTCGGTTTTCCAATTTTTAGGAAGTTCGGTTTTATCAAAACGATCGTGTGGAAACAATTTTTCAAACTCCGACTTTGATAATTGTGGTAAATCCTGAATTTGATTTTTAAACTGATTTCTGAAAATACGTTGTGGTTCTTCCAGTTTGCTCAGTTTTGTTTTGTAGGATTTTTTTAAGTTTTGGTTGTTGTAATTTTTGGTTTCAACGTTTACTTTTATCTCATCATCAGAAAATTGGTCTTTAAGATTCGTCGCCGTGATATAATGCGAAACCGAAGACACCGTCAAACGCGTATTTGCCGATTGCGTCTCGCCTGAAATATCCGTCGCGCTAGCATTAATATTAAATTCGTCAATCTGGATGCCCTCTAGTTTTTCGTTTTTCTTGAGATCCAAAACAATTGTGAATTCGCCTTTGTCATTGGTTTTTGTTTCACCTAGAATTGAATTTTCGTTATCAAAAATTTGTGGATACCACGAGAAATATCGCCAACGGATATTTTGCTTTTTGATTTCATAATTGATAGTAGCATTCGACAACGGAACTCCCGAAAACATGAGCGCTTTCCCTTTTAGTTCTATCTTTTGACCATATTTGTATTCGTCTTTGATCGGGTCAAAATTTAATTCAAAATTTGGACGTTTGTATTCTTCAACAGAAAATGCTTTCCCCGAATAAAGCTCAAGATTAGAATCATTAATGCTTAATCTAAATTGTCCATTAAGCTTTGATTTTGGCAAAGTGAAACTCCCGCTATAAGAACCAAATTCGTTGGTTACAAAAGTTTGGGCGCCCACTTCATTGGAATTAACATCCTCCAAAATAATTTTTTGTTTAATGCCCGACATTGTCGTTTCCTTATTATTTTCAAGCTTTGTATTAATGACTTTGAAATAAACGACTTGTCCAGGTCTATAAATCGCGCGATCTAGGAAAATCTGCGCACGATGTTCTTTATCGATATTTCTATTGTTGTAGTAATCATTAGTCGAGCCATAAGTGTGTTTTAATTCTACATCTCCAGTGTTAACATCTTCTATAACACTGAAACGATAATAAGCTTTTTTATCAGAAATAGGCATTTTAAAACTGGAATCTTTCGAAACAATGATGGGTTGAACCGAGGGAGATTGCGACTCAAAAGGAAACTCATGAACTTTTAGGTTGGGATTCTTAATTAGTTTTCCATTTTCAGAATTGATCCAAAAATATTCCCAATCTGTATTGTTATCATTAATTACATTTTTAAAAATAGATTTTGCGGCAGATACCAAAAAATAATTATCCCGCTGGTATGACATAGGCTTACCATCCACAAGATATTCGGTGAGATAGATGCCTGCTGGAAGCGCTTTTATTTCGAAAGCTGTTTTATGAGATTTATAATCATTCTTTGTAGGAAAATCAAAACTTTCTGTTCTTACTAAAACTTTTTTTATACTTTGATATTTGTTCGAATCATTAAACCTAGATAAATAGCCTAAAAAACCTTTGATATCCTCTTTGACTTGGTAAATTTTAAGCTGTGCTTTTTTGACATTTTTTGCTTCCACCAAAAGCTGAATCGGTTTGTTAGCCAATGTTGTAGATTCTAAATAGAAACTAGCATTCGGAAGAAGAATCTGGTTTTCCTGATTTTGAATATTTCCTAAAAAACCTGATTTGGGATACGCTGATTTTGCTTTTTTAATAATTTCTAAAGCTTCCGATTCTTTTTGATTTGAGATCAAATTTTCAGCAATTCGCGAAGCAATCATCACTTTGTAATCGCCTTCTGTAGAATCATTATATAGAGTTTGCCATTTTTCCTTTAGGCTTTTATCATTGGGATTTCGTCCAATTTGATAATCTAATTTTTGAGCTTTAAAATACAAATTGGCATTACCCGAAGTGGCTGCAATAACTTCATCATAAAGTTTAAGAATTGTTACCTCATTCGTTTCCAACTCATTTTTTGTAAACAAAGTGGAATTGCTCAAAAAGTTAATATATTGTCCACTTGCCCAATCCAACATCGTAGGATAATATTCCAAGTCGAATTTTGAATTGAAAATACTTTGGTAGGATTTTAAGCTAATCGATTTTAAAAGCTCTTTTTGTTTGAAAATATTTTGATATTCTTTGCTCAAATAATTTTTAAACCCAAGATTGGTCCAGGTTTCTATTTGGCTGACATCTTGGTTGTCGGTATTGGTTCTGGACCGAATTCGCCATTGCACCGAGTCGTAATAATCTCGGATAAACTCTGCTTTCAAAACTTGAAAAACCAAGGCTTCTTCACCAGAAAATAAACTTCCCGCTTCTTGGATTTTCTTAAAAAATTGACTCGACGTATCATTCTGCGTATCATCTAGCGTTCTTCGCATGATGCTAAATTCAGCTTTCAGCGATTTGATAAGTTCTGGAAGGTTTTTATCATTCATGGCTTGCTTTTGAATGTTGAGAATAATGGGCTGATTGGACTTAAAGTTTCCTTTCTGCGCTTGTTCTGTAAGAATTTTCCATTGTTGCTCGTAGAAATTTTGTCCATACAAGGTTGTGACAAAACTTGTCAAAAGCAACAATCCAAAAGTAGAAATCAGTTTTTTCATAAACTTTTATTTTTAAATTTTACAAAGCCACAATTTTGTTTACTTTGTAAAATAATGTCAGTTTTAAAATTAGCAAAAAAATATATTGTTGACAGCCAAATCTACGTATCCTTAATGGGAACCATGTTGGCGGCTTTTTTCCTTTTGGAACAAAACGCGTTCCGTTTGCCTAAGCTTTATCTTATTTTCCTGACATTTTTTAGTGGCTATCTTTATACAAAATACCAAAATCAAGAAAAAACATTTTACAAAGTATTAATTTTCAACAGCATTACAGGCATTATTTGCGTTCTACTGATTATCAAAAATCATAACCAGCAAATATTATTAAGGTGGCTTCTCATCGTTATTCTTGGACTTTTATACAACAGTAAATTCTGGGAAGCTACCATTCGGAAAATTCCTTTTCTTAAAATATTTTACGTTGGCCTGGTTTGGGGCTTGTGCTTTGGATTCTTGGGATTGGCAGAAGTTAAATGGGAAATTATTGGATTCAGTTTTTTTTATATTTCAGCTTTGGTTTTGCCCTTTGACATTCGGGATATGAAGTTGGATACAATTGTTACTTTTCCGAAAATAATGGGCATCAAAAACACCAAACTCCTTGCCTATTTCTTAATTTTGATTGCCAATATTATCAGCGTTTTTAGCTTTAAGACTGACATAAGAGTTGCTTTATTTATAACATCCCTTATCAGTTGTATTCTGATATATTTTGCGAATGATAAAAAGTCGGACGCTTACTTTTCCTTTGGGATCGAGTCTTGTTCTGGACTTCCGTTAATTATTTATTTCATTCAGAAAAGCTTTGACCTTTTTTAAGAGTCTGAATTGGCTTATCTTTGTTATTCCAAAAAATCAATACTTTGAGAATTAACAAACTCAGTCTTCATAATTTTAAAAACCACGAAAGTTTGCAACTGGATCTTAGCGCACAAATTAATTGTTTTGTGGGCAATAATGGTGTCGGTAAAACCAATATTCTCGATGCTTTGTATTATTTGTCAGTCGGTAAAAGTTTTCTAGGAAATTCGGATTTTAATAATATTAAAAATGAAAGCGATTTCTTCAGTATCGAAGCAGAAATTCAGAACGAGGAAAAAGAAGATATTTTAAAGATCATCCTCAGCAAAGACACCAAAAAAGTCATCAAAAAAAATGATAAAAACTACGATCGTCTTTCCGATCATGTTGGATATTTGCCTTCGGTTATTATTTCGCCTTATGACCAAAATTTAATTTCGGATTCTGGAGAAAGTCGTAGAAAGTTTTTGGATGCGATGATTTCTCAGACCGATAGCGACTATCTTTTTGCCTTAATACAATATCAAAAAACCTTACAACAGCGCAATGCTTTATTAAAATCCTTTGCAAAAAACAGATATTTTGACATCGAGAGTTTAGAAATTTATAATGAACCTCTGATAAAATTTGGAGAAAAAATATTTACCACACGAAAAGAATTTGTCTTGAAACTTAATCCTGTGATGCAACAATTTTATAAAAGCATTTCAGGAGGAAAAGAAGAAGTCACTATCACATATCAATCGGATTTGGAACAAGATTTCTCGGAATTACTAAAGCTAAACTTAGAAAAAGACAGAATTCTTACTTATACTTCGCGTGGCATTCATAAAGATGATTTGTTGTTTGAAATGATGCATTATCCAATAAAAAAAGCAGGTTCTCAGGGACAGCAAAAAACCTTTCTTGTCGCTTTGAAACTCGCACAAATGATCCGAATAAAAGAATTGACCAACAAAACGCCTATTCTTCTCCTCGATGATATATTTGATAAATTGGACGACAAACGCGTTTCACAATTGATAGATTTGGTAAATCAAGAAAATTTTGGACAGATATTTATCACCGATACACACAAGGAAAGGACAGAAAATATCATTAAAAACATCAACGCGAAAAGCAGTATCTACGAAATATAAAAATGCCAGCTAGTAACTGGCATTTTGCATATAATAGAATGGTTATTAATCAATTTAGACATTCATAATTTCTTGGTAAGAGGTTAGTAATAGTTGTCTAAATATTTTTGACAAAACTCCAAAAAAATTAAAAGCATTCCAAAAAAACAGGGTGGACATCGGGGTGGACAAATTATTTTACAAATAAATACCTATGATTATCAATATGATACAAAATAAAATCCTTAACATTTAATTATTTTTATTAACTAAATTTTATAATACATTTGTAAGTATGTTAAAAAACTACTCTTTTTTTATCCTTCTTTTATTTTGTGGAATCATAATTTCTGGTCAAAGAGCAAAAAAACATACTGTTCTAACTACGAATTATATAGAATCTGCAACAAAAATTGACAATCAAAAAGATTTAGAAACATACTTTTCTAATAAAACCACGATCAAATCGCAGGAAAAACAAATAATACAGAAAGTAATATATGCTGATTTCGTTTCAAAATCTTTGGACAAATACAATCCTGAAAGTACCAAACTCTATAAAGAAGCCATACAATTAAGTGAAAATATTTCCAATGAGAACTTCTTAATTTGGCTAAACAGTAAAGTTGGTTTTTACTATTACAATTACAACTTCTATCCCGAAGCAATGCCGTACTTCCTGAATGCTGAAAAACGATTGCAACACGCAACCGATATAGATATTATTGAAGCAGAATATATTTTAAAACTTAACGCCTACTTTTGGTCAACGATGGAGGACTATCAAAAAAGCAATGAATATCTCCTGCGCTTTTTAAAATTACCCCATCAAAAAGACAAAAACTATGGCGCTGTACTCAACAATATTGCCAATAATTACAGAAAGCTAAATAAAATTCCCGATGCGATTGCTTACCTCGAAAAAACAAAAATTGCTGCCTTAAAAATAAATGACAAACTGCGTTATGCAAAAGCCTTAGGTGATTTGGCAATCATCGAAGCAGATAAGAAAAATTACACAAAAGCAGAAGAACTTCTCAAAGAAGATATCAAAATTTCCCAATCCGAAAACAACGAGCGCAATACGATGTACGCCCAAATAGAACTTGGAAAAATATACGTATCAACACAAAGAAATGATGAAGCCAAAAAAATTCTTACCGACGCGCTAACCTTTATAAAAACCAAAACCTATCTTAATGGCTTTGAGCTGGACATTCAGAAACTTTTATTGCAAATTGCCATCGCTGACAAAAATGATGTGGCAGAACTTAATACAAGGCGCCGCATAGAAAATCTGAACAATGAAACAGCAATGGAAGAAGGTCCAGATGCTGTAAAAATGGTAAATTGGAAAAGCCAAAAAGAACGAGTTGAATGGAAGCTAGAAGCCGAAAAAAACAAAGCCGAAAAATCCGAAGTTATAAAATGGGCACTTATCGCTGTCAGTATTTTGCTAATTGGACTTGTTGTTAGTGTTTTCAGCCTTAATAAAAGAAAAGTAAGACTTTTGAAATTACATTATGAAAAACAAATTTTAGGTTTTAAACTAGAACAAATAGAATCGGACAAAAAAATACAATCCACCCATAATACTTTGGCAAGCTTCAAATCTTATTTGGTTGACAGAAACAAACAAATCAACAACATCGACACAGAAATCAACAAGCTAAAACAAAACAAAAAAGCACAAAATGCTTTGTCCGCAATGGAAGAACTTAAGATTTCACATCTGATGACCGATGAAAACTGGAATAAATTCAAAGAAATATTTATTCGGGAAGAAGAAGAATACTACGAATTTGTAACCAATAATTTCCCAGGACTAACCGAGTCCAATCTTAGAATCATATTACTCAATCAACTAGGACTTAGCAATATAGAAATTGCACAACTGCTAGGACTTAGTGTTGATGGTGTGAAAAAATCAAAACAACGACTTCGCAAAAAATTTGATAACAACGAAGTTTCTATTGTTTAAAGACTATAAAAAACTAGAATCAAAAGAAAAAGGCAACATATCTCTCACCGATTTGGTTTTAAAAATATCGCCTTCCAAAGAAGCAAAATAGATTTCGATAGGTTCATCTTGTTTGGCTTCGTATTCTAAAATACTTTGTCGACAAGCTCCACAAGGCGGAATTGGTTGCGAACTGATGGTGTTTCTTGGCGCGCCAATAACAAAAATTTTCTTGATGTTGGATTTTGGAAAATTAGCCGAAGCCCAATATATGGTGGTCCGTTCTGCACACAATCCAGATGGATAGGCTGCATTTTCTTGATTGCTTCCTGTAACTATTTCGCCATTATCCAGCAACAAGGCGCATCCTACCAGGAAATTAGAATAATTAGCGTACGCATCTTCGCGCACTGCTTTAGCAGAATCAAACAATTTCTTTTCAATTTCGTTCAAATCATTATACGAATTAATAATCTGAAAACTAATTTTGATTTCTCTTTCCATTTTTCAAAAATCGGAGGGTAAAAATACAGCTTTTTTATGAATAGAAAAAACTATTCATTCTTTATTAGTAGCGAAAACGGCGATTATCTTTTTTCTCAGACAGAATCTTCTTGGCATTCAGTCGTTTTTCAATTTGGCTCTTACGTGGTTTTGTCTTTTTACGTGGCTTTTGTATCAATATTGCTGCATTCACCAAATTAAGCATTCTTTCGATCACAATCTTTTTATTTTCTAATTGGGAGCGCGCTTCCGTTGAAGTTAGTTGTAGAATACTGTCATTATTAATTCTATTTCTGAGTTTTTCTAAAATTAATTTTTTTTGTTCTTCATTAAAAAACTGAGTTGCTGAGACATTCCAAATCGCCGTGACCGCAGTTTCTACTTTATTGACATGTTGTCCGCCAGCACCGCCACTTCGGGAGGTTTTAAAACTTAACTCACTCGAAAAATCGATCATTACAAAAGTTCTTTTAATTGTTGTTTTAAATCTAAACGGCTTACTTTTCCATTGGGCGTTCTCGGCATCTTATCAATAAAAACAATTTGCTTTGGACGATCCAATTTTCGCTCAAAACTAAGATTAAATATGCTGTTTCGAAGTTTGTCATCGTCTTGACCTTCTATTACCAAAATCATCTTCTCTCCCAGATGTTCGTCCTTTATAGACGTCACAACCAATTCTGCAGAAACCTCCTTCTTGAGAAAAGTCTCGATTTTTTCTGGAAAAATTTTAGCACCACCAGAATTAATTACATTATCAATCCTTCCTAAAAACCGAAATTGTTTGTCATTAATTATATCCACCAAGTCGTTAGTAATTAAAAGCTCTGAATTTATTTGTGGTGAAAATATTTGCAAACAACCACGAGTATCAGTAGAAATCTCAACATTTTCGAAACTTGTAAAATAATCTTCAGAAATCGGATAAATCTTTTTCAAAGCGATATGCGATAAGGTTTCGGACATACCGTAGGTTTCATATATAGTATGTTTTTCATTGTCCAGATGCTGACAAATTTTCTTTTTTAAACTTTCAGAAACGCCTGCTCCACCAATTATTAAATTTTTAATTAATTTTAGTTTGGTCAAACTATTTTCAACTTGTAAAGGTGTGAGCGCACAAAAATCAATAGGCAAATTCAACTGAGACAAAGCTTCGGTTTTGGGTGTGAAGACTTGTAACTTCAAACCTCTTTCTATTGCCCGTATCAACATCATTTTTCCAGAGATATACTCAACCGGCATACAAAGTGCTGCAGAATCTCCTTTTTTAATACGCAAAAAATCGCAGGTCATCTTTGCCGAAGCAAACATTCTCGCTTTTTCAACTTCAAAAAGTTTCGGAATACCTGTCGAACCTGAGGTTTTGACAGTCGTTTTTGTCTTATCGGATAAAGTTTCTTTCAAAAATTCAAAAACTTCCATTTCGAAGTCCGTTTCCGGACTCATTCTATCCAATTGAATATCAGAACAATCGATTAACATTGACTTTCTTTAAAATATTTATTGATAAAATTATGCATTTTTTTTGAAATAAAATTTGGAAGTTTAGAAAAAAGCTGTAAATTTGCATCACAATAATCAAAGAGACCCATGGTGTAACGGTAGCACTTCGGTTTTTGGTACCGCCTGTCGGGGTTCGAATCCCTGTGGGTCTACATTCAAGGAGAAATGATCATTTTTATCATTTCTCTTTTTTTTTTACACCATCTAACTCATTGTTTATCTGAAATATATGGTATGCTATTGAGTTAATTCGGGCGGTTCGATAATGTTTTCCGTCAAATTCCAATTTTTCAGGAAATATCGAACCAATTATTGCACGCTTTACCTCAATTTCCCCTTCTTGATAGTGTTTTCCGATATTTTGAAGTGTCTCTAATGCTTGTTCGAGCAGTTTATCTATATTGTTAATTTGAGGAACTGAACTTTTATTTAATTCTTCTTCCAATTTTGAAATCCGTTCTTTACATTCTCTTTTAATCTCCAGATATTCATCATCATCAATTATCTCACTAAGAAATTTGTTTCGAGCAAAAGATAGTTTGTTATTTAAAGTATCAATTTCATCAGATATTTTCTTTTTCTCTTTTAGTGGATCATTAATGAAGCTGTGATAATTTTCAGTCAAAAGCTTTTTAAGATATTTTTTAACTGGTGCATTCATTTCTAATGTCATTAATCCATCTTCAAAAACTTTATTGACGATCTCTGCTCTTTCTCTGAATCCGCAGATAGAATTACAATGATAATAATAGTATCTATTATTTCGACCTCTTGAAGCACTGGCGGTAAGTGTTTTACCACAGTTGGGACATGTTAAAAATCCACGAAGTGGAAAATTTTCCTGAACAGTGATTTTTGTGTTCGGTCTTTGAGGTCGTTTCTTTCCATCTAGTATCTCTTGTACTCTGTCAAAAAGTTCCTCACTGATCAATGGTTCATGTTGACCTTCAACAAAACAAGCTTCTTCATCCTTATGTTTTGGAACAAATACTTTACCGCAATAAATCGGGTTGCGAATGGCTATATGAAAGGATGTCCTGCTTACACCTTTTCTCAAAGACTCATTAATTTTTGTTCTTATCGAATTGCTTGCATAGATGCCTTTAGCCAATTCATTGAATGCCCATTTCATTTTTGTTGCTTCCGGTTCTTTGATTGCAATATACTTTTTACCATTCTCGGTTATCTTGTTTGCATAACCAAATGGGGCTTTTCCCATAACACGCCCTTCTTTGACAGCTCTTCTCATTCCATAAAATACGTTGAGTGCTCTTCTGTCATTTTCAACCTCGGGCGCAGCCAAATAGATAGCCAACATCATTTTGTTTTCCGGAATGGAAAGATCAAGCGGTTGTTCAACGGCTTGTAAATCCACCCCCAACTTTGAAAGGATGCTTATCATCTGATAGGCATCGCCTGCGTTTCTACTAAAACGATCCCATTTCGTAAACAAAATCACATTGGTTTTAGAACCTTTTTTCTTAAGTTCAACTAGAAGCTTCTTCCATTCGGGACGGTTAAAAGATTTTGCAGAATGGTCTTCATAAATAACATTTCCTACAGTTAAATTATTTTGTGAACAATAACGTCTAAGACGTTCTTCCTGATCTCTTTGGGAATAGCCCTTATCTGCTTGTTCATCTGTCGAGACACGTATATATAAATCTGCTGCTTTCATAATTTTAAAATTTAATTCCGTGGAATAATTGTAAGTGTGGTCAAATAATAAATTTCAAATTTATCAGATGGATATTCCATTACAGAGTATCATTTCTGATCAGTATCGAAATACCTTTTAATGACCATCAATGTAAGGTTGTAAAGAAACTCCATTACCAATTCAGCTTCTTCCTTTGTCAGCTCCATACCTTCAGTTCGGAAATATTCAATAACTTCCTCTATCGGTATTTTTTTGATTTCTTTTGCCTTAGACATAAATGCAGAATTTCTCTAAAAATAATTCAGAGAAATTCCATTTATTCCGTGATATGTATCTCACCGCATAGTTAGGCACAGAAAGTCTTCAATTAGAAAAAATTTATTTTCTAAAGGTCTATTTTGTTTTCTGATAGTATTGCACTTTTCGTTTTATCGCAGATTAAATTCATCTTAAGATCATCTAGCAATTTACCATCAACAACAGTTTCTTTGAGTTCATTCATCAGCTTTTCTACAATTATTTTCATAGACTTTACTTTCTCTGTGTCAACTTTTCCTATACTGTGATGCACGCTCATATTGTAATCAGTAAAAGAAAATATATTGCTAGAAAACTGCTCAAATAAATAGTTGTACCTATGTATGTCCTTATCAGCGTAGATACATAATTGCCAAAGGGCTTCGCTGGTCATATAGTTGGGAAGATAAAATGTTTTTGCATATATGTAAGTTCTGCAAAAGGACAAAAGAAACAATGCGAAGATATTATCTACTCCCTGATAATTTTCTTGCTCTCCATCAATCAATTTATAAAACTGTAATGTACTCTGTAATGTACTCTTATAATGGAAATACAGGTCACTGTGCTGCGGTTGATGAGGCATCTCCCAATGTGGCTCAGGATGAAATTTATCCGAGGAATAGACCAAATGTTTGCCTTGCATAGTGAAAACGAAGAAGCTTTGATATTGATATAGATTCTTCTGAATCCAATACCGATCGTGACCGACTAATAAAAA
Organism: Soonwooa purpurea; assembly: GCF_053891095.1. Classification (NCBI taxonomy): domain Bacteria; kingdom Pseudomonadati; phylum Bacteroidota; class Flavobacteriia; order Flavobacteriales; family Weeksellaceae; genus Soonwooa; species Soonwooa purpurea. Next base: position 35,448 of record NZ_JBSSMA010000015.1, read on the forward strand.
TTTGTACTCTTTTCCAAATATACTCGTCAAAGAATGAGTAATCGCTTTTATTTTTTCATTGTTGATATTCAAACCAATCAAAAGTAAATAGTACGTTGTCACTTCTCCATAGGCTGTTTTATGAAAGAAATATATTTGTTCCAGTTCTGTAAAGGTCAGGATTCTGTCAATTGCCTTATTCAGTATTTCATCTGATCGATACTCTTCTATTGGGATTATATCCTGATCGACCGTGTAAATTTTATCATATTGTTTTTTAATTAGATGCTTCAAGTCATAGAATCGAGCTTCGATTAGTGTAAATAACGAATCTTCGATGATTCGTAATGATTCAAACATTTCTGTATTGTAAATCAGATCATCTTCGTTAATCGCTTTCTTTACTTTTGCGAAAAGTTCAGTTATAAAATATTCCCTTGGATTCTTTTTGACAAAATAGGATTGTAGTTCCGGAATATAAATAAACAATTGATTTATCCTTTGGTTCAGATCGATGTCACTTGTCATGTCTCCGCTATATAGTTCCTCTAAGTACTCCAAGTCATATTGGATCAGTTCTTCGAAAGAGGTAAAAACACTGTTGTATGAATCCTCAGCAATAAGTCTTTCAATTTTTACCCTACGAATTTCGTGATCGTGGTGGAAAGTATCTTCATAGCGATTGAATTTCTTCTTGTATTTTTTCCAAATCCTATCTATCAAAATTGATGATCTAGAATCTTCATTTTGATAGATTATTGAAGATCGCTGCCAATGGTACTCTATGAAAGGATGACCTTTTGATAATTGATATTCCAATCTTGAATAATCAATGAAATAAAAGTAAACATCATACTGATCTCTAAATTCTTTCACCCATCTTTTTGAACGCAATTTCGCTACATCTGCAAATTTATTGAGCTGAACCAAAAGGTGTGATCGAGTTGATTGCTTTTCTTTCTTATAGAATACCTGACCGATGGAATAATCCCTAACAATTTGCTCTAGTGTATTTCCAATAAACTCATTGGCGAGAATTGAAAACGGAGATTTATTTGGTGTTTTCATAGCTGAAGGTTTTTAGATTCAAAACCACTATCATAATATATAAAGATAGCTTCAATAAATAAACGAACCAAGGCAAACCACACCATCATGTCAATATGCTCATCCATTTTGGGGTCATTGTCAAATCCTACTGTTTGTTTCAAAACAAAATCAGGGTCTTTCATCTTTTCCTGATTTTTCTCAAAATAATCAATTCCAACAATTGATAATATCAGAAGAAACAATTCATTGATGCATTTCTCAGAAGTAGTTGAATTGATTATATACTGAGCACTATTAAAATTATCCACTTCATCTGTTACGGATTTGGATTTGACGGAATTATTTGATTTGTCATCAAAGTAAAAATGAATGAGCAGTAATATGCAGGACATCAATCCTGCCGTCTTGATATCCTGCCTGCTTGCATCTTTGAGCTCAATCTTTCCTGATAGCAATTTCCCCAATTCGTATTTTTGAATCAAATCTGGATAGCTATCGAGCAGTTCTGTGAGTCTGGGATTATTCAGTTGGTCACGCAGGCGGAATAAACCTAATTCAAGATCTTCTCCTTGAGAATTCTGAACCAGAATATTTAATGCGATCTCAGCTTGTTCTCTAGTTTGTACAAGCTGTTTCTTTTTACTAAAGGGTGTATTCTTTTTCATTTCAATAATTTTGCTTTAGTAAAGTTGACGAAGGAGTGAAGGATATTCTATTCCAGAAAGGGATATCTTATTCGAGATCGTCTATCGGTTTATTTTTGATCTTTTCTATTCCACGCTCGCGCATCAACTGTGCTGCATCAAGCATTTTGACAATATGGATATACGGTGTTATTAGATCAATGTCAACAAACTCTTCTATGAAAGGAGATGCTGACAGATGTAAAATCTCACAAAGAAAAAAATCAAATTCGGCAATGGTTTTTTCGGTAAATGCTCTTTGGAAAACAAGGAAAGGATTAAGATATTCGTCCTTTAATAAAGAAGCTTGATGCAGGTATGACCAGCTTTCGGATGCTTTTTTGATGTTCCATTTTTTGTCTTTGCGCTGTATCCTTACACAGGCTTTCAGGAAAGAGCGGAAAGCAGTATAAAAGACAAATAGCTGTCCCGGATAATCACTATTGTAGATTTCTTTCTTTTGGACAAACAGCATTGCGCCTGCCAAGATTTGCTTGTGTGAATCCAGGTCTGCATAATCAAAAAAGGAGTCGATTAGTGCAAAAGGATCCTCAATCTCTTCTGCTGACCAGAAAAAAGATTCCAAGGATATTTTAGACTTTTTCATAGGAAAAGGATTTAATATAGCGAACTAAATTCTGTTGTTGCCGTTGACTAATCTATTCTTTTAGTGAATAAAATATCCGTTATAAGGGATATTTTACAGGATAATTTTTTAACTTTACAACTCAGACGAATTAATAGAAATGGCTTTATCTTTAAGCCTTAAATTTTTGATAATTGCTATGGAACAGAAAATACATCAAGGAAGAAATGTAAAACGCTTTAGGGAAATGCTTGGTATCAAGCAGGAGGCTTTAGCTTTTGACTTAGGCGAAGACTGGAACCAAAAGAAAATTTCTTTGTTGGAGCAGAAAGATGTTATCGAAGATGATTTATTGAAAGCAATTTCAAAAGCTCTTAAAATTCCTGTGGAGGCTTTTCAGAATTTTGATGAACAGGCTGCAATAAATATAATTGCTAACACTATTACCAATAATGATAATGGAGCTGTTTACAATCATAATCCAGTATTTCAACCGATTGATAAATTAATACAATTGCACGAAGAAAAGATTGCTTTATATGAAAGAATGTTAAGAGAGAAAGACGAAATGATGGATAGGCTTGAGAAGCTAATCAATAAATAAAAATATAAGTAATTCGGGGTAATTACTTTTTCATAAGAAAGGCTCAACTTGATGTTGAGCTTTTTTTTGTGAAGTGATTGTGGTATTAAATACTTTCAAAAAATAATCAAAAAAATATTATTGAAACCTAGTAATGTATTAATTACTAAGTTTTCAGCTAGTAAGTAATAAGTTTTTATTATATTAGATTAACTAATAAATCTATTGAAACCTAATGTACTTACATAATATTAAACTGTGGAATTTTAGAAAATTTGGAACAGATGGAAGCTTTATTTTAGATAGGCCTAATTTAGATTTAAACTTTACAAAGGGCTTAAATGTTTTGATTGGAGAAAATGATTCGGGCAAAACAGCAATTATAGATGCAATTAAACTAGCTTTGAAAACACACGCCTCTGAATGGATTAAACCCGAAAGAGAAGACTTTTATAAAAATTCTGAACGATTTAGAATAGAGTTATTATTCAAGGATATAACTATTGAAGAAGCTAAAAACTTTACCGAATGGCTGTCTTGGGAGGGTGAAGGAGAGAATTCGGAGCCAATACTAATTATGTATTACGAATCAACCAAGATAAATGATAAAATTGTAACATTTGATCTAAAAGCAGGTTTGTCTGAAGAAGGATATACATTAAATTCAGATGCTAAAGAATTTCTAAAAGCCACATACCTCAAACCTTTACGAGATGCTAAATCAGAATTAATTCCAAAAAAGGCATCTAGATTATCACAAATTTTTGAAAAACACGAAGCGTTTAAAAATAAAGAAAACGATCATCTTTTGATAGATATTTTCAAAAATTTTAATTCAAGTATTGCCTCATATTTTAAAGGTTTAGAGAGTGACGAGACAACAGTTTTGAGTGACTTAAATGGCAAAGAACTTAAAGACGAAATAGATAAATACTTAAAATCTTTTTATGATAATTCTAAAGAGACAGATATAAAAGTTTCAGAAGCAAAGCTTAGAAATATTTTAGAAAAACTAGAATTATTAGTGAAAGATGAAATTAATGTCGGGCTAGGCACATTAAATAGACTTTTTATGTCATCCGAATTGGTTCATCTTAACAAAAGGGATTGGGACGGCATTCGCTTGGGACTTGTGGAAGAATTGGAAGCGCATTTACATCCGCAAGCTCAGATGCAAATCATAGAATCATTACAAAAACATACCGACATACAATTGATTTTAACGACTCATAGCCCTAATTTAGCATCAAAGGTAAAGTTGGAAAATTTAATTATTTGTACAAAGAATTACGCATTTCCTTTAGGAGAAGATTACACAAAATTAAAAAGAACTGACTATCCATTCTTAGAAAGATTTTTGGATGTAACAAAGTCAAATCTTTTCTTTGCTAAAGGGTTAATTTTTGTAGAAGGCATTTCAGAAGAAATTATTATCCCAGCTTTAGCAGATAAGCTTTTTGAATTAGGAGAAATAAGTAATAGCCTTACCTCTTCTTCTGTATCAATAGTACCTATAGGAAACACTGCATTTTTAAGATATTCCAAAATTTTCTTAAGAACTAAATTACCACACATAGATATTCCAATTAGTATAGTAAATGATTTGGATTTGCGACCTGTAGAATATGCGTACAAATATAATATCACTGAAGATAAACTGCTCGCAAAAAATATTATAACGAAATATAATCCGTCCGATTTTATAATACAAAAGAAATCCACCATAGAATCGCAATCGATCAAAGCATTTATTAGTAATTTTTGGACTTTAGAATATTGTATTGCAATGCACCCGATATTGAGAAAGATTCTTTTTAAGGCAATTGTTCAATGTCTAGAGGAGATAAGAGCTGATAACTATTTGGGAGAAAATGAAAGTAAAAAGGGAATAAAAGATATTTCTCTGCTTAATTACGAAAGAAGATGGAATGATTTTATTGCGAACAAAAGTGATGAACAGATTGCTTTTGATATTATGTATTATTTTATAATCGATAAAAAAGAAATTTCTAAATCAATGATTGCTATGTATTTCGCACAATTTCTAAAAACTGACATTGTTATAAGTGAAAACATTTTTGTGCGAGATAATCCTATTCAATATTTGGTAGATGCGATAAAATATGCTACAAGAAATGATTAATATTTCAGATAGTGACATTAAATATGCTGAAAGTATTTTACTCCCGGAAGGGAAAACTTTCGATGTACAGAGAGTTGATTTCATAAAGAACCTTGAAACATTAGATTTACAAGCCGTTCCGGGCAGTGGAAAAACAACAGTGCTTTTGGCTAAATTACTAATCTTAGAAACTAAATTACCCTTAGAAAGTAATAGAGGTATTTTAATTCTTGCACATACGAATACTGCGATTGATGAAATAAGAGAGAGAATTGGTAAACATTGTCCTAAATTATTTTCGTATCCAAATTTCATTGGAACAATCCAAAGTTTTGTCGATCAATTTTTAGCGATTCCCTACTATCAAATCAAATACAAGAGAAAAATTTTAAGAATTGACAATGAGATTTATAACGAGGCTGTAGAGAAAAATTTAAAATTAAATTTGTCAAATTATACAATACAACAGGCTAAGAATGCAAAATCTTTTCTTCGTGCAAATGTAGGGTTGCCGTATAAATACAGACTATTATATGATAATGGTTCATTAAAACTGCTAAGTGGCTTGAACAAATCACTTATTACAATAACAAAACCAAGAAGGGGAAAGAATTGGCAGGATTTTACTCCAGAAGAAAAAAATAAAGTCGCACAGTGGATGGTTTCTTTTAAAATAAAGATTCTAGCACAAGGTATATTACATTTTGATGACGCATATCTACTAGCCGAAATATATTTGAATAAATATCCTAAGATTAAAAATATAATACAGCGACGCTTTAAGTTTGTTTTTATAGATGAAATGCAAGATGTAGATTTACATCAATATAATCTTCTCGAAAAAATATTTTATGATTCCGACAAAAGTCTTTCAAAGTATCAGAGAATTGGAGACAAAAATCAGGCTATATACACAAATGAAGTTGCCTTGGAAGAAATTTGGTCTCTCAGAGATAATGATAGAATTAAAAATATTAATGGTAGCCAACGTCTTTCTCCTAAAATTGCAGAGCTTGTAAACTGTTTTGCATTAAGCAGAGAAGGAAATTTTAGTATTGAGGGACATAATGATTCTTGTGATTTAAAACCACATTTAATTATTTTTACCTCAGAAAACATTCAACAAGTAATTCCTAAATTTTCAGAACTAATACAAGCCTATATTACTTCTGGCGACATTTTAATTAATGCTAAAAACAAATATAAAGTCATAGGATGGACAAAGGAAAAGCCAACTGAAGGAAATAGGTTAGCTATTAAACATTATTTTGAAAATTTATCGACTGAAAACATAAAACAAAAGATAGACTATGAAAATTTAGATTCATACTTGGTTTTATTTAATCGTGAAAAGAAAACTTTAGAACCTATCCGGAAAAGCATATTAAATGCTCTTATTAAAATCTTAAGACTTGAAGGATTATATATGTCAAAAAGCGAAATGTTAAGAAATTTAGAAATTTCACATTATAATGAATATATCTCCTTGAAAAGAAATTTATATAATTGGAGTATAGATATTATAAGAAGAAAAGATGATGAAACCTACACTTCTATAAAAGCCTACATACCGGCATTTTTATCCTGTTTTGGAAAATCTGTGCAGGCTTCTAACGATTTTATTAATAATCAGTCTACAATAATTCCTATACAAGATACTGATAATGTTGTGGATCGAATTAGCACTAATAAAATAAATATTCATGGATTTGATATAGATATTTCTACCATTCATTCTGTGAAAGGTGAAACACATACTGCAACCTTATATCTGGAAACCTTTTATGGAAATGGAAATCATAATTATGAAAGTGAAAGACTTTCTGATCAATTCAAATTTATCAATTTTGATAAAACACAGAAAAATCACAGACAATCTTCTAAAATGGTGTACGTTGGATTTTCTCGACCAACAAATTTATTATGCTTTGCTGTAAATAAGCAAAGGTTTGATTTACATCTAAGTGATATCGATCAGCAAAAATGGAATATTATCGAGTTATAGACTTAAATCATGATGGAAGTCACAAAAAGAGAAAAATACATCGTTACTATTTTTCTAACCTAGAAAGACAATTTGTGGTTGATTAAAAAAACTTGAATACGAGGTTAAATTGTAAATATTTAATACCATAATTGATCAAATATAATTTCAAAAGAAAAAAAGAAAAAAAAGAAAGCCAATTGATCATCGTTGCAGATTTTAAAAAGCAAGTTTATAAAGAAAAATACGACCTAAAAGGTGGAGATTTTTCTTTATACCTTTAGGCTTGAACTTGTGTTTATAATCTGAAACTATTCCTTTGTTTTCTTTTTAATATTTTTTACAATCGTCTATTACAACCTGCGTTGTTTTTTCTTCTTTTGCTGTAAAGGAATTTGCTCCGAATTGTAATTGATCTCAGAATTGCCAAAATTTAAGAGGGATATTATTTGAGAAACACTTTCTGAATCTTTAAAAACTTCTTCAAATGCATAGAAAGGTATATTGTTCTTCTGTGAAACCTTCTTACAAACATTATTGATTTCTGCGATTAACTTTACTTTAGAGCCAGTAAATAGCTGAGGTAATTTTGTTTTCTCAAATTGTAATGTCTTGATTAAAGTATCCTTTACAGAGTCTAAATATTTTATTTTTTCACTTGAATAAATATTGTCGTTAGATAGAACGCTAGAAAATTTCTGTTTCAGATTCGAAATTTCTTTTTTGAGATCAAAATTTTTGCTTCGGAGTTCTGTTATCAGTTTGTTTTTGAATTCTAATTCCTGTTTGTTTTTGCTCAGCTGTATATTGTACGTGTTGAACGCTTTTTCGTAGTTGTCAAGAGTTTGATCGGTTCTAATTTTTTTAAAGCCTAAGAAATCACTTTCTTTTACAATCAAATCTTCAAACTTTTTGGAATTGAGCTCAGATTTTACATCATTTATCTTGTCATCTAGTGCTAAAAGCTCTTGTTCTTTTTTCTGGATCTTAAATTCTATTGCCTCCAATCTACCTTTTGAGCCTTCAATGCCTCTCTCCATTCCTAAGCATTCCGCAGTAATATCCTGCATTTTTGAATAGTGGAAAGATTGATGCTTTAAGGTTTTTCCAGTTTGCAGATCTTGCCAATCAGCAACAAGATGAGCGTGATAATTCGGGTTCCATTCTTTTGTTTCTTTATCATAATGACCCTCATCTTTATGAATAGCAATTTGAAAAATTCTGATTTGTAATTCTTCTTCCAATCTTTTGGATAAATTATGTAAGTCAAGCATTTTTGTATCTTCTTTAATCACAACAACAGCTTCTCTGATTGGCATCGCATTCTTCTGTAATTTTCTTCCGGATTTTTCTTTACAATAAGCTTCTATATTTTTTAATCTCTCTGAAATTTTTTCTTCTAACCAATACTCATTTTTGGAGCTCAAATCCTTTCGAATGTAATCAAAGGTTTTCTTTCTGGAGTTGTGGGCTTCGGAATCTGATTTCGCTGCTTTGAAATTAATTGAAGTCTTCATTGAAGATTAAATCTAAATTTTCTAATTTATCTTTAGTCTACCAATTGCTCATCAAATTATTGTTTGGCTTACTTTGTCTTAGAATTTAATATATTCCTCAACTTCGTAACTTCTTATATCCAACTATTTTTAGATCTTGATTATAAGAGGAATTTAATTAATATTTTCCATTTTAATAATTAGCGACAATTTTAATTTCATTATGTTTAACCTCAAATGAAGAAATAAAACCCTGATTATTAAGATTGTTAATAAACTCACGATTATGACTGTTAAAAGGGATTGTAGGTCTTTTTCTGCGTACAGCGATATCAGAATAAGGATAAGGTAAAATTTTTACCAAATTACTAATTTCTTCGATAGATATTTTGCTAAATTGAATATTAAGCAGTTTTATTCTATTTTCTAACGAAGTGGTATTTTTAAATAATCCTTCAAGAACCTGATATTCTAAAGGAATGTAAGAAGAGTTTGAAAGTATGCCGCATACAATAACCGAAATATCCTTATTATTAATAATTACATCAGAGTCCAGCAATTTTATGATTTCAATTTTAGTTTGGTGATTTATTTTACTAAGATTACCTAACAGTAAAATAATATCCTTTTCGTCCAAAGTATATTTTTCAAAATCTACAATGAATTTATTTTGATGCTTGGCTACAAGGTCTATATGTAGATGCGGAAATCTTTCTTTCAATAGATTATAATTCTCTTCAGATAATGTCAGAATATTTTCAACAAGATATTTTACCTTTTCATTGCTCAAATGCTCGAATGCAAGCTGATCTCTTGTATATAAACTATTTTCCAATAGTTTTTTATAGCTTTCATCTGACAAATCATTGCATAGTAGAATATTTTTTCTAAACTCTGCATAACCGAAATCTCCCTCCTTTTCCATTTTTTCCTTCGAAAGCTTAAGATAATTTTCTTCACTATTCAAAAAGTCTATCAAAGGTTTTTCCAGAGAAGAATCCCAATCAATATAATAATCAATAACATTTTCCCAATTGGGTACAATTTTATTGGACTCCACAAGCATTGTTTTTATTTCTTCATCTTTAATGTCTGAAATGGTGGAGATTTTAAAATTATATTTATTTATAATATCCTGTTTTAATTTTTTTTCCAGCATAAGATCATTAAGAAGTATAAGAAATGATTCTTCTGGTTCTTCAGAATTGCCTTCTAATTTTAAAAATACATTTCTGACATAGGCATTTGTATGTCCTTTTACGTAGCCAATAAGATGATCACATTTTGATAGAAGAACAGAATTAAAATGAGCCTTTTCTAAATCGGCAGCTTTTACTTCTGCACTGTACTCAAGTATCATAGCTTCTATATTTTCAGCATTGATCTGATAACTATCATTTTCATAAACGTAATCGAACAATCTTTTCGTCTCATCTGTAACAGGGTCTAAATCTGAAAATTTCACATTTAAATTTTTGAACAGCGACGAAATCTTTTCAAAATAATCAGTTTTATCAGTATTTTTTATCATCGACAAGAAATATGGCTTTTCTTCAATGAGATCCTTTAATAAATCATTATTTTGAAATTCCACGATATCTTCGTTCGGAACAAACTTTATTAAAAGTTCCAGATAAAAGTTCTCTTTTTCCTCAGTATAATTGCTGTCATTGTACAGGTAATCAATCAATCCTGGCCAAGACTTACAAATAGAAGGCATAAAAATTTCTACGGGAAAATCTTGTCGATGTATATACGAATCTATAAATTCAATAGACCTTTGCTTCTCGTTGCTTAAGACTTTTATAATGCTTTCATACAAAGGTTTATACTTATTATAATTTGCAGCAAGAAAATCTAGTAAATCAAAATTCAAAATTGTATCCCGTTTGAAGTATTTTTCAGGAATTTTGCTGATTATAGTCTCAACATTCGTCAAGTTATAATCAAACGTTAGAACTTCTCCACTCTTGACTTTCTTCTCGAAAATGAAATCTTCTTTGGTCAAACTTACCTCGTGGAATAAAGAAATGTAATCATTATAATTTTCATTAAGATATCCATTTAGCAATAAGTTACGCATCAAAGGACTCCCAGCAAAAACATCTAAATATGTGCTTATATCAATTTCTTCAAAAATTTGCTTTACATCCCAAGATTTAACCTCTTGTTTTCTGTTTTTAAGCTTCTCAATCTCCAATTTCAAATTCTGAATTTTATCATTGGTCTTGTTTATGATAAATTTCTCGCGCTCAGAATAAGTAAAATCTGCATTTACTTCCTGTTCAATTTTGGAGAAAGAAATATCAGTTGTATTTTTATATTTTCTGTATTCTTGATAGCTACCATAATCATTGTAGACCTGATAATAATTATAACTGATCTTTTCATCTTCTAGTAATTTTTCAAAATTTTCATCTTCTACAAGCTCGAAAAATTTCTTATTCCCATTTATATTTAAAGTTACAGCATCTGGTATTTTTTCTTGAATGAATCTAATATAAACAGCCCTTAGCTCTTTAACAGATAAATCATATTCGTTTTCAATATCCTTTATATTCTTTTCTTTCGTTTTAATTTGTTGATCAATTTTTTCAACTATACCAAAAATATATTGATTTTTGTTATTTATAAATTGGTAGAGCATACCTTCTCTTCTGTGTAACTTCATAAAATCATTAGGATACAGATTTTTGTAGGTGATGATTGCAAAAAGTTCCTCTGGCTTAGTTATAAATTCTGGGTTGAGAGCATCTCTGTATAAAACAAATTCGTGGAAAATATTGATGAGCAAACGCATATCTATATCATCAATGAAAGTGATAACGTCACTGATGAATTCTTGGGATAAAACAGATTCCAGTTTAGCTTCCCTAATAAGCTTTGATAACTGCTCATCGGCATTAGATGGATTAATAAAAGGAATTATCGGAATTATATATTCAAAAAACTTTACCCTTTCGTTCTTATCTTTAAACATATCATCCTTAATTGCATACAGAAAGTTTATTTTTTCATCACCTCTTTTACTTTGGATAGATTTGGAATTATTCAACAGAATATTTATTTCTCTAAGTTTAGTAAAAATATCAGTGCTTTCAAATCTGTCTAAGTCTTCAATGACAATTACATTGTAATCTGTCCTCTCGAAAAAGTACAGAATCTCTTCAAGATGTTCATTAAAAACAGACTTGTCAATATTATCACCTAATTCTACTTCTCCCTGAATATTTAATTTATTGATTTTTGAATTGCTGAATAATCGAACAACAGTTTTGGAAAACATTCCGATTCCAAAAAAGAATACAAGAAATACAAGTAATGCTATCCAGTCTATATTTTTCCATCCCACGATCCAAGTATCCGGATTAATTTTCTTTATATAATCAAATTTAAACAGTATGAAAATACTAGAAATCCATAAAACCAATCCGATAGCGATAGACCAAATCTTTCCAGTTGTATTATTAATAATTCGCTTAAATCTGGAATCTGGTATTTCATCAGGTTTTACGTGATAAAATATCTGCTGCAATATGCTTACTTCGAGCAATCTTTCCATATCATCCGTATTATTAGAATCATTGAAAGATGCTAAAGAAATATTGAGATATTTATTCTCCGGATTTAGATGCTGAAATGTTTTAATTATGGTACTCTTACCCGAACCATAAGCACCTGTAACAGCAATGTTGGTTATGGCAGGTTCATCAATTGCATTTTTAATAGCCGTAAGATAGGGCTGAACTCTTGCAACTTCTTTCTCATCGGTCAGCACTTTTGCTGCTAAAGAGCTTAAACTCTTTCTATCTGTTGTTTTTTGATCCTCTTTTAATCCGAATTTTTGAAGTAAAGATTTCAGCATAAAATAAATTTTTCATAGAATATTCAAAAAATATTCCTTTGATAATATCTTATTAATTGTCAGAAAGTTATCCTAAGCAACTGACTTTTATGTGTCATTCTGACCGATTTTGATAGAATAATATAGTATTACATTATAAAAATAAATTTTCTTAATCTAAAATCTTTTCAGTTCGGTATTATTTAAATTAATAATTTAAATAAAGATAGTAGCAACATACTAAAATATGATTGTTGGAATATTTAATTTTAGAATCATTCTCAAAATAAAATTTTATTTCAAACCTCGGAGAGCGAAGCAGCAACTTTGTTAGGACTTTAGGACTTTCAAAGTTGCGAATGAGCTCCTAACTTCTCCACGTAGTTGTAAAGTCGCACGCATTTCAATAAGCAATAAATCTATTCTTAAAACAATATTTTTGGAACATTACTTTTTACAAAGCAGGCTTGATTTTCATTAATGTTTTAAATGTGCAAAACGCAGCCACCTACATATTTTAGATTTTGTTTAAGGTTTCCTACTGAAAGATGGACTTCTTAAAATTAGTACATACTAAAGTAACTATTACCGGAAAAATTTGTAATTCCAATTACTAATATCTCCACCAATAAAAGGCTTCTACTTTAGACTTTCATCGACAATCGAAGTCAAATGTTTCCATGCACTTCCATTGTACAGGCATACATCATTTACAGGATTAATTTTCTGAAAAATGAATTATGCTACACAAGGAAACTGTTAGTAAGGAAATGTGGGAACTTCTACAAAAACTGATGAAAGATGAAATGCTAAAGGACTTCACTTTGGTGGGCGGTACCGCCTTAGCCTTGAAATTAGGGCATAGGTTATCCATTGACATTGATCTATTCACTACGAAAGACTTTAACTCAAAAGATTTAATTAGCTACTTGCAAAAAAAATATAAGGCTACAGATGAGATTGTTTTTGAAAATACCGTTATGACCTATATTGAAGACATAAAAGTTGACCTTTTAGCCCACAAATATCCTGTTATAGCAACCGATAAAATTTCAGAAAATGTTAGAATGATTTCAAATGATGATATTGGTGCTATGAAACTTCACGCAATATTTCAAAGTGGAGCAAGGTTAAAGGATTTCGTAGATATGTATTTTCTTCTTGAAGAAAATCCTTTAAAGTCATATCTAGATAGCTACCAACAAAAATATAATGGAAATTCAAATTTAGTAGCACGTTCATTAATTTACTTTGATGGTATTAGAACACAATATGATGTTTCAATGATTCAAGGCAAAGAGAATAATTGGAAGACAATGCAGGAAAGACTTAAAAAAGCTGTTTCAAATCCCAATCTTAAATTTGGAAGTTCACTTTCAAAAAAAGCCATTCCCATGAATAAAGGAAAACGATTTAAAAGGTAATTTTGTTGCGAAAAAGAGATAAAAACCTTATATTTATAGTATGAGAATAGAAGATAAAATATTACCTGATATTCATTCTAAATTCTTTTGGGATACTAATTTTAGCTTATTAAATTGGGAGACAGCCTGTGTGCCTATCATTTCTCGAATCATAGAAAGAGGAGGTCAAAATGAGATAGATGAAATTATAAAATACTATGGTCGTGAAAAAGTTGTAAATACAATTCGAGACGAAATCGATTTTTTGGCGAATTATGCAATTGACCGAGCAATCGACTTTTTTCCGGAACTTAAAAAAGAGGAGATGCATTGCTATATAAATAGAAGTGGTAAACCTTATCATTGGATTTAGTTTTTCGAAGCTTACTTCCGGAACTCAGCATCAATAATATTCTTGAGAAAATAATTTCTCATAATAAAAAAATTGAAAGGTGCTGATTTTCGTGAGGTACTATTCGGGGTAAATTAGCTTCTTTTTCCTTTTGAAAAAAATGTAAGTTGTCCGCTTCTTAGCGGACTTCTTACATTTTAAATAATTTTATTGGAAAAATGAGTTAATCTAACAAGTACAACTATCAACAAACTTCCTTGTATTGTCATTTAATCAATTACCATCATTTTATGAATAATTTCTGAGAAGTAAGATTATGCTTTACAAAGAAGCTAAAATTAATACGTTTGATTGCATTAATGTATATATAAAATTATCAAAGCCTGGCCGGCTTACCTACTGTAATCACTCGGTCTTTTAATATTTCCATCAATTATTATGACTGCTACCTTTGAGGCGTATGACAGATCAGCTTCTTCAAAACCATGAACAGGTGGTGAAATAAGACTGATATTATTTAACGGATTTGCCGGAGGATTGGTTTTTTCGGTGAGATCAAGGATACATAATATTGAGAGTTGCTTAATATTACCTGATGAATAAGCAATAGGCTGATTCATGTATTTCTCAATCATTTTTTTTCTATTTGATATTTTAGTCTCTACCTTTAATTCAGCAATTATTCCTTTAAATGAGATCTCTACTCTTCCTCCTGATAAATGACTTTCTTTTATAATTTGTTCTCCTAAATATGGAAGTCCTATTAAATGACGTATAAGGTCATCTCTAAAAACATCTTCACTCATAGAGCCTATGTTTTTATAGATACCTTGTTGAATAGAAAATGCTTGATAATTTAGAATGCCTGACAATAAGAATAAAAAATCTTCTTTTTCAGTTTTTTCAATGTTGGGCAAATCAATACCTATATTTTTAGAAATTTCAAAGACAGCTTTATTCATCATATTAAAACCGGTCAAGAACTGATTAGAATTAGGATCTAATACTTTAAGAATAAGTTGATCATACCCTATCAGTATAGGATACAATTTTTCGGATGGATTCTCAAAATAAGCAAGAAGTCTAAGAGAAATATTGTCGTCTATGCTATGCTGGGGATATTTAAAAACAATGCTACCCGATAATTCATAAGTAAGAACATTTTCCTTATACTCAATTATTGGAAGAGAAAGGATAAACCAGTCATTGCTTGTAGTGGACACAGGTTTGATAGTTAAAGATTTATAACCTTCCGGCCAATGATTGAAATCAATAGTTCCTGAGATTTTATAATTTATTTCGGGTTTTAAAATTTTAGGATTTGGCCACGGCTCTCCATCTATATATAGGCTTAGAGATAAAACAATCTTTTTTTCTTCATCTGATTTTGATTCTTGTTCAAACAAGTCTTTATTCAAAAAGCTTTGTTGAACAGGGAATTCAGATACCATTGGAAATGCTATTTCAATAAATTTACTTATAACCGCATTTACATCTTTTATCTCTTTAACAGAAGATATCTCTTGTGTTAACACATGAATATTTTTTTTAAAACCTTCAAGATAATTTAGAGCGTCAATATCTATTAGGCTTATATGATTTTTAGAAGCGTTTAAATGATTATTTACTTCTCCATCCAGTTCCTTTTTAACAAACTTTAAAAGATGAAAAATAGAAACCAATAGATATTTATAGGCAGAAAAAAAAGATTCATCTCTACTGCCCTGAGAATCTTTAATTAACTTATCTAAGGAAGTCAGAATGTTATCTTCTTCAGCAAGAATATGCCCAGCTTTAGAAATATTAAAATCAGAGAAAATATATAAAAGTTTATTCCTTAATTTTTTTTGAATATATAGTAATTCCTCGTTGTATTGCTTAGTTTTCATTGTTTAAAAGTGGGAGAATATCAAGGTTATCTTTAACGGCTAATTCAAGACGTGAAATCTCATAAAATAAACCATTAAATTCTAAAGCATCGATATTAGATTGATTTTTAGGAACTTTAGATTCAAAAATAAGACAGAGTGTATTAAGTATCTCATGTAGATTATAATATAATAAAACTTTTAATAATCTTAAGATTGTCCTGTAATCTTCAAATGCTATTCTGTTTTCAATAAACTTTAAAAATAATTCTTCGTTTTTACTTAATAGTTCATGCGATTTATTATATAGTGTATTAAAGAATGGCTCTATTATATCTTCATGATTATGAATATAATCTACTCTTAACTTACTTATGAAGTTGAGAGTTTGTTCCAACCAAAAATCTTCTAAATTCGGAAAATCATCAGAAATTCTATTGAGTTCTTTTACAAAATCTATAGCCACATAATATTCTGGGCAATTACAATATTTTTGATAATATTCTTTAATGATATTGCTCTGATTAGCACTATTTATTTCATTATTATAGTACAATATAATTTTCACTAAATCTTTACTATAATAAAAATCGCCCTCATTAAAATATGTTGCTTCCCAACTTATTATATTGATAAACCATTTTATTTTTTGCTTTGTATCTAAATATGGTAGTATTTTATATGAGAGCTCTATTACAGCTTTATGTACAATAACTCTGGTGTGTATCATATTCTTACATAAAACCTCTATATCTTCACTCTCGACCTGATCCTGAAACTTTGCCAAAATATATGAATATGCCTCTACTGCCTTTTTCCTGATAATAATATCCGAGTCGTTTAAAAAAACTTTTATTAAATCAATGAATGTCTGGGTTATTAATTGAGGGTAATCATTCAAAAGTTTAATAATAAAATTCATCCCTTGAGTTCTCACATGAATTGAATGGATATCTAAAATATGATTATGAATTTTTGGTAAATATTCTGCTATTTCAATCTGTTCTTTGGATGATTTGATTAAAACGGATATCAAAATACTTTTCAGTTCTCCATCTTTGTCGCTACTTAATCCATTCATTGTGTTTAAAAAATCCGAATAGTTTTGTCTAGTAGAATCTTCAATGATGTGTTTACTGATTATTGATTGAAGATCATTTTGTATTTTACTTTGCTTAATTTCCAAAGATTCAATTTCATATATATTTAAATGTTGAATAGGGTTAAAAGTAGAAACTTTATTTTCTTTCAATTCGTTTTTATAATAATTGAATGTTGCAATTTCACTATGAAAATTGATAAGTAGTCCAACGAAATTTTCAAAATAAGGCTTACATACTTCAAATCGTTCTCTTGTAATCCTGTCAAAAATTTCAACTATCTTTCCTCTTATTTTGATGTCTGTATTTTTTGAGGATAAATATTCAAATAATATTTCAAGTAGACTTTGAGCATCGTTAAAATTTCCTTTTCTAATTATTTTTTCAAATAAACGAAACAGTTCAACAAAAGCACCACTACTTAATTGTTTATATTTTTTGACCAGTTTATCAATAATAAAAGCTGAGTCTATCAGATATAATTTAAATAATGTCTCACAAGTCATTGCATCAGCAGAATCATTATAAGAATCATCATCTAACTCTAAAGATAAAATTATATTGTCCGTCAAATCCTTTACAAAGCTGTATTCATTATCCTTATCTAAAAGCTCTTGTAAAAAGCCATTGATATTTATCCTTGTGCTTTTGTCATTAATGGATAATTTTTCTTTAAGAAGTTCTGTTGTATATTTTCCATTCAGATTATGAATTCTTAAAAATAAATTTATACTATTAGGATAAGAATGTTTTTCTCCGTAATATCCTATTCCTCGTTCATACTCTAAAGAATCTATGATTGATCCTACCAAATCTGAATTATGTAAAAAATAATCTTCAGATAATACATTATTTAAAATCCCGGATGTTATATCTTGAAAATTGTGTTTTATACTTTCAGTCAACCTCTCAATGGAAAAACTCGAAAAGTCTTTATTTGTCTGTGAAATATTATATATCACTTCTAAAATTCCGTCATTAACATCATTATCATCCAAATATAAACATAAGTAATCAATAGAAATTTGATTAAAATAAAGAGGAGAAAGTTTGCTTGCTTCTATTATTGAAGAAATACTTTCCAATTTACCATCTTCCAATTCGTCCAACAATTTTATAACAGAAAGTTCCGGAATTTTAGTTTTATGTTTTTCTTTGAGCTTAATCTCTTCTATATATTTTTTAAAATCTGATTTCGCCTGTTTAGCATACTCTAGTTTTTCTGCCTGTTTATCTAAATATTCTTTTTTAGTTTTGATTACTTCACGTCCAAAGTTTTTAGATGTAATTTCCTGATGAAAAGAACAGCTTTGACAATTATCCAAAATAAAATCTCTGGCAATCCATTCAAAGTTAGCAGCTGTAAAAAATGAGTTTGTGTGAGGACATGAAATAGAAAGATTAGTAGGAAGTTTATACATTTCAGCAATTAATCCTGCCGATCTGTCTTTTATCTCTATATGTTTACACCAATTTTTAACTCTGGGAAGTAAAGACTTATTTCTTTCCCCTAATTTAACAAATTGATTAATTTGTTCATTTTCTGAATTAGTTTTAGACATTCTTTTAATCCTTTCTTAGGTGATTACAATTTCAACTTTCTTCATTGAGTTATACACTAAGTATTACCATAAATCATTAAAAACTCTTCTGCTTTCCATTTAAGATAATAGCGTAGTATCATCTATAATGTTGCTAATTTCTTGTAATACTAGAAATATTTTTAATTTAAAAATAGAACATTGTTTTTAATCGTTTGTAACTTTAATTGCAAAATCTAGCTAATTTTTACTTAAAGTTATAGATATGTCCTTTTTGAGGTCTTCCTCTTTCTTTACTAACAATTGTAGGCATTATCCAAATCAATTTTGCATCACTCAAATTTTCTCCAAATTTTTGGTTTCGCCAATGTCCTCTTCGCCAATGAGGAGCAACTTCTCCACCAGAACTATTAATAGATTTATTAGTTTTTAATTTATATCCAACATATTTGATTTTAGTAAATCCATTCTGTGAGATTTCTGAATATACAACTTCTTTTTTCCGTTTTGTATTTGCTTTTTCTAATTTAGTTTTTAAATAAATGGGTAAATCAATCGGATATTTTTCATCAATATCAACTTCCTTTGTAGTTAAATAAAGGAGACAATTAATGATAAAATTAATAGTTCTATCTACAAATTGCTTGTGAATACTATATAAGCCATCTTTGGTATTTTCATCTCTGTCATCGAAAATTGAACTACCTACAAACCCGCTTTTATCAAAATTTACTGCATCTTGAACAGTTCTTAGATTGTCTTTCCTATCAAGAAAAAGCAAAATTGAATGGAATCCTCTTTCGGTATCCCAGCATAAGTCCTTATTAATGGTCCAATATTTTTCAATATATTCTTTACTGACAAAATCAATATTTATTGCTCTTTCATAATCATCTCCATCGTGATATTCATCTCGGATAAATGCTCCTTCAATTATTTCAGAACTATTTTCTTCAAAAGGAATTTTTGCAGATGATAAATCAATATAAAAGTTTGAATAGGGCAATTTAATAAGCGAGATATCAATATCAAGAACATCAGTTTGTTTTAATAGTTCAGTTATATTTTCAGAAAAATGAAAAATGTTTCGTCCTTTTTCTTTCCATTCTTTCCAAATATAAAATTCCTGCAATAGATAGGCTCGTTTTACACCTTCTTTCTCGGAGACATCTCCAAGATCCAATTTGGTTCCCCAATTACCCTCGTCTTGATAATATGGCACTTCTTTCCCCCTGCAAAACTCCTGAAATCTCTTAACATTATTAAGATGCTTTTCAAGTTTATTTCCTGTTGCAAGTTGATTAGGATAGTATTCAGTGTATTTTTTTGACATAATTTAAACTTACAATGTATTGGTGAAGTATAGAATAAAGTTAAATAATTGCTTTTATTTTTAATAAATCAATTACCTTTTTTTAAATTTCAATCCACATCTCCTATCCTATATTTAACTATAGTTTTTTTCTAATGTTTTAAAAATCTCATCTATAAACATGTACCAATTATCAGTGTACTGCTTTAGATCTTTGATGTCGAATTTGAAATTATCGGTCGTGCGATAAGAGATTGACATTTCACCATTTTGCAAATTCATTGGAAATTCGACAATTAAATTTTCGTAATGCATTATCTGATTTCTTGGAAGTACAGCCAATTTTATCCATTGATGATAATTTTCAAAAATAAAACCAAATAATTCATCTTCAGATTGATGTTTTGCAACATAACTCATAAAGCCTTTGGTTTTCCCTTCCTCATTAATATGTCCAAATGTTGAACTGGAAGCAAATCCTTTGTAAAATATTGAAAGTATTTTTACAATTCTATCCAAAGACATTTTAATGTTTATTAATAAATTATTTACCTCAAGTTTTAAATCTAAGAGAGAATTGAACATACTATTTTGGTCAACCGTTCCCTTTGACATCATATCTGCCATTTTGGTTTCAAAATATTCTTCTTCAGTTTTAATGAGTTTTTCTAAAAAGAATTGTGGAGCAATATAATTAAACCTAAATTCAACTAAAATCAAACTTAATTTTAAAAATTCATCAGAACCATAAACCTTTCTGTTTATTGATTCATTTATTTGATTGAATTTTTCAATTCTTTGATTAAGGATTGTTTGTTTCATTTTCATTGTGGTTTATTGAGATGTTTATTCGTAATCATCGTTTATTTTAAGCAATTCAATAGTTTCAATATTTAATTCATTATCAATCAATAGTGAAACTTCAAAGGCTATATTTACAGTGTCAGAAACAGCAATAACATGATCATTCCAATCTAAATCAATAATACTGAAAGTTGTTTCATTGGTACTCCAATAATCACTTTTATCAACATAATATTCTATATCAACATCTATATTCATGATCAGGTCCACCAAATATTCTTGAGAATTAATCTTTTTAACTTCTAATTTTGATAATTCAAATTCTTCATTTATATAGCTTACAGTTGGATCATCATTTGACAATGGAGCAAATGAATAATAATTATAAATATAGTTTCCTTCAAATTTTTCTTTTAGGAATTTAAAAACAGCAGGAGTAATCGTAAAATCCCAAAACTCATTTTTGACCAGCTTATTTTTAAATGCTTCCGAATGAATGAAATAGTAATTCAAGAACTTATCTTTAAACTCAGATAGAGTTTCAATAATTTCAAACGATTCAGAATTTAAAGATTGATTTTCTAAATCTTCAATTAGATCACTATGAATATTATTATTTTCTGTGAAGTCTTTATGATTTTTTGTTATAAATATTAATTCTGGAGTTGCAGGAATTTCAATATCTTCATTAGAAATAAGACTTTTAATGTTTTCCCATATAAGATTGTCCCGATAACCTTTTTCATTTTCATTAAAAGGTTTTTTCTTTAGCATCGCTTTTTTTGCCAAATACTCGTGAGATGTATTTGGGTATTCTAAAATCTTAATATTATTTTCATTTATTGTTTTGCTTAGATAAGCTTTATAATCCTCGAATATTTTATCTTCTGTTTCCTTGCTAATAGAAATAGCTGTTTTTTGTTTAGATAATTTTTCAAATGATTTTACTTCTCTTGATATATTGGATAAGTTTGATTTTATTCTCTCATTATATTTATTGCAAACTTCATCAAGAACCACCTTCGGTATATATAAATCAATTTGACTATTTTTGGAATTTTCAAGTAACATTTTGGAAGGAATTGATTCCATCCAAAAATCAGAAATAATAATATTCGAATCAATTACAACTTTCATAAAAGTATACAAGAAAAAAATCAACAAAATTCAAAATAAGTCTAACTTACAAAAAATTGTAATTAAAAGTGCCATAACAAAAAAAATAATTAATGTAGCTTTACTTGATTTTTCTCTTTAATTTGTTTTACTATATTAAAGAATTGTTCTTTTGATGATATTTCTTCGTTCCATTTAAAATCATGGGAAAATTGTTCGTCCCATAGTTTTAATGCAATTAATGAAATGTCCCATATTATACTTTCTTCATTAATATGTAACTGAAGTATAGCATTTATTAATCTATCTTCTGTATTTGGGTGTGTAGTGGATTGTGTCGTCTGTTTGAGAAATAGTAGTGAAAGTACTCCAAATATAATACCTCCTTGTATAATCATATAATGATCAGTGTTTGGAATAATTCCCTTTTTTAATAATTCAATGGCCTCATAATCAGCTTCAATTTCCATTTCTAATTCTGTTTGCCGTGAATCTGTATTAATATGTTTTATTGCGTGAATATATTCATGTGCTAAAATAAACTTAATTGCTTCACTGTAAAAAACATTCGGTTGTTCAATAAAATTTCTTTTTTCTGCATCATAGTATTCAGGATTTGGTAAATGTTCAATATCCCATTTATAAAATGAAACTTTTAGAGATTTTGCATATTGAAATAACTCTTCAGCTTTGTCAATTGCGTCATTATCAATTTCGTATACAACAGCTCCTGCTTTCTTGTTTATTCTTGGATAATCAATTTTATATATGTAGAGGGTATAGATATTATGAATCAATGACCATAAATATGACAAGAATGTTTCTTGTAGTATTATTCTTTTGTCAGCTTTTCTAATAAAAGGTGTCCTTATCGGTTCATCTCCATAAATAATATCTATTGTTTTAGAGAATCCATCATTTGTAAATGCATCACTCAATTCTTTTGAAAAAACGGGATGAGTATTTTGAAATATAAAAATATTCATATAATGTAATACTCTTACTGGTTGTTTCCCTTTATGAATTTTGGGATTGTAAAGATTTATTTTACCTTCTTTTTGTGTTAACCAACTCATTTTTATCGATATAAGATTTCATAATACGTATATGCCTATTTTTTAAAGCCTTTTTTTTGTAATATAGCCAAATCCATTAACATCTTAATTTTAGAAAACGGCTTTATCCATAATGATTTTGTGTTAACATTTATTGAACATAGTACTCCAACGCAGTCTCCTCTTTGATTTACAACCGGAGAACCGCTTAATCCTGCCCAATCTTCATAATCAGTAATTGTAGTTTCAGTATTAAAAAGCAAATAATCCCCAAAAGGTTCAATGTACTTAAGATTTTCTTTCAATGAAAATTTTCTATGTAAAAATAATCCATGTAAATTTGGTCTAATTTTTCCAAAAACAAAGTAAATATCATTGATATAAGGCTCTACAAGTTGTTCTTCTAAAAATTGAATTTTATTTTCTCCAGGTTTTGTAATTTGCTCGCCATCTTCATTAATTATATTATCATCTGTTAAAAAAGGGGCAGTTAATTTTGATTTATCCACAAGACTTAAAGCAACATCAAATAGTTCTGGATTTTTATTAGGTTTAGTGATATCAATTGCGTCCATATAATAAAACCCGCTTATGGGAGTAACTAGCGTTTCAAAATTTTCTTTATTGTTTATATTATTAAAGATTTCAACGTTATTATCTTGTCCGGTTCTTACATTTAAATCATGATCATCAATATGTATGTTATGATCCGCTGTTATAAAAAAACAATTATCTTTATAATTGACAAAAAAACCTGTTCCAAATGCAATAGGCTTTTCAGAATTTCTTGGTTCGCTTATTTTAATAAAATAAGAAGTTTTAGACAAATAATCTAGTAAGTTATAAGTTTTGTATTCCTTGTCCATGGGTGATATTTTCAGATAATCAATATTTCAAATTTAGGCATCAGAATTTTCTTTTATTAAATACGAAAATCGATCAATAAAAAGTTTTTCGTCAAACATTGAATTAAAAAACCTACTACTAAAAGGTGCTAACTTTTTGCTGATCTTGCTATTATAAGTTTGATATATTTCTAGGTCTGTTTTACCATATCCTTTTGCTATCATATTCATTTTTTTTATGTGATCTTCCAGAAGTTGTTTGAAGTGCTTATCTTTTCTTTTAAGGTATTCAGCAAAAAATATTAGAGTATCTATATCAATTATTACCAGATCATTTACAATTAGATTTTTATTTACGTCGGGAAGGTTATTATGAAGCCATTTATTCATAATATAACTAATACCGGGAATTTCTAAAAGCCTGTCAGATAGTAGTAGAATTGGATATATTTTGTTTCTCTTATCGAGATTGATCCCATCGTCAAAAATAAATTCATTTTCAGAAATAGCTTTAATATGGTTGATCAGTTGACCAATACCTATTGGTTTTCCATTTGTTGGATTTATTAAAAATTTTTTCTTTAAAGCATCAATAATTTGCTCGATATCCCCTGATGTTTTAATTTCCTTTGCAATTAAAACGTCCTTATATTCAAAAATAAAAATATCATTATTGTACCTGTAATAGTAATCTGGTTCTTTTTCTTTACTCGAAACGTCGTTTTGCTTTATATAATATTTTCTATAAAAAATATCATCCAATAAATTTTTCATAAGAAACTCCTCTGAAAATCCCTTATTGTAAAAATTGAAAAAGGTTCTGTCTCTTTCACTTAAATTATTCTTTTTGTTAAAACTATCTTTCAAAATAAACTTAACACTTTTCGTAAACTTATCAAGCACAAAGAAAGGATCGACAATCGAATAAGTAAACTCATCTATTTTGTATAAAGGATGGTTGCGGAGGTTTAAAAAATCAGTTTCTACAATGATTTCATTTGAGGTAAGAGATTGCAAAAACTTATTTGAGTCTTCATCTTCTACTCTTAATTTAAATGAATTATTGTTTTTGAAAAGTAGAATCTGCACTAATAAAAAATCCACATGAGTCGATAACTTTTCCACACTATCCTGATTAAAATATTTACACAAATCTTCAATCAGATATTCATATTCTTCTTTTGATTTTAGGAAATTAATTAGTTGTTCGAACTTGTAAGAGGTAACATAAGCAAGTTTTAACAGCTCCAAATTAACGTCTTCATAAACACCAAGATCGGCTGTAGAAAATTTCAAAGACACAAATATTTCAGCAATTTTTTCAATACTATCCTCTGTTATATCAAGAGTCAGATTATCATTTCTGTTAATTCCTTCATTAATTATCAGGAACGCTTTAAACAAGTCTAATTCTTCTTCATCAGGATTCTCTTCATTGGTATTATTGAGAATCAGCATTTCATTATTGGAAAGAATTGCTTCACTTAAAAATAATGCCGCTTCTCTGGAAACAAGAGTGATGTTACCTAAAATATTCTTTTTGAAAACATAGCAGGCAACAAGTTGGTTTATTGTAGTTTGTGTTTCCGGGTTTGAGAAAAAATTATAATAATCCGGAAGATTATCGGTAGTGAAAAAACCAATAATATTTTCAATAGATTTTTTTGAGAGTCGTTTCAAATACTCAATAAGTTCTTCCTTTTCAGGATCTGGATAAATATGATTAAACTCCAAACGGATATCGACTCTCATAGTAATTTAGTTTATGAATAAATATACAAAAAACTATACTTTCAAAATTAGTTATTTAAGTCGCGACAGAAATCTTATACGTTAACTTTACTATTTTACTATGAAATTTTAATATCAATATATTACATCTTAAAATTTGAGAGTAGAAGTAGATCATTAACTAAATGTTTCGATATTTGTTCACTATTGTCTACGATTAGACAAACAACCTCCTATTTTAGAAGGTTGTTTTTTTTATGCATTAACGCTCCAAAAGAAAGCCAAAAATGGGGATCAAGCACAAAAGTTGGAGACTAGGCAAAAAGTTTAGATAATCGGAATAGAAAAAAAAGCTTTGTCTCTCACTCCACGAAGTTGCATTCTAAAGTTTTTGATTTTCGCATTGGTACTTCTCTTTTCAAAATAGTTGAGAATATCATTATAATGATGCGTAATTGTATTTTTTAAGATAGAAAACGATTTAAACCCCGATTCTTCCACTTCGTTAAACCAATGTGCAAGTTTGAGCATTGCTACAGACAAGATGAAATACTGCCTTTGAAACTTGAGTCTAGACCCATAGCGTGCTGCTGATTAAACTTCTGAAATGTAAAACAAACCTATTTTAAAGCTAACCTCGTACTTTATAAAGCTTTATATCCATATGTTAATAAATTTATTTTTAGAATAGAGTCTTTTCTCTATAAATACAACATAGAATCATTTCTTTTTTTTGAAATAGAGTCTCCAATTTTCAAATCATAGTATAAGGTCGTATTCTGCCCGTCTTTATATGTTACCATTATGAAATTGTGCTGCGAGATATCCCGTTCTATGTTTAGAATAATCGTATGTTTTTCTAATTGTAAAATTCTCGATTTAATTTTTTCATCATACTGATTAAAATAATAATAAACAGACAAGATGATCAAAAAAATGTTGAAAATAAGACACTTACTAATATTAATTTTTGTGATTTTATCATTCTAATGTTTTGTCAATATTTCATAAATTAAGTATATAACTTAATCTGTTATTTAAATCAATTAGCTTTATACCCATAAGGAAGTAAGTTGATTTGAAGTCTAGAGTCATTCCTAAAAATATACATTATAGAATCATTTTTATTTTTTGAAATAGAATCTCCAACTTTCAAATCAAAATATAAAGTTTTGCGTTCACCTGTAGCATATAAAACGGTGGTAAAATTATGATTAGAAGAATCATTATAAATTTGCAGCACTTTAGTATGTCTATGCATTGAAAGTATTCTTTTTTTAGTTATTTCATCTGATTTTAATATTTTATATAGAAAAGATAATATTACACAAATAGAAGTAACTAACACAATAAATATTAACACTATTTTCTCTTTTTTCATTATTGCACCCATGCTTTAGAAGTTGAATACATTACTGGAAACCCTCTTTGAGACTACTCCCTACAACTAACTTTGTACTATATAAGCATTTTTGATATCATAAGAATTACGCCTAAAATTACCTAATCAAATTGATGCATATTTATATATCCATCAAAATTTTTATTGCCCCTTTATCTATTGTATCATCTCTCGAAATTTCGAATGCCATTTCTTTTTTTTTATTCCGATTATTCAAACTTTTTGCTTAGTCCCCAACTTTTATGCTTGATCCAACATAGGTCATTGTCTAGCTCACTGGCATCTTGTGAAATCCTGATGCTTTTTGTTACCTGTATAAAACAAAAATGCTGTAAAACATACGTTTTACAGCATTTTGTACTATTTTGTTATTGTAGTTGCGATCCGGACGGGACTCGAACCCGCGACCTCCGCCGTGACAGGGCGGCATTCTAACCAGCTGAACTACCGGATCAATCTTTTGAAAAGTGATTGAAAACTTTTTGCGATCCGGACGGGACTCGAACCCGCGACCTCCGCCGTGACAGGGCGGCATTCTAACCAGCTGAACTACCGGATCAATCTTTTGAAAAGTGATTGAAAACTTTTTGCGATCCGGACGGGACTTGTACTTTTTTGACAAACATCCTATCCATAGGCTTTATACTGTTCCTTCAATTGTTAGGTCACTGAATAGGTCATTAACAAATTGATATAAAGAATGTCATTTTTTATTGATGTAAAGATAAAGATTTCTTAACAATCTGCAAATTTACTACTCTATTTTTTTGAATAGGTTTATATAACTCACACAGTATCATAACAAAATATTGCATTTCATTATTAATATATCAAGGCTATCCAATGATAAGATGGGCTAATTGCTCATATTTGATACCAGTATAAGCGCAAAACTCTTCGATTGTTAGGTATTCATTGGGTTGTTTATTCAGCTCTGCTTTTATTTTATGGACTAGCCGTGTGCTTTGTCGGTAACTCTTCCCTGTTATCCGCTGGATGTCTTTAGCATATATGCATATTCTAGTCAGATCCTTTTTCATATGTAGATGTTTTTTTTAGTGTCATATGTTATCGCACTCTTCTTAGGTGTTTGTTTGTACAATAATTTGTCAATACCGATTTCATAGGTTAAACTTAAATGGGATAAGACGTATTAATAACTTAACTATATGCAAGTTATATCTTTTTGAGAGTGATCATTTGATATTGTTATGGACAAAGTATTCACATTTGGACATACGGTATAGTCTTCTCTTTGAATTTCCTTTATATAATGCAACATTTGTCTTCAAATCAATCTAAATCATGTTGCAACAGCCAAAGATTGAAGTGTAATTAAATGTGTATTAATCTTAAATCTTATTACAATGGCAAGACAAAAAAGTATTGTAAAACTTGATGGTACTATTGGAGGTATCACATTTTACAAGTCTAAGGAAGGCTATTTAGCCCGAGAAAAAGGAGGCGTATCTGCAGAAAGAATCCGCAATGATCCCGCTTTCCAAAGAACGCGAGAAAACAATGCAGAGTTTGGGCGTGCAGGTAAAGCTGGAAAAGTTCTACGAAATTCTATTCGTCAATTACTTCAGAACATCAATGATAGTCGAATGGTAAGTCGCTTGACAAAAAAGATGGTCGAAGTTATCAAACTGGATGCTGTTAATCCTAGAGGACTCAGAAATGTTATTGATGGTGAAGCGGAACTTCTAATGAATTTCGATTTCAATGCTAATGGAAAATTAGGGAACACGGTTTATGCTCCGTGGAATAAAACATTGGATCGACCTACAGGTGAAGCAGGTGTAAATTTTGATCCGTTCGTTCCAGCGAAAATGATTGCCGCTCCTGGGGGTACAACTCATTTTAAATTGACTGCAGCTGCAATGGATATTGATTTCGAAGCGGAAGTTTATGTTGCTCCCATTGGAGAAAGTATCATTTTACCTTGGGACAATACCTTAACTGCTGCAATTGACATTCCTCTTGAGCTACCCGAATTGTCGACACACCCTCTATTTTTAGCTTTAGGCATTGAGTTCTTTCAAGAAGTGAATGGTGAAAAATATTCGTTAAAAAACGGAGCTTTTAATGCTTTAAAGATCATTGATGTAGTTGTTTAATGCTCTAATTATGAAATTAGTTTTAGAACGTCAATATCATGTATCAGGCACTAATGGGACTTTATACTTTGAGGACAAAGAGATCTGCAAGACGATTGAATTAGCTTGGAAAAATAACCAAAGAAGAATTTCATGCATTCCAGAAGGTTTATATCGAGTTAAAAAGCGTTTTAGTCCAAAATTCAAATGGCATTTAGAAGTCCTGAATGTAAAAAACAGAGATTTAATTCTCTTTCATCCTGCCAATAATGCTTTGAAGGAATTAAATGGTTGCATTGCTCCAGTTTCGGAGCTGACTGGAGAAGGAAAAGGAATCCTTTCACGGATTGCCTTTGATCGATTGAAAAATATACTTTTTCCATATCTAGAAAAAGGCTTTGTAATTAATCTAACAATTAAAAAATCAACGACATGAAAAAAGTAATGGAAAGAATGCAGGAGCCTACTCCAAAATTCTTTAAAACAATAAGAAATTTAGGTTTAGTGCTTACAGCTGTAGGAAGTGTTATTGCAACAGCTCCCGTTTCGCTGCCAGCAATTGTAATAACAATAGCTGGATATATTGCGGTTGCTGGAGGAATCGCATCAGCAATCAGTCAAACGGCAGTTTATAGGGATGATTAAAATTCATTCCTAGAAATTAACATCAATTATCTATGAATTATTTAGATAATTCAACTAAACTAAGTACAGCATTTGGTACTCTACTAACGATATTTGTCAATATACAAACCGAAGACCTGATCAAAACCATTTTACTCGCAGGATTAGGAGGTGCTTCCAGTTTTTTGATGACATTATTACTGAAATTTCTTATTAAATTATTAAAAAACAAGTTCTAAAAGTTGTGGTGACTAAGAACAAAATAGCCTCTCAGAATTTTGAGAGGCTATATTTTGTTTTAAATACTGAATTCTTAAATCTTATTAGATTTCAAAATAATACTTTCGCACTAGAACAGAACGAAGTTCGGAAAGCTGCTTGAGTTGCTCAGTAAACTTTTGTTCTAACTGATAAACGGCTTTGATGTCGGAAAGGATTTTGGCGTTCTGCTCCATCTTCTTAAGACTAGGAATGATGAAATTTTGTATAATTTTCTTAAGTTCAAACAAACGAAGCATTTCAATCACACTTCCGCATAAATAAGGATGAAAAAAGCCGTTTTTCCAAAGTGTAAAAAATGTCCAGTACAGGTTTTCGCGTTCTTCTTGGTCGTTGCAGTACAGGATAAAACAGTTCGGACAAGGCTCAAACAATGGTTTTCCTGCGTTGTGTCCTCTTGAAAGGATAAAAATTGCGTTTTCGGGCGTTTCTTTTTCAGAATTGTACGTACGTACTTTAAAATTTGTCATGGCTTGAGATTTAAAATTTTATGCTGCGCCGAAAATTTTTCAAAAGAAAACGAAGAAAAAAACCGAAAAAAAAAGAAAAAAAGAAAGCCCTCTTGTAAGGGGGCGTGGCATTGTGTCAAGGTTTTTTGCTAAAAGTTTTTGCATATATTTTAGATGCAAAAATCTTTTTGCAAAAACCCGTAGGGCTTGACCTTTACACAATATAGCGGCTGGATTAGGAAGCCCCCTATCTTTGCCTTCTTTTTTTATTTTTTGGCCGAAGTTCGGCTTCCATTTCTTCTTATGATTATGCTAAAAAAACTAATATTCTAGGGTAAACGATAATTAAAAGGTGTGGGAAGATGCTTGGCAAAGAACGGTGAGCAATGGAAAAGGCAGGTGTATATGGCAGTTGAAATTTGCTTTGGCGATATACTCCTGCATGCGGTGACATATTGGTAGGGATATGCTTGCATATACCTATTGTGAAGGAACTGGAGAAGCTTGGATTTAGCTTTGGGAATCTCTGGTAAAAATGGGTAGATAAGCTCGCACAAAAAAGATGCTTGAGAAAAGATTCAAGAACCGAGCATCTAGATACAAGAACTAAATATGATGAGCGTTGGAAAAGATAGCTGTATGACTAATTGACGGAAGGAGCTTTGTTGGATATTGTAAAGGCCGATGAAAAAATACACTGAAACTATTTGCCTATGAAACTAGCGTATTTTTGAATTGGGATTGAAACAAAGCGTTGGCATAAGCTCCTGGAGGATTGAAGGAATACTGCTATGCGCGTGAGTGAAAGTGGCTGATTGCGTGAACTATTTTTTTATTTTCTATAAAATAGTTTCTCGCAAGAAGCTACTGTAACGATTGGCAAAGGACTACTCTATCTGCATCTTTTTTGTGCATCCTATAAAATGGGTGGGTTGGGAGAAAAGCGTTGGCAAAGCGTAGGCACAAAAGGGCTCTGCCCGTTGCTAGGGAAGCATTTAACATAATCTAAAATTATAGGCATACCTTGTTGGCAGTTGCAGTAACGATGTGGAAGCAACCCCCGTAGCGGCTGTGTATGAGTATAATTTCGATTATGTTATTTGCTGGGGGAAGGCGGTGTTTATTTTGGAATATTAATTATGAGATTTATGTGATTAATAAACTCTTTACAATTATGAAAATCATAATAGGAAGATTTTAGTATTTCAATTTGAAATTTTAGCGGCAAAAACTTACCGAATTTTGAGAAATCCAAAATATCAGGTTTGTCTTCCAAAAGATTTGACAAGATCAAGTCAAAATCTATGATAGAATTTTGTAGATTTTTCAGTTTTGGGATAAACTCTTCCAGAGGAGTTTTTATTTCAAAAGAAGAATCTAAGTCAGAGTAGATATTCCGAACCCCTAAAGTATCAAAAATAAGTCTAAGCGTTCTGTTTACTTTTGAACCTGTAAAAGAGTAAAATATAAGATTTTTGTTGGTTGAAAGCAAAGGCCTTTCTTTGGTAATATCTGAAAAATCAAAAACTGAAAATTCTTTTTGCATTTCGAATATAACATTCTGACTTGGTTCATCAAGAAAATCATATTCTTTTTTAGAAACCAGTACTTCCAGCATTTTATCTCTGATTTTGTCTGCAATATTGGCACCATTGCCTTCAAATATTGGTTTCTTACCATCTTTCGCAGGTGCTACTTCAATTTTCTTCGATTTTAAATCAATTACTATGATTTTCCAGATTCTTGCAGATAAGTAAATATTCTCATCCTCTCTAATCTGTAGGGTTAGTGGAATTTCTCCTACCTTATTTCCTTTATGAGATACTTTGAATAAATTTTCGGTTTGAAAAACACTGTAAAACTCTCTGTTATTAACAACGTTCTCTCCTTCAATTCCTAAAATTAATTCTTTACCAAGTTGTTCAAGAAGGTCTTTTTTAACCAAGAATGCAATGATTTCTTCGATTTCAGTTTCTGATATATTTTTGAAAGCACAATTATGATGTAATTCACTGAGCAAATTTTCTTTTGACATTCCGGAACTGCCTTTTACGATGGAAAGCATCTGGTGAAGTAAAATATCATAAGGTTTTTCATTCAAAGAAACCGGCTCAATATATTTTTCATCATATAAAAGCCAACAAGCAACTGATTGTAATAATGTCCAACGATTAGTCGCATATAAAAACAAATTACTTGCTCTGTCATCTCTTCGTCCGCTCCTTCCGACTCTTTGGATTAGAGAAGCAATACTGTGTGTGGCATCAATCTGAACAACCTGGTCCACACTTCCAATATCAATTCCCAATTCCAATGTAGAAGTACAGGCAATACTGAAATTTTCATATTTGTTATTCTTTGCAAAGAATTCTACATATTCCCGCACTTCTTTATCTACTGAAGAATGATGGGAAAAGTAATTCTGATGTCCTCCGACTTTATCAGAAATTTTTCTCAGTTTTACAGCGACTTCCTCAACTCTTCCCCTGGCATTTGGGAAAATCAATGATTTGCTATTTCTTGTCTGGATATATAAATCTTTTAATAATTCAAGAGGCAATTCTGCACCGCTGCCTTCAAAATATCTAAAGACTGCATTGATAGGTTTGGGATTTGTATCTCGTATAATTTTAGTGTTCTCGATGTCTCCCAGAAAACTTTTCAGTTCTAAATATTGATTAGAATCACTAACGGTTGCAGAAAGTGCAATCGTTTTGAATCTGGTTTTATTTATTTTTTGTAACCGCGATAGAATAGATTGTAATTGAATTCCTCTGTCTGAACCTAAAAAAGAGTGAATTTCGTCAATTACTACATATTCTAATGACGCAAACAAATGTTTTACGTTATAGGGTTTATTCACAAACATTGCTTCTAAAGATTCCGGTGTAATTAGAACGATTCCGTTCGGATTTTTCAGCAGTTTATCTTTCTGACTTTTGCTCGCCTCACCATGCCATTTGGTTACACTGATGTCCAAATATTCACACAATTCTTCAACACGCCGGAATTGGTCATTAATCAAAGCAATCAATGGGGAAATGTAAAGCACTTTAACACCCTCTTCTATACAATCTGTTCTTGATAAAATGGGTAGAAAAGCAGCTTCTGTTTTTCCAGAAGCTGTTCTGGAAATTAACACATAATTATTCTCTGTGCTTAAAATTCTTTGAATTGCAGCTTCCTGAATTGGTCGCAAACTTTCCCAGCCTTTGTCTCTGATGTATTTCCTGATAGGTTCAGAAAGTAGATTGAACGCCGTCATAATTCTTCAATACTATCCAGAATATTCAAGTCATTTGGACGCTCGTCTTCGATTTCAATATCTCCAAACAATTGCTTTTTATCTACATTTGGATTTTGTCGTATGATATTAAGAATATTCAAGAAATCACGAATAACTTCTCTAGGTGTCAGGAACTCTGAAGCTCCAGGTTTATTAAACATTTCTTCCATAAAAGCAGAAATCTCTTCATCAGAAATACTGATTTCAGTTTTATAATTGAAATCGAAGATTAATTTCAATTTTTTCAAAAGAACAAATATTTCGTTATGGTCCAAAGGCGTAAGTTTGATGACAGGCTGTGCAAAATCACGTATTTCCAAGGTTTCAAATTTATTGGTCTGCAATCTGGATTTTAATGCCTGGTAACTAAACAAACCTCTTCTTTCGTTTTCAAGAAATTCTTTTGTACCGGCAAAATTGATGAATAGATTAGATACCTTTCCCTGGAAACAGTCATTGTAAATCGTAAGAATTTTTTCATAGTTTTTCTCACGCATTACGGAGGTAGAAATTTTGTAAAGGTTGATAGCTTCGTCAAGATTTATCATAAATCCGCTATATCCCATACTTACAAACAGTTTGCAGAAATTTTTGAGCATATCATAAAAATTCTGGTCATTGATAATCTCCCGCACACCCAAATCCTGCCTTGCTTCGGTCTTTGTTTTATATTCTCCTTTCAGCCACTTTAATGCATTCCTTCTTAAAAGTTCATCATTTTTGATATAGCCTTCGTAATATTTAACGATAACTGAACCAAAGTCAAAACCACCTACTTCTGTGATCTCGTTAATGGTTTTCATTATATTATTTTTAATTATCCCAAGATATTCTTCATTTCGAATATCAACCAATGAAATATTGTTTTCCTGCGCAGTTTTTGAAATAACCTGTTCTATCCATTTTTCTAATAATGTCTGCAAAGCACCTCCTTCCGGCTTAGTCTGGATAGAAATATTATCCATAATTGCCGAATATAATAAGACACTTTTTCCATCATTAGCATAAAGGCGGTTATCCGGAGTAAAGTCTGCATTTGCAACCACAAATTTTTGTTTTAGTGCTACTGTATTAAGCAAATGAAGCATAAATGATTTACCGCTTCCAAAATCTCCAATCCAGAATTTTGCAATACTGTGTCCGTTCTTTACATCATTCAGTGCAGTAATAAAGGCTTCTATCTCTTCTGTTCTCCCTACTGTAATATGCTGCACTCCAATTTTCGGAACAACTCCTCCTACAAGAGAGTTAATAATAGAGGTAGCTTCTTTTGGTTTAATATTATCAATCATTGTTTAATAGTTTTTTGTAATAATCTGGGAATATGGTAAAATAGTCATCTTCTTCT
This sequence comes from Soonwooa purpurea, assembly GCF_053891095.1. NCBI lineage: Bacteria > Pseudomonadati > Bacteroidota > Flavobacteriia > Flavobacteriales > Weeksellaceae > Soonwooa > Soonwooa purpurea. The sequence continues at coordinate 70,389 of NZ_JBSSMA010000015.1, forward strand.
TCAATCAATACATCATCCAGTGTTTCATAACAGGATTCATTTATTGAATCAATCACCGAACTCATCATTTGGTTTTTGCTTTTCAATACTTCTTCCAATTCATTCTGTGGAACGCTGAAACTGTTTTTTTCAAAGATTTCTAGTACCTCTTTCTGAAGGTCTGAGAGGTGTAAATCTGAATTAAATCTTGATGTAGCTGATTCTGTATTATCATCGCTGGTTATATGAATATGAACTTCTTCGGTTTCATTTTCTTCTATGGAATCAGATGTTTTTACTTCATCATCCAATTCGTCTTGAAGATATTCATTCAGAAGATTGACCGTTCCTGAATGCTGTTTTTGAACTTCTTGTATCGAATTTCTATCGATGACAATTTTTTTTCGCTTTGGCTCATATACAGAAGATATTCTGTTCAAAGCATTTTCAAGTTGCCTGTCTTTAATAAAATTATTTAAAATTTCTTCAAAATCTCTCAATTGCTCATCAGTTTTAAAAAGACTTTTCTGAATGGTCTTATTCATCTGCTTGTTATCAAACTTTGACGATTTCAAATCGGAATCTATGTAATAAACATAAAGCTTAAGAGAACTTGGCTTGTCCAGTTTCGCCATAAACTTAGAAGCTTCAAAAAAAACATTTTCTACGGAAGGATTTTTTATGTTTTCCTCGGCAAGTCTGATAATTTGATTTTCAAAATCGGCTGTATTCGTATAAGTTTGTGTTATTGTTTCAAATTTAGATTTCCAACGGGTGGTATTGCTTTCGTTCAATAATTTTTCGGTTTCAGTATCAGGAGAAACAATATTCTTTTGGTCATCAATTAAGAACACATCTAATTTTGAAATCACTTTTTCATAGTATGATGTAAAAATTTCAGGTGAATTATAATTAAACTCTGCTGTCAGCTTCCTCTTATTTGAATAAACCTCTCTTACATTGTTTTCACTTAATTTCAAAATATGTCCATAAATTTCACCTTTTACCGAATCAAAAGTATATTTATAGTTTTGGCTGCCTTTTCTATATCGGTAATATTTTCTCACAATCAAATCAGACAATTCATCCATCAGGTTAACAAATGAATTATCACTAGAAACATAATTACTTTGAAGAAATTCCACGGCTCTTAAAAACTGTTTTAGGATTTCAGTTTTACAAAATTCAGCATTATTAAAAACATTAGCTTGGAGCCAAATTCTATTTAGGATTTCTTCTTGTTCAATTGAAAGATTAAGCTTTTTCTTATATTTTTTGCCAAGCTTCCAGTAATCATAATCATATTGATGATTTTTTTCTCTGAAATTTTCAGCTTCGTCATCCATATTATATTCTTCAAGCTTCTTTAGCAGAAATGATACACCATATGATTTTGTTCGAGGAAAAGTATTTCCTAACATTTCCAATTGATCTTCGATTTTTTTATAATCCTTATGAACTTCAAAATCGTTTAATAAATCAAAAAGTAGAATAAATGCATAGTTTGTATTTCCATTAAGAGACAAAACATTCCCCTTTAAAAATTCCGTTCTAAACTTGTAATAAAAATTTCGCTGCTCTTTTGTTGCATGGTTAATTTCATCATAAGAATAGACGTATTGATGCGGCCAATAAGGAACAGAAGAATAAGATGATGACGAAGACGAAGATGGATACTCTGATGTAATTTTAATATTGCTTATCAAAGTACTCATCAAATCAGAGACATCAATAATTGAGTCATCCTTCATTTTAGATTCCACAGAATTTATCTGATTTTTAGGTTGGGATGGGAAGATATCGTTTCTTTTTTCACCATAAGTTTTTTGAGGTTGTAGTTTTATGGGATTAGAACTTGTATTCTCAAAAGTCTCTTTATTTTTAGGGGTTTTCTTTTGGTTTTTGCTTATGGCAATAATAAAAAATAAAATTACCAGAATGATAAAAAAAGTCATATTCTCCTACGTTTATATGGCGTCAAACACATCAAATTCATGAACCAAAACAATGGTATGTCCTGACTTTCTCAAGTCCAATGCTTTTTCTACTTTTCTACCATAGCAGGCGTAGCTCCAGCAAGCATTACTGGTATCGCCAATAATCAAATAATCTGTTTTTTTTGAAATAGAATTTACAGGAATACCTCCTTTATCTTTAATGGCATTCTGAAGTTCAGTTCTGGTTCCTCTGCTGAGAATTCCTGTGACACAGAAGGTTTTATTTTCAAAAATAATCTCAGGATCAACTGCACATATTCCAGAAATATTTATATCTGCCGTTGCTTTATCAATTGATGCTTTCACATCATTATTGCTAAGGTCAACGAATTGCTTGATAAACGCCATCAGTATTAATCTTTCGTCTTCATCAATTTTCTTATCAGAAACCACAGAAAGGACAAGACTTCGTATTTCATCATAAGGATAATAGGAATTCAGGTGTTCATTCTCTGAAAGCCATTCGTGAAGTTTTAAAATCTCCGTATCATTGAGTTCTCCATCAGATAAGATTCCGTGAAAAATTCCCTGAAGCTGTTGTAAATCAGATGTGATCCCATTGTAATAGATACTGTCATGTTCATATTTTTGGCAAAGCCAATAAAGGTCTTCTATAGCCTCCTTTGGTGGAATACCATTCGACACCGTATTATCAATTAATGACATAAATTCCCTAAAAGGATTTCTGTTCACTAAATAGTGGTGTTCTCTTGCCCACAACTGCAGTTCCTTCATCTCATAAGAGTCTATTTTATCATCAGAAATAATTCCTAATAAAATGCCTTTGAGAGAATTGATTGCCTTATCAGCTCTTGCCTTTACAGTTACAATTTGCTGTTCTGAGTTTTCAAAGTTTATCATAGTTTTCTTAAAAATTTAGATTTCAATAAATGAAATCTAACAAAATTAAATTATTGTTTCAGATATAATTTACGGTTTTCCGTAATCACATAATAAAATATGTTTAAACTCTATAAAAATAATCAAATTTTAAGAATCATCCTGATACTATTAACAAAAAAAATCCCAAAAAGGGACTTATATTGAAAAATGCGTGCAATAAGAAAATATTTAATTCAATATGTAAGAATTTCCTGTAAGAATATCCAAACCAGAATTTTTAAAGTCCCCATCATTCGTAAGAAGAACCAAAGATTTTTCCGTACATAAAGATACTGTTGCTTTATCAACAAAATCCAAATCATTTATCGTCATCAAACTTTCAAGCTCCTGATTATTAAATATTTTGCCCTCAATATTGAAACGATTCAAAACATTCCCCTTTATGATGGTATGAATATCATCTAAGGCATCTTTACCTTCCTGACTATCCCGAAACACTTTAAAACTCGCACTCGGATTTAATTTAGAATGTTCAATTCTTAACACCCTGTTAATAACTTCTGAAATAACAAGAAAATCTACATACAAAGAATTTCCCTGTTTTAATAAAGTTCTAAAAACTCTTGCATAGTTTTGCTCAAAATAATGCCTTCCTGTTGGCCAAAAAAGATAAATCAATACATTGGCATCTACAAAAACATTTCGACCTTGAAGCTGAGCAGCATCTTGTAATCTATAATTAGCCATAACTATTAATCTTCTAAAATGTCATTAATACTTCTTTCCAACGCATCAGGGTCTTTATAATAAATCTTAGCTGTATCTACCACACGCTTAAGAGACACTTTGCCAGAATCGGAAATATCGTCCACTGATATATATTTTTTTATTACATCTTCTGGATAATCTTTATACAACTGTCCAACTGCAGTATTAAGAAAAGCAGTTGTAAGCATTTCTATATTCAAGAAAGACAAAATAACTTTGTGACCATTGTCAAATGCTTTTTTGACCAGATCAAACACTTTTTGACCATCTTCTGCTTCTACGCCATAGACATCTCCAATTGTGTTTACTATACTAATTGTTGTACTTTCCATTTTTTAAAATATATCGTTTATATCTATTTCTTCTACCAAAGAATAATTATTAAAATCATCCGTGCAGAATTGCAAATTTACAATTGTTCCTGGAAATGACCCATTAAATATTCTTGTTTCAATTCCCATACTATCAAATTGATAAAATCCATCTCCACTTACAATTTGCATTTTTCCCTTATTTTTTTCTATAAATTCCTTCAAAACAGCCAAGCCTATACCACCTGTTATGCCTTGCTTAGTCGTATTTTTATCCCTTACCGCCCATTCTATCGCCTGATAAGCTTCCAGATTAGAATTAAATCTATTGTTCACTTTTTCCTTAAAACCAATTCCAGTATCCACAATTGTAAATTCAATTCTATTTTTATTTGGAAAAAACTGTCCACAAGTATAAATAAATTTCGTTTCGCTGTGGATTTGGGCATTTACAAAGATTTCATAAATAGCTTCAACTATTTTTTCCTTCAAAGGATCGGACATGTTTGGAAGTTCGGTTCTCCCAATCAGTTCTTCAATTACATATTTTTTAAAATATTTTCCGTCGGAAGGTTTTAACTTTTGATATTTAATTGTCGTATGATTGTTATCACAGATTCTTTCTTTTCCAAAATAAGTAAGAAAATCATTTTTCAGTAAAATTTCTTCTATTTTAGGAGAAATATAATCAAATTGAACATCATTAAGATTTAAAATAAACAAATCCAATATTGCACCTAAAGCAGCACTCATATTTGCCGCAAAAAAAAATGTTAACCTAAGGTGGATATCATCAAAAACCTCATCTTTATTATCCTCATAAAATGAAATAATATCCTGATAACTTGTATATGTGTTGTTAATTGAATTTAGGGTGCTCATATTTCCAAATAAGTTATTCAAAGATATTTAAAAAATAACTTTTTCCTATAATATAATAAATACATCTTACCTCCTCTTATCCCCCGAACTTTCTTCATATCCAAACAAATTGAACATTTCACGCATACGAGATCGAAGGCGATTGCCATATTGGGATTCAATTTCGGTGGCAGAGAGATTGGTGGTGATGTGGGTAATAATGCCTTTTTCTTTGAATAAATCATAACGTGTTAAAAGTATTTCTGCCATCACGTTGCAGTCATTGCCGAAGTATTTGGAAGTGGTTTCAGTTCCGAGGTCGTCAAAGCAATAGGTTTTTGGAGTTCTGATATCGTGACTGAAATTCCCGCGTGAATATTTTTCTAAAACTTCGTAGCCGGACTGCATAAATTCTGAAACTATCCGTCGTGTGGAAATAATTCCAAAGCCTTTTCTTTTAGTCGGGAAATTCTGCATTAGTTTGAAAAGTGTAGTTTTTCCACAACCAATAGGCGCACTTAAAAGGATTCCTTTACTGAGGTCAATGTTCATTTTTTCTGCAACCAACTCATCTTCTAAAAACCAAGCGAGGATTCCGAAGATAATTCCGCGTTCGTTTTCCGGAATTTGGAACGCTTTACCTAAAAGCATTTCTCCCGTTTCATCGGCTTTCTTTTTCCAATGATTTTTTTGATTTTCAGCTTTTTTTAAATCTTTCTTATCTTGTGGAGTTTTGTTTGGTTTACTTTTTAAACGGTTATACTCCGCATTAGCTTTCTCATATTGCCTTGTGCACTTTCTTTAGCTTTCTGGTTTTTATGTTGTGCGTTTTTCCCACCATCATTTTGTTCATCAGGAACATTTACACCGTTTGTATCTGTCTCTTCTTGTGCTGCATCCTCAGTCTTCATATTAGGAGCAGGCAAAGGAGGATAGGCATTATCCGGTTTCTGCATATCGCCATTCAGCATCAAGGGAAGTGCCCATAGTGACCATCTGCCAAGAGTGACTACTCCCGATCCTATTGAATTAAAAATTGAATTCATAATAGATGTCAATGCGACTAGAGTCGCTTCAGAAGTTGTTATTGTATAAGCTATACCTGCTGAAGCAACATTTTTTATTGCTTTATAGGCAGTAACAACAACCCCTTCAAGTTCTTTTGGTTTATTGGCAGTGCCTGTGATACCTTCTTTATCTTTACCATGACCTTCTTGTCCTCCTACATTAGCTTCTTCACCCTCCATACCTGTTGGATCCCAATAGTTAATTGGGTTGTTCCAGACATAACTATAGGCTTCATGAGTGTATTGACTTCTCGGAGAGCTTTTATATTTTACATACATTTTTGCTCTTAACATGTAGTCTGTGATAAACTCATCATTCTTATTTCAAAAGCCCATCCTTTCTAGCTCTTTCTAGCAGATTATTCTTCAAAATACTATCTCCTCTAAAAATATATTCTATCGAATCCCCTTTCTTTTTAGAAATTGAATCCCCTATTATATATGGATATTCTAATAATCCATTATATCCGTCAGAATATTTGACAAATAAAAAATTATGTTCATGAATATTATGATAAATGTCTACAACTTTTGTAGTTCTATTGATTGATAATATTGCATTTTTTGTTGATAAATTTGAAATAGCAGCTAAATAAACAATTAGTAATAGAAAGCTTGTTACAAAAAAATAGATTATAAATTTTATTATTTTTTTATCAGAATCTTGCTCTATCATATTAAAATTATTTTCCAAATACCCATGTTTGAGAAGCTGTCCACATAACAGGAATCCCACCTTTGAGACTGCGACCAACACCTAAACTCTCTGTTGTATAACCAGCTCTATTATCACTAGAATTTCTACCAAAGTTTTCTGGATTAAATTGATCTATAATCTCGTAACCTTTGTAATTTCTATTAAAATTCCCGCCATAAGTTCCACTAACAGATCCCTCTCCTCCAGAGATGGAACGTCCTTTTCCAACAAAATCATAATTTACAAACCTATGACGAGAATCTGTAGGTTTAACAATACCCGATTCCAAACTTATTCCTGCACTCATGCCTAGATTACCATTAAAGGAAAAAAAACAATTTGTTTTGTTTTTGCTATCCGTAACTTGTCCAAATGAAACTCCAAATCCACCTACAAATGCAAAATTAGCATTTGCACTCCAAAAAAAACCACTTTTATTAACGATTATTGTTACTTCCTCTATATTCTTTTCGGCAAAAGTCTGTTGCCCTTTTCCGGCAGCAGAATCATCATATACATTGCCATCTGCAGCATATGATAACCCTCCCTCCTAATGCGTTTCTCCTACGTAAGTAGTTCCTGCAGGAGAAGTTTCCTGATTTTTAGCACTGGGTTTCCATCGAAGATCCTGTGTAGTATTGTCTCTCACCCAATCATCCCCATCTCCTACAGAAGCATCGCTGCTTCCTGCTTCCTCAGCTTCTCGACCATCAGGATCTATAAATCTTATAGGATTATTATTACATAAAGACTGGTGCTAACTTTGAAATTATTTTAATTATACTTCCACTAGAGTTTAGTTCGATTTTGTACAATAAAAAATCTTCAACATTTATATAGCCTTTCCATTTATTAAGAAAATCAATAAACTCACTATCACTCTTATCAAGTATGCTCATTTCCAAAATACTTTCATCAGCAATGATTCCAAAATTCATTTCTAATTTGCACCAATAAACCTCACTAAAAGACATCATTGTAAGATTATTGCCTTCTATTGTAAACTCTAAAGAATCGATAATGCCAGGTTCCCTCCTATTAATATTGATATTTTTAATCACAACATCATGTAAATTATATTTATTTTCTTCCATAGATTATTTATTTATTTGGCCAGCGAGATATATCAAAGATATGCTCTTTCGTTCCATCAATATGAAAATGGCTTCGTTCAGGACCTTTCATACCAGTAGGAGTAGCAGGATCCACCCTTAAATATTCTTTAAATTTTCCATTTTCCATTTTTCCATATGATGAACTTCTATAAGGGCTTTGAATATATTCCTTCGGAATATTTAATCCTTTCGGAAGAATTACTCCTTCTTTCGTTGCTGTAAAAACCCCTTTCTCAGCTGCAAGAATTTTCAAGGCTTTATCTTCTTTTCCTTTAACAACTAGCAAAGGAATTGCTACATATTTTAAATTAGACTCCTCATTAGAAAGCAACATGCCAAGAATTTCAAAAAAACCAGTCCAATCACCAGGACCTCCTATCATTTTTACAGGTCCATCATTACAATGCCCACAAATATTAATAGGAAGAGGAGGTAATTTATATGTAGGTAAATTTATATATGCCCCCTCACTACCAGGCAAAATATTAAAAGTAGCAGGATTTTGTTGCTTTAAAGGCTTTATGTTTGTAATTGTTACCCCTTCAATTTCCTTTGGTTTATTGGCAGTACCTGTGATACCTTCTTTACCTTTACCAGGACCTTCTAGTCCTCGTACATTAGCTTCTTCACCTTCCATACCTGTTGGATCCCAATAGTTAATTGGGTTGTTCCAGACATAACTATAGGCTTCATGAGTGTATTGACTTCTAGGAGGACTTTTCTATTTTACAGACGTTTTTTCTCTGACATCTTGTCAAGGGAGGGAGTCCAGCATATATTATTGAGACTCATATTTTAATATTTTATAAAATTCGTAGTGGTCATTTTTATTTAATCTAAAAACTTGATAGTTGTAAGAATTATGAGGTTTGTATATTGAATCTCCAATTACAACATCATTTTGATTATCTGTACCTACATAAAGAACAGATAAATCGTCAAACCTGTCTGATCCTTTAAATTTAAGTTGAATGTAAGCTTCCCCTCTTCCAATATGTCTTTTACCTTCTACTATTCCTTTAATTTCCGATTGATAAGAATCTTTCTGTAAAGTATTTTGCTTCACAAAAAAGTAGATTAGCAATAGAGCTACTCCTATCAAAATGATAAATATATTTCTCTTGTTTAATTCCATATAGAAAATATTATTAAGGATTTCTTTTTAGTATTTTATAAAATTCATAGTGGTCATTTTTATCTAATCTATAAATTTCATAGTCATAAGAATTTTTGGATTTGAAAATAGAATCTCCGACTTTTAAGTCATCAGAGTTAGGAGTATAAAACCAAAATAAATAATTAAAATCTTTTTCATTTTTATATTTTGCAACCTTAGAATTTTCAAATCTTCCATTAGATTTTATTTCTTCTATTATACCTGACAACTCTGTCCGAAAAAAAACTGAATCATTATTTTGATTCCATATGTAAGCAAAAATCAACATCAAAAATGCTAATAATAAAATTAAAATAATATTTCTTTTGTTAAGTGCCATATTAGTATGATCCTTTTCCTGTAATTAAACCTGAATAATCAGCTATTCGGGATTTTCCATCAAAGCCTATACCTATTCTTGTATTAGAAATAGACACACCAACTCCTAACGAACCCCTTGCTCCAGCAACTATTCCCCCAGAAGTAGTATGCCACCTGCCTAAAACAGGCCCATTATTCGGGTTAGGATCAAAAGAGACTGAATAACTTCCTGTAACTCCTCCTCCAAGTGCTAGGGTACCAGATCCATAAGCCTCCATTCCTACTACTGAACTTAGTGTTATATCTTCTACTTTGCCAGAGAAGCGACTTGCAAAAAGACTAATTCCACCCGACCCACCTAATCCAGCAGTAATACCTCCGCTCATGGTATTTCCAGGATCTATGTATATACCTGCATCTCTTCCTCTTAAAATTAATTCAATTCCTCCTTGTATACCTGTTGAAAAAACAGCTTCCCCAGTGGCATTCATTGTTAGTCCCATTCTATCAGGAATAATAGCTCTTGATAAAGAACTATTCCAAATAGATGATAAAGTACTAGAAATAGTAGAATTAAATTTACCACCACCTCCAAAAACAAAATCTCTGACTGGAGAGGAAGATTTTTGATTATTATTTTTTATATTTACTTCATCTATTTCTGTAGATGTTGTTTTATCAGCGTTAATTGTATAACTTTTAATTCCGCCATCATAAGGCTTTCCATCAAAACTTGCACCCTCTCTTTTATCACCATCTGGACAACAACCTCCGTTGGCATTTGTTTCACCTCCACTACTCGATGAAGTTTCTTCACCCTCCATACCTGTGGGATCATTATATCTTATTGGATTATTGTATACATATCCAAAGGGATCGTGAGTAATTTCACTTAAAGGATCGTGCTGTCCCCATCGTCCAATATCCGGCATATAGAATCTTGCACCGTAGTCGTACATACCACTTTCTTGCAGCTCCATACCATTGTATTTGTAATTGTATGGTATAGAGAGCGGATCAAATACAGGAAGATTTC
>NZ_JBSSMA010000016.1:0-63781 GCF_053891095.1 Soonwooa purpurea
AAATGGACAATGCCTATTCATAATTGGGGTATTGTTCTTAACCAATTTATGCTTATTTTTGAAAAAAGGCTCAGATTATAAAATCTAAGCCCAACTTTTTAACTTACACACTTTATAGGATAGTGTCTCGAAAAAATAAAACAGACGGCAAAATTTTCTGCCGTCTGTTTTTCTTTACTAATTACAAATGTCCGTCATCTGCAAATGATATGTAAGCTGTAGAGCTTAATATACAATGGTCGAGCAATTGAATATTTAAAAACTGTGCAGCCTCTTTTATTTTCTGCGTCATTTTTAAATCTTCCTGAGATGGCTTCAAGTTTCCCGATGGGTGGTTATGTGCTAAAATAATTCCTGATGCATTGCACAAAAGTGCTGCTTGCATAATGATTCTGACATCAACAATCGTTGAAGATATTCCAGATTCTGAAATCTTCTTTATTCCTAAAACTCTGTTTGCTTGGTTTAAGTAAAGGGCAAAAAAAGATTCTCGGTAATCCATTTCATCACTGTCAAAATGCTCTTTAAAAATTTTGACCGCATCCCGTGAAGTAGTAATTAATCTTTCACAATTTCCTTTTCTTGAATAGCTTAACTTTATTTCGTTTACGATATTGAATTTCATATTTTGTACTCTGACTACGGCAGAGATTTGTTTTTCCCGTAATTGCAGTGATTAAAAAATTAGTTCACTAAAATTGAATCAGCTCCAAAACCTGCAAACTTTTCGCATAGTTCAAAAGCTTTTTGTGATTTCATTTGAGCTGTTCCACCCATAACAATAGACTTTAGTTTAGCTTCATCATCTTTATAGGTTTTTACATTCTGATAAAAGCCTGTCACCGCATTATAAGCACCGAATAAAGTCCCTTTTGTGGTTTCCATTTGTTGAGTGTCACTCATCATTGCATAGGCAAAAGCATCATCAACAGTATTTTTAAAAACAGTTGACAGCTCGTCAAGATTTCCTTTTTGCAGATGTTTTAAAGTTTCTTTATTGGGACAGAGTGCCAACTGAATTAATTTTTTCATTTCATCGTCACCGACTTTAATTTTTGCCCAATAATTAAATGTTTCTTCTAATTGAGTGCTTAATGTATTGGCTAATCCCATAACTTTATGAGCATCTTCCAAACGTTGTTTAGCTCCTGCGGTATGTCTGATTCTTATGACATTGCTCATATTTTTAAGAGATGCGTTTAGAGTATTTTGACAAACAATACGAATAGGTGTAAAAGCGGCGGTAATACTTCCGCTCCCATCATGTGAAGTTGTCAAGAAAATGTATTTTTCTGTAATATCGTCACCGTTTCCAACTCGGATATAGTCGGGAAGTTTTGCGGTAATAAAAATACGCTCACCATTTCCCAAAGCTCCTGCAGTCTCATATAAAATACCATTTCCACCACCTACAATAGAATCAAAGAAAGAAAACGCTTCACGGTTTTGTACAATTTGGTAATCTTTTCCCACTACACCCAAAACAGTATTATTATCTGTTCGGATATTTGCAAAATAATTAGTAACTTCCAATTCAGAATCATTCATAATGATGTTATCATCTGTTTCAATGATGCCTGAACCTTTTGTAAACAATGCAGATTTTTCGACCTTGTAATCTAGACCTGCAAATCTTATTGCTTCTGCACTTGTGGGATATTCTTCTACCAATTGACCCAAGTTGTGCCAAGCTTTTTCTTTAACTGTGAAAAATGAATATTTTCCTGTTCTGCTGTTGAAATTTAAATTATGTGCCATTATGTTTGTATTTTAAAAATTAGAAAAATGTTTGAGAATATTTTTAGAATGGTAAATTGTCATCCTTTTCATTTTTGTCTGACGTTGATTTTTGAGCTTTAGTCTTTGCTGATTTAGGACTGTTTTTAGAAGCCGTTTTAGTAGCATCTGACTTATTTACTCCTCCATGAAATTTGATTTGTGAGGTATGGAAATTTAATCCTGCGTGTGCTTCCCCATCTTTTCCAATCCATGCACTTGTGTAAGCTCTTCCGCTTAATTCTACTAATACCCCTTTAGTGAGAATCTCAGCTACTTTTGGAGAAATCCAGTAAGAGCAATCAAAGTATGCTGTTTGCTCAATTCGTTCGCCTTGTTTATTGCGATAATTGTCATTGGTAGCAACTGAAAAATTTACTACTTGCTTTTTGTTTGACAGTGTACGGACCTCCGCATCTCTTGTCAGTCTTCCGATAATGTTCATAACATTGCTTTTTTAAGATTGTACATTTTGCTTTGTTCACAATCTCTTCTCCGCCCTTTCTCTAAAAGCCTCGCAAGGCTTCGCTTAATATTTTTCAAAAGAAAAACCGGAAAAAAGAAAGCAGATAATCTTATAGGGCAATAGGAAAAGCCAAGAGGAAACGGAATAATTGGAGGGTACCTTTAGGGAGGAAACCGTTTATGCCGTAGTCTTTTGGCTGGAATTAAGAATTGGATGAACTATATACCTTAGCTGCCTTTTTACCGGTTTATTATGGAAAATATTTATTACAATATTATCTCAATAAATATTTGTAGAATTTACTTTCTGTTCTTTTATAAATTTTGGTGAACTCTTACTTTTAAAAAATATTATAATTTAAAAATGTTAGAAAAATAAAGCCAATTCATGACTTACAAAGAAGTAAAAATAAAGTGATATAGCTGCTTTTCTAAATTACAATTATTGAGATACAATTCTCAATAAGATTGTCATGAAGAGAGAAATATCAAAGGAACAAAACATCCAAAAAGTTAAAATCGATACATACATTCCAACAATACAGTTAAAGAAAATTCCACCGGAAAAAGCTTTGCAGTTGCTTAATAAGGCTGGTTATGAAATAAATAGAGATGAGGCAGAAGAAATTATGGAATTTTTATATACTATCGTAAAACTTACGCTCAAAGAATTTTTTACATCTGATTGATAATTTGTATCTTAGCTGTATATCGGAATGATGAATTTCTATAGCATCACAATTTCTTTGATGCTTCCTAAACTAAATTTTAACGAAATCAATACAATTATGATTATTGCAGATTTGTATATAAGGGTGTCAACCGATGAACAGGCTGAAAAAGGTTATTCACAAAGAGATCAGAATGAAAGATTAAGAAAATATTGTGCTAACCACGATATAGCTATTAATAGGGTTATCTATGAAGATCACTCAGCTAAAAGTTTTGAACGTCCTGAATGGAAAAAATATCTCACTGAGATTAAGAGAAAAAGTCATAAAAGCAGTTTAGTTTTATTTACTAAATGGGATCGCTTCAGTCGTAACACTGGGGATGCTTATCAAATGATAAGTTTACTGCAAAAAAATCATATTGTTCCTCAGGCTATTGAACAGCCTTTGGATATGTCGGTTCCTGAAAATAAACTCATGCTGGCAATCTATCTTTCGACTCCTGAGGTAGAAAATGACCGAAGAGCTTTGAATACTTTCCACGGAATGCGAAGAGCAAAAAAAGAGGGTCGATTAATGGGAATCGCTCCTTACGGTTATATAAATAGAAGTCAAGAAGATGGTAAAAAATACATTGCTATAAAAGAACCAGAGGCATCAAATATCGTCTGGGCATTTAATGAGATTTCAAAAGGACATACTCCAGCTGACCACGTGAGACTGCAAATGAATAAAAGAGATGGTGTATCAATGTCACGGAGTGCATTTGCGAAAGCTATGAGAAACCCTGTCTATTGCGGTAAAATATATATAGAGGACTATAAGCAAGAAGAGGCTTACTATACTGATGGGAAACATGAAGCACTTGTAAGTGAAAAACTTTTTTATCAAGTTCAGCAGATAATGGACAAGAAAAGGAAAGTAGAAGGTCCTGGAGGGAGGGTTTTAGGTAATGAGAGGTTTCCGCTTCGAGGTCTTCTTACGTGTCCAAGATGTGGCAAGAACCTTACTGCAAGTGGTGCTAAAGGGAAATCAAAAACGTATTACTACTATCATTGTCATTACAAGTGTGGTTTTAGATTTGATTCTGATAAATTGAATGAACTTTTTGAAACAGAAATCTCAAAATTAGAGTACAATCCAATCATCAAAGACTTGATGAAAGAAATACTTTTAGACAATTATAAACAATTCACTTTTGATATTGATTCGAAAAGAAAATCTATTTCAAAAGAGATTAATTTGCTTAATGAAAAAGTGGCCAATGCAAGAGATAAATATCTAATTGATAAATTGGATGAGGATGACTATAAAGAGATAAAAAATCTCACAAAAACCCAAATTGAACAGTTGGAATTGGAACTTCAGCACATTGTTGCAGAAAGCAAAGAACTTGACATCAAGACAAAAATAGAAAATGCATTAGATTCAATGGAAAATCTTGTAAACCTCTATCAGCAGGGCGATTTGCAAACAAAAAGGACGATAGGGTGTTTGATATTTCCCCAAAAAGTCGAATTTGACGGAAAAAGTTTTCAAACACCTAAAATGAACATAGTTGCTCAATGTATTTATCAGTATAACAATGGGTTAGGAAATAAAAAAAACCGACATAAGAGAGTAAAATCTACAAATGTCGGTCTTGTGACCTCGACAGGATTCAAACCTGTAACCTTCTGAGCCGTAATCAGATGCGCTATTCAGTTGCGCCACGAGGCCTTGTATTTCGGTTTGCAAATATAGCAATATTTTCTTTACTTTGAAATATGAAAGCAATTTTTTTAAATTTATTTTGTTTTTTATTTCTTATCTCTTGTCAGAAAAAAAATGAAAAACAACTGGGTGATTTCATAACTATTTCAGACAGATTGGGTTATCGCTACGAAGTTTCAGATTTGGTTATTAAAACTGGAAAATTCGAAAATCGTATCGACACAGAAAAATTAGGTTTAAAAAAAGTGGTTCTTCTCAATTCTTCGCTTTTGGGTTATTTTTCGGAGTTAAATCTGGTTGATAAAATCATTGGAATCTCTAGTCCCGAGTATATTTTTGATGATAGTATCAGAAATAAAGTTGAAACGGGTAAAATAGCAAATGTAGGAAATGAACAAAAATATGATCTTGAGAAAATAATTGCTTTGCAGCCCGACGCGGTTTTTACCAACTACGTTCCGAGTTTCGGAAATACTTATGATATCTTGAGACAATCAAACATCGAAGTTATTTTCCTAGACGAATATTTGGAAACGTCTCCATTAAGTAAGAGTAAATATTTATTGCTTTTTGGAGAGTTATTTAATGTTAAAAAAGAAGCGGAAATACGTTATAAAAAGATAGAGGAGGATTATCATCAACTGCGAAATCTAGCGCAACAAGCGACGGAACAACCCGTTGTTTTGTGTAACGAAATCTACGGCAATCAATGGTTTTTGCCTGGCGGAAAATCATCTGCAGCTATTTATTTTAAAGATGCCAATACTAATTATATTTTGTCGGATAATCAGGAAGTCAATGCAATTCCGTTAAGTTTTGAAGAGGTTTTCAAAAAAGCAGAACAAGCAAAATATTGGGTTAATATTGGGTCTTACCAAAGTAAAAAAGCAATGCTAAATATCAACGCCAATTATGCTAAAATGAAGGTGTTCCAAAACGGAAAATTATACATGATAAACAATCGCGAACATGGATTGGCAAACGATTATTTCCAAAGTGGAAATGTGCGCGCCGATTTGGTTTTGAAAGATTATATCAATATTTTCCACCCCGAATTGTTCCCGAACGAAAATCTTTATTATTTTAAAGAATTGAAATAACGATGAAATCTACGATACTGCCATTTAATTTTTTTGCCGCCGTCATTTTGTTTTTAGGACTTTTGGCTGGACAAATGATAATCGCTCTTTTGGGCGTAGCTTGTCTATATTTTTTACATATCGACTATGCGGCATCGCCTGTATTTATGGTTGTTGGTTATAGTGTCAGCATGGCTTTCCCAGTTTTGTTTTATTATTTATTTATTCTAAAACCGCACAAGCTAAAACTACAATTTGATTTTGAAAAGAATTCTTTTTTAGTGTACTTATTAGCATTTCCATGTATGTTTGGGATGATGTTGATGGCAGAATCTTTGGTGACTTTTGTGCCAACAACAGGTCCTGTTTTTGGAGAATTGTACAAAAGTTTTGTAATGCAAATGTCGTCGTTGGCAATGGATAATGTTACGATGATTTTGTTAACGGTTATTTTAGCACCGATATTAGAAGAAGTATTATTCCGTGGTGTTATTCAAAAATCTATTGTAAAAAATGGGATTAATCCCCGAGTTGCAATTCTGATTTCGTCTTTTGTTTTTGGTGCTTTTCATGTGTATCCCTGGCAGTTTGTAGGGGCTTTTTTGTTGGGACTTGTCTTGGGATTAATCTATGAAAAAACGCAGTCGTTATTGTTGCCAATACTTTTGCATGCTTTTAATAATCTTATTTCAGCTTTGCTAATGATGAAGTATGGCGCGGAAACATCACAAACCATTCTCTCTATTGATCCGATTTATAGTTTTATGATTGGTGCAGGGATTTTTAATGTTTTTATGTTGGCTCTAAATGTTTATTTTAAAAGAAAAGCTAGTATCTTTGAAGGATAATTTATGCACGATGGAAATATTGGTAGCTACCCATAATCTTCACAAAAAAGAAGAAATTCAACAAATATTAGGATCAGATTATTTTGTATTAAGTCTTAACGATTATAATCTTAATGAAGAAATTATTGAAGACGGAAACACTTTCGCTGAAAACGCACTGATTAAAGCAAAATACTGTTTTGAAAAAACTGGAAAACCAAGCCTTGGTGATGATAGTGGATTGGTGGTTGAAGCATTAGATGGTCGCCCCGGAATTTATTCGGCGCGTTATGCAGGCGATCATGACTTTCAAAAAAACATCAAAAAAGTTTTGGAAGAAATGAAAGAAGAGACCAATCGACGTGCTTATTTTATAACTGTTTTGTGTTTGATGGACGAAACTGGCGAACATTATTTCGAAGGACGCGTGTATGGTAATTTGACAAAAGAAGCCTTTGGTGGTGGCGGTTTTGGTTATGATCCGATATTTATGCCAGACAATCATAATACCACTTTTGCTGAAATGCTGACAGAAGAAAAAAATAAAATTAGCCACAGAAGCGAAGCGCTTAAAAAATTTTTGGACTACCTTTCTGTTAATCCTTTGTAATTAAAATTTGTGAGCACTTATCTTACCATATTAGGATTTAATTCCGCAATTCCGACGATTAATTCTTCACCAACAGCACAACTTTTGGAGATGGAAGAGCGTATGTTTCTCATCGATTGTGGCGAAGGAACGCAAGTGCAATTACGGAAAGCTAAAGCTCGATTTTCAAAACTTAATCATATTTTTATATCGCATCTTCATGGTGATCATTGTTTTGGATTGCCAGGATTAATCGCTTCTTTCAGACTTTTGGGAAGAACTAATCCTTTGCATATCTACGGGCCGAAAGGTATCAAGAAAATGTTGGAAACGATTTTTACAATCACAGAAACCTACCGTGGATTCGAGCTTATTTATCATGAATTGGACAAAAAAGTTTCCGAAAAAATCTATGAAGACAAAAGAGTAGAAGTCTTTACAATTCCTTTGGACCATCGTATTTATTGCAATGGTTATTTGTTTAAGGAAAAACCAAAAGAACGCCATCTTAATATGCATGCTATTTCGCAATATTCGGAAATCGAAATTTGTGATTATCAAAATCTTAGAAATGGAAAAGATTTCGTTTGCGAAGATGGAAGTGTAATTCCAAATCAAGAATTAACAACTGATCCCAAAGCTTCGGTTTCTTATGCTTTTTGTAGTGATACAAGATATAAAGAAGATATTATTCCTCTTATAAAACATGTTGATGTCTTGTATCATGAATCAACATTTCTTCACGAACTGAAAGAAATGGCAGATTATACAGGCCACACAACAGCACTAGAAGCAGCTACAATTGCGAAAAAAGCAGAAGTCAGTAAGTTGATTATGGGGCATTTTTCAAATCGTTATGATGATCTTACAGTAATGACTAACGAAGCGCGCCAAATCTTTCCCAATTCTTATCTTCCAAAAGCTTTAGAACCAATTAAGCTTTAGCAATTCGGTATTTTCGAAAGAGAAAGTCTCTATTTTACAGCTTTTATTCAATATCTTTGACTTCATAATTTATTAAATATGAAGAAAAGATTTATGCTAATGTTCGTTTTGGCAACGTCTTCTTTTTGGGCGCAATTGCCAGAAGTCAAGCTAGACGAAATTATCAAAAACACCATCAAAACTTTCGATGTTCCAGGAATGTCTGTCGGCATTGTAAAAGATGGTAAAATGGTTTATTCTAAAGGATTCGGTGTACGATCGCTGAAGAATAATCTTCCTATGGATAGCAACACTTTGGTGGGGATTGCTTCCAATTCTAAAGGTTTTACGGCAACAGCATTGGCTATTTTAGCTGATGAAGGTAAATTGAATTGGGACGACAAAGTTTCCAAATTTATCCCAGAATTCCAGATGTATGATCCTTATGTTTCGCAAGAAATTACGATTCGTGATCTTATTACCCATCGCACTGGACTTGGTCTAGGACAAGGCGATTTGATGTTTTTTCCAGAAGGCGGAACACAAACAATCAAAGATATTGTGCACAATGTTCGGTATTTGAAACCAGATCATTCTTTCCGAACAAAACTTGAATATAACAACATTATGTTCATTGTCGCTGGAGAAGTTATTACAAGAATTAGTGGACTTTCTTGGGCGGATTTTATAGAGCAAAAAATTCTAAAACCAGTCGGGATGACTTCTAGTTTTGGATCTTATAATCGAGCAAAATCTTCATCAAATATAATCGATGCCCACGCACCAGTTGACGGAAAAGCCATTGCGGTTCCGCATGATTGGAACGAAACAGCCAATGCAGCAGGCGGTATCATGAGTAACATCACAGATATGACGACGTGGGCAGATTGTCTGTTGAATAATTTTGTTATGAAAAACGGAGAACGTTTGGTTTCTGAGAAAAATGCGCATGAGCTTTGGTCTTTGCAAATTTCAGATAAAGTGGCACCCAAAAATCCTTATGATTCCAAATTTTATGGTTATGGATTGGGTTGGTTTTTGACGGATGTTAAAGGCAAATTACAAGTTCAGCACAGTGGTGGACTTATTGGGACGGTAACTTTGTTTACTTTAATCCCAGAATTAAAACTCGGTGTTGTGGTGTTGACCAATCAACAATCTGGCGCCGCATTTTCTACGGTAACCAATGCTATTAAAGATAGCTATCTCGGTATTGAGGATCGTAATTGGCTCAAAACTTATTCTGAAAGAATGAAAAAAGCTGAAGAACGTTTTAACAAACAAAAGAAAGAGGTGTATGATCAGGTTAAAGTTGCTGAAAAATCAAATATTCTAAAATCAGAACAGTTTGTAGGAACCTATAGAGATGCGTGGTTTGGTGATGTTGAAATAAAACAAGAAGGCAAAAAATACCGATTGTATTGCAAGTCTTCTCCGCGTTTGAAAGGCGATTTGTTGTCTTACAATAATAATACGTTTGTGGTCAAATGGGACGACAGAAGTTACGATGCAGACGCATTTTTTGTGTTAAATTTTGATGAAAATGCAAAAGCGACTTCCGCAACGATGAAACCGATTTCTGATGTTACCGATTTTAGTTTTGACTTTGGCGATTTGGATTTGAAGAAAGTGAAATAATGCGATTGCAAATTCAATTATTATAATTAAAATGGTAAATCAACAGGTTTACCATTTTTTTCTTCTGAAATAAATAAATGTTACAATAACAATAAAAGCCATCACGCTCAAAGTTGCAAAATAACCGTAAGGATTCTTGAGTTCTGGCATATTTTCAAAGTTCATTCCGTACAATCCTGCAATGAAAGTTAGTGGCAAAAAATAAACCGAAAACATGGCAAGAAGTTTCATCACCTGATTGGCTTTTTGATCGGACAATGCCAAAAACATCGATATCAAGTTGGTAGTTTGCGCGTTGAGGTGGTCAAAATCTGCTATTGCATCTTTCTGCTTGTCCACAAGGTCCATAACTTCCACATCTTCCAATTCCAAAGTATGAAATTTGTTAATCCATTCCGACGAAATATTTAAGATTCTTGTGTTGAGTCCCGATTTGCGTTTTAGTTTGTACAGGCGACGAATTTGATTGGTTTGGTTGGAGTTTTTAAGAAAAATTTCGTTTTCCATATTGTCCAGAACTTCCAGCAAATGCTGGCTTTCGTCATCGTAGGTTTTCATGACTTGCAGGGCAAGTTTTAGTGAGAGTTTATCGGGTTTTATTGTATTTTTTAATTCGGGTTTTTTCTCAATTTCTTCGACCACTTCGCGGATGCTTTTGCTTTTCATACGATGCACGCTGATGATGAGATTCGGTAATACAAAAAGACTCAGCTTGGTACTTACATCACTTATCGAGTTCAGGCTTTGGCGCTCAAGGTCGGTGTTTTCTCGCATCAAGAAGAATTTTACTTCATCAACTTCTTCATATTTAGGAAGGTGATTCGGGTCTATAGTATCTTCTAAAAGGAGATTGTTGATGTGATAACGATTGTGCAGAAAAGCTAAATCTTCTTCGGTTGCCATTTCAACATCGAGCCATTCACAAAATTCGTTTTTTAAAATACTTTCAATTGCCATAGCGCAAAGCTAAATATTTTTTGTAAAAATTGGTGTTTTTATGTAAAGGATAATAATTATCATTTATTTAATTAAATATTGGTTATATTGTATGATGTGTGTGTTATTTGCTAGAATTGGTTTTTTAATTTTATAAAATGTAAATATTGGTATTAAATTATAAATAAGTTATTATGTAATAAATAAAATATTATTTTTGCATAACTATTTATAAACTTAAAACATGTTTAAAAGTAAAATTATAGGTGTAGGACATTACGTTCCTGAAAATATAGTAACCAACGATGATTTGTCAAAGTTAATGGCAACCAATGATGAGTGGATTACCGAAAGAACAGGTATTAAAGAAAGACGTCACCGTAAGAATAGAAATGACAGCGAAGAAACAACCGCTTTTTTAGGTTGTAAAGCCTCAGAAATTGCTATTAAAAATGCTAATCTTACAGCAAAAGATATCGATTATATTATTTTTGCAACTTTATCTCCAGACTATTTTTTTCCAGGAAATGGTGTGTTGTTGCAAGAAATGTTAGGTTGCGATAATATTGGCGCACTGGATGTCAGAAACCAATGTTCGGGTTTTGTCTATGCAATGAGTGTTGCCAATGCCTTGATCGCTTCAGGAACATACAAAAATATTTTGGTTGTAGGCGCAGAAATTCACTCATTTGGTTTGGATTTTTCAGATCGTGGTCGTGGCGTTTCGGTTATCTTTGGAGATGGCGCTGGCGCGGTGGTTTTATCGGCAACAGAAGATGAGAATGCTCAAGGTATTTTGGCTGTTAACATGCACTCGGAAGGGAAATATGCGGAAGAATTGGCTGTTAAATTCCCGGGATCCAAATTTGGCTGGTCGGATAGATTGTTAACAGAACCAGACGCTATTACTGCGGAAGATCTTTATCCTGTGATGAATGGGAATTTCGTTTTCAAACATGCGGTGACAAGGTTCCCAGAAAGTATCCTAGAAGCACTTAACAAAGCTGGAAAAACATTAAACGATTTGGATTTATTAATTCCACATCAAGCTAATATTCGTATTGCGCAATATGTTCAGCAATTGTTAAAATTACCAGACGAAAAGGTGTTTATTAATATTCAAAAATACGGAAATACAACGGCGGCTTCTATCCCAATTGCTCTAAGCGAGGCTATCCAAGAAGGTCGTATGAAACGCGGCGATTTGGTATGTATGTCAGCTTTCGGAAGTGGATTTACTTGGGGAAGTGTTTTGTTTGAATATTAATTTTAAAGAAATTTAGTTTTAATAAAATAGACTTTTTGTAAGTCAAAGTCGGGGGGAACAATCTTCCGACTTTTTTGTTTAGATAATATAGTTTAGCATTATTAATTCCATTCAAAAAAGCATACATGATATTTTATGACAAGAAGATTTATAAAAATTATTTTACCAGACAATCTTTTTATGCTATTACACGTTTTTAGATTTTAAATACTCAACATTAATCGTATATTTAACGACCAAAAAAACGAAGCATTGAAAAATTATATTTCCTTATTTCTTTTGATGACGCCTTTGGCTGTTTTCTCTCAAATTAATTTAAAAGTTTTGGACGAAGATGGTAACGCAGTTGGGCAAGCAAAAGTCACTTATAACAATCAAGAATACCAAACCGATACCAAGGGTTTTATTAAAATTCCTTTAGCAGACCAGGTTACAAGCCTTTCTGTTGAGAAAGAAGATTTCAAATCTTTTACTAAAAGTATCCCGACTTCTCCAAAAACGCAGAATTTAAATATTTTGTTTTTGCCTGTTAATAAGGTTAATGAGATCAAAGAAGTGGTGTTTCAAAAAAGAGTTAAACCAAAATCTAATGATCTTAGCTCGATAGAAATTTCGCCTCGTGAAGCTCAAATTGTAGCTTCGCTTTCTGGAGGTGTCGAAGGTTTGATTAAAACTTTACCCCAATTCAACTCCAATACAGAGCTCAGTTCACAATATATGGTGCGTGGTGGTAACTACGATGAAAACCTAATCTACATCAATGATGTCGAAATCTATAGACCTTTCTTGATTCGTAATTCTATGCAAGAAGGGATGAGTATCATCAATCCTGATATGGTGGGATCTCTTAATGTTTCTGCCGGAGGTTTTGAAGCGCGCTATGGTGATAAGATGTCGTCTGTGCTTAATATCTATTACAGACAACCGAAAGAATTCGAGGTTTCTGGAGAAGCATCGCTTATTGGTGGACGTTTGACCGTTGGTGGTGCAAGCAAGGATAAAAAGTTTTCTGCATTGGTAAGTGGACGTTATAGAAATACCAATTTGGTATTGAATACGCTAAATGAAGATACAGACTTCAATCCACAATATATGGACATACAGTCTTACATCAATTATGATTTTAATGACAAACTAAAATTATCATTTTTAGGATATTTTTCTAAAAACGATTACGAGATGATTCCAAAACAAAAAGATGTTGATTTTGGATCATTATTACAACCAATTCGTTTGACGGTGGGTTACAACGGTAAAGAAGATGACCAGTATAAAAATATGATGGGAACTTTGAGCCTTAACTATAAACCTACAAAAAAATGGAATATTGGGATTGATGCTTTTGCTTATCAAAACCGTGAGCGCGAATATTACAGCATTGCTTCGGGATATATGTTGCAAGCATTCGATCCAGAAACTGGTGATCCAGTGGCAACTTACGATGCGGGAGGACAAATCGATCATGCCAGAAATGATCTGAGAGTTCGCACAATGGGCACGCAGGCGAAAGCACGTTTTTCCCCAAATGTGAATACCGATTTTGAAGTTGGCGTTAAATTCGAAAAAGAAAAATTACAAGACAATACCAACGAATGGCAATTGGTGGACTCGTTAGGTTATAATGTGCCGAGAGATTTTGTACTTCCAGGAAGTCTGGATGCATCTTCATTAAAACTAAAATACCTTATCGCAGGCGCTAATAATATCGATGCGACGAGAGTTTCGGCTTATGCACAATATTCTCAAAAATTTAATTGGGGCGACAACAAAGTATTTGTCAATGCTGGAGTGAGAATGCAAAACTGGAGTTTTAATAAAGAAACCTTGATTAGTCCAAGAGCACAGTTTGCTATAAAACCGAATTGGGATATGGACATGTTGTTTAAGTTAACCGGAGGTGTATATTACCAAGCGCCTTTCTATAAAGAGATCAAAGACCTTAATGGAGATTTTAACTCAGACATCAAAGCACAACGTTCTTACCAAATTATTTTAAGCAACGACTACGAATTCCGTTTGGGAAGCAACCGCGATTCAAAACCATTCAAATTGACAACAGAAGCTTATTATAAGAAATTTGATAATTTGATTCCTTATTATTTAGATAATGTAAGAATTCGTTATTCTGGTAAAAACAATGCGGAAGGTTATGCTTATGGTCTAGATACGCGATTGTTCGGTGAGTTTGTGCCAGGGGTTGACTCGTGGATTTCCGCAAGTTATGCTAGGGTTTATGAAAATATTGATAACAAAGGTTACATTCCAAGACCAACAGATCAGCGTTTCAGATTTTCATTATTCTATCAAGATTATATGCCAAAATTCCCGAGTATGCGGGTTAACTTGACATTGACGTATGCTAGCGGATTACCTTCTGGGACTCCAGTAATGTTTGATGATAATGGACAACCAGACTATTTGGCAGCCTATAATTATCAAAGAACTTTACCTGCTTATAAGCGTGTTGACATCGGTTTGACAAAAGTATTTATAGATCAAAAAGACAATAAAGTGGTTGGCGGATTTTGGTCTAACTTCCGCGAGTTGACGTTGGGTGTTCAGATTTTCAATGCCTTTAATATTAATAATACAGTTGCTAATCAATGGATTAACGATGTTAATAGTACGGGATATTATCCAGTTCCGGTTCGATTGACAGGACGATTCTTCAATGTGAAATTAGAATTTAAACTATAGCAATAAAAGCTTCGAAACATTTTCGAAGCTTTTATTTTTTTGGGCATATCCTCGCTCGGTAACTTCCGGCGCTTGCTACGCCGCGCCTCCAGTTCCTCACTCGGTCGGGCTGTCCGCTGTATCTTTTTTGTCACTCGGTCGGCTTCGCTTCGCTCCGCCGCCTCGTTCCAAAAAAGGATGCCGCTTCCATCCCTTATGCGAAAAGTGAAATATTCCTGATGTAATTGAATCATATTCCCGAAATTTGTGCAAGGAACTAGGAACTAGGAACTAGGAACTAGGAACTAGGAACAAGGAACAAGGAACAAGGAACAAGAAATTAGAAACAAGAAACAAGAAATTACATTTTAGAAAGAAATAAAAATGAACATTATATTAGCATCGACGTCAACCTTGTATGGAGGCGAATATTTAGAGTATTTAAGATCAGAATTAGAACAGCTTTATCAAGATGTCACCGACATCCTTTTTGTGCCATTTGCCCGTCCAGGTGGAATATCGCATGAAGATTACACTGCAAAGGCCGCTGTTTTTTTTGAAACGATTGGTAAAAAAGTAAAAGGACTTCACGAGTTTAATGACAAAATCGAAGCCATTAATAGCGCCCAAGCTTATTTTACTGGAGGAGGAAATACTTTTCTGTTGGTAAAAAACTTACATGAAAACAACCTCATGTCCGTTCTTAAGCAAAATGTAGAATCAGGAAAGCCTTATTTAGGTTGTAGCGCAGGAAGCAATATTGGCGGTGTTAATATGAGAACAACCAACGATATGCCGATTGTCTATCCATCGAGTTTTGACTGTATGGGATTGGTACCTTTCAACATCAATCCACATTATTTGGATCCAAATCCAGATTTGCATCACAATGGTGAAACCAGAGAAACGCGTATCCTCGAATTTTTAACACAAAACGATTTGAAAGTTGTCGGACTTCGCGAAGGCAACTGGATTCGTCGTGTAGGAGACAAGATAACAGTAGAAGGTACACATCTTACAAGGATTTTTGAACAAGGAAAAATGCCGTACGAAATTGAAGTTGGAACTGAATTATAAAAAAAATGAAATTACAAAAAGAAATAGACTTTATCCTAGCTGTTGACGCACTCAAAAATGTTAACAGAAGAAATTATAACGCTGACGATTCGCGGCGGGAAAACACGGCAGAGCACAGCTGGCAAATCGTGATTCTTGCGCAGATACTTTATCCTTATGCGAAAGACAAGGGAAATGTCGATTTGCTGCGGGTGATTCGTATGTTGTCAATTCATGATCTTGTGGAGATCCATGCTGGTGATACTTTTTTGTTTGATGAAAATGTCATGGAAGGCAAGTTCGAACGTGAGAAAATTGCTGCTCGCAAGATTTTTGGCATTTTAGGAGAACATTTAGCAGATGAGTTTTACAATCTCTGGATAGAATTCGAGGAAGAAAAAACGCCAGATGCTATTTTTGCTTGTTCGATAGATCGTATTATGCCTTTTATACTTAACACGCATACTTCCGGGAAAAGCTGGACAGAAGCCAAGGTTAAAGAAAATCAGGTCCGTAATATGTTGGAAGATGCCATCAAAAAAGCGTCCGACGAAATGGGCGAGGCTTTTGATATTTTGTTGCAGAAAGCTTTGGATCAAAATCTATTAATTCAGGAATAAATATTTTTCTTATTTCTAATCCATTTTTGTTTAAATAATATTAAGATTTAAACTATTGATTTATAGAGTTTTAATAAAATAATTGATGTTCGAAGTATGCTTTTGTATTTCCTTCTAAATAGGGTTAAAAAAAATTAACAAGCTTTAACTATAAAAATAGTTGTACGAATAAAAAATTAGTTTACATTTGTATTACTAAGAAATTAGTGATATAAGATTGATTGACTTTTAAAAGAACTGACTATGAATAAATTAACAAAAGCCGAAGAACAAGTAATGCAATATTTGTGGCACATCCAAAAAGGTTTCTTAAAAGATATTTTGGAACTTTTTCCAGAACCAAAACCGCATACCAATACGGTGTCCACCATTTTGAAGATTTTGTTGGAGAAAGGTTTTGTCGATTATACAACCCACGGACGTCAACACGAATATTTTGCAGTGATTACCAAGGAACAATACAGTGGCAGAAGCATCAAAAGTCTGGTGAAAAACTACTTTGAAGGTTCTTACAAAAACGCGGTTTCTTTTTTGGTTGAAAAAAACGAAATAAGTGTTGAAGATTTAGAACACCTGTTAGACGAACTCAAAAACAAGGACTAATGGACGCTTTCTTACTTTATCTCATCAAGATGATGGTTTGCTCTGCGGTGATGTACGCTTATTATCTGTGGTTTCTGAAAGATAAAACCTTTCATCATTACAATCGTTTTTATCTTTTGTTGACGGTCTTTATTAGTTTCAGTTTGCCGTTGTTAAAGTTGTCTTACTTTACCATTGATATCAACCCGAAATTAATGTTTTTAATACAAAATTTACAAGAATCTCAAACAACTTCTACAGAACATGGTTTCCGTATTTATCAAATTTTTTATGCTATTGTTGGATTGGTTTCAATCCTATTTTTAGCAAAACTTCTTTTAGGTTTATTAAGAATTAATCATATCAAAAAATCTTTTCCTCATGAGGAATTGCAAGGCATTAAGTTTTATCAAACCAATTTGGAAGAAGCACCATTTTCGTTTTTTAGGAATCTATTTTGGAAAAATTCTATCCAAATGGAATCTGCTGTTGGACGACAGATTTTAAAACACGAAATGGTCCATATCGAACAAAAACACACTTGGGACAAACTCTTCATGCAAATTGCGAAATCTATATTTTGGATGAATCCTTTGTTCTACATAATCAACCGAGAAATCAATCTTATACACGAATACTTAGCGGACAACAAAGCTGTAAAACGTTCTGACACCAAAGCATTTGCGCAGATGCTTTTGGAAAGTCACTTCCCGGGAACGACAATTCCAGCTACAAGTCCATTTTTATCATCTAACCTCAAAAAAAGATTAAAAATGCTTACAAAAAGTAAAACCAAATACAGTTATGCGCGCAGGATTTTTGCTTTGCCGCTACTGTTTATGCTATCTTTCGCGTACCTCGTAAATGCGAAAAACAACGAAATTAAAACAACCAATCTACAAATTGATAAAGCTGTTGACCAAATTAAAAAAGATACAGCCATTGTAGTGGAGACCAACATCTTGCCCGACAAAGTTAACCAAGCCCATGACGGATTGACAGAAACCACAAAACAGATTTCTAAGGATAATCAAATGATTGCGGATATCAATAAGAAAATAGCTGATAAAAATAAAGCGATTAACGAATTGATTAAAAATAAAAAAACCGATACGCAAGAATTTGTTGATAAAGAAAAAGAAATTGATTTTCTAAATCTGCAAGCGGATAATATTATTAATTCTGAGCGTTATCAAAATCTTTTGAAGCAATCTGACGAATACGGAAAACAAATCGATGATTTTTATAACTCAACAGAGTGGATCAATAAAGTGGCAGCAATAGAAAAAAATGCGGCGGAGATGGAAGCCAAATTCAATTCTCCAGAATGGAAAAAGAAAGTGGCGTCTATGGAGAAACGTGCGGCTGAGATGGAAGCCAAATATAACTCTCCAGAATGGAAAAAGAAAGTGGCGGCTATGGAGAAACGTGCTTCAGAAATTGAAAAACGCGTCAATTCTTCGGAGTTTAAAAAGAAAATTGAAGAAGCTAAAAAAAGCGGAAACAATGTTTATTTCTTTAACGATGCTAATCTAGCAAAGGCTTTTGAATTGAAGGATATCAATTTTGATGATTTTAAATTTAATAATGAAGAAGTTAAAAAATTATTAAAAGACTTACCAACTTTTGAATTGAAAGACATTAATTTTGGAGATGTTGCTTTCGGCAGAGAAATGACGCCAAAAGAAAAACGTCAGTACGAAAAGCGGAAAAAAGAAGTCAAAGAACTTCAGAAAAAACTCAACGAAAAACGTAAAGAACTTGGTGCTAATAATTTGATTGTTGATCGTCCTTGGATTGTTTCTAATGCTAAGGCCATGACAATTCCGAGATTTAATAACGGTATTTCGATTAATAAAAATGATAGCAAATCTGAGATTAATGGCAGCGATTTTAGAAATTATACTTCCGGAGATATGAAGTTTTTTATAAATGGTAAAGAAGTTTCTAAATCTGAAATGGACAAAATAAGTCCAAAAGATATCAAAAGTGTGAACGTCAACAAGTACAATGACAAAGGTGAAATAAAAATCGAAACCAAATAATCACATTAAATTTACAATAATCAGCCTCATTAGTTAATTTTAAATGGGGCTTTTTTTAACCCATTTTACAGAATACATGAAATCAGTTTTCTTAGCTTTTAGTTTTTTGATGAGTTTAAATTTACTTTCTCAAAATCAACGCTACATTTACGAATACAAATTAATAAAAGATTCTACGAACAAAACCAGTCAGCGCACCGAAATAATGTACCTCGACACCTCGAAAGAAGCTTCCAATTATTATAGTTATACAGCTTTTCATTCAGATTCTTTAGTTCGGGCCAATCTGGAAATGCAGCTGAAAGCTACGGGCGTTATTAACATCAAACCAAATATGAGAGTAGATGCAGAACGTTATTCGGTTTCAAAAACTTATCCAGATTTCCGAACAGAATTACATACACGAATTG
This sequence comes from Soonwooa purpurea, assembly GCF_053891095.1. NCBI lineage: Bacteria > Pseudomonadati > Bacteroidota > Flavobacteriia > Flavobacteriales > Weeksellaceae > Soonwooa > Soonwooa purpurea. Next base: position 19,275 of record NZ_JBSSMA010000016.1, read on the forward strand.
GAATGGATGCTTACAAAATTCTTGAGGATCGAAAAATGAATTGGAACATTCTCCCCGAAAAACAACAAATAGGGAAGTGGCAAACGCAAAAGGCGACTTTGGATTTTGGTGGAAGACATTGGAAGGCTTGGTTCGCGACAGAAATTCCGTTGCAGGATGGGCCTTACAAGTTTGCTGGACTACCAGGACTTATTGTTAAAATTGAAGACCAAACGCAATCTCATATTTTAGAATTAAAAGGTATTAAGAATCTGAGTTCTGAGGAATTTAGTGCGGTTCGAAAACCAAGAAATGAAATTTCGCTTAGTTTAAAACAATATCAAAAGTTGTTAGCCGATTATGCAAAAGATCCAACACAAGGTTTGAAACAAGCAACGATGGGTGCTGTTGTTATGATGGGTGCAGAAGGCGATAATAAAAAATGGATAAAAGAGCGCGAAGTCAAAATGAAAGAAGATCTTAAAAAAGATAATAATAACATCGAGTTAAGTTTTTAATAAATAAAAAGCCAAAGTTCAAAACTTTGGCTTTTTTTATCAATGTTAGGATTAATTATCCCATTTTTTTAGCGTCTGCTACAAATTGCGCAAGTCCACTATCTGTTAAAGGATGTTTCAACAAATTAAGAATTGAAGCTATTGGCGAAGTGATAACATCAGCACCTATTTTAGCACAATTAATAATATGAATAGGGTTTCTGATAGATGCTGCTAGAATTTGAGTGTCAAAAAGATAATTGTCATAGATTGTTCTAATATCTTGGATAAGCTCGATACCATCTACAGAAATATCGTCTAATCTTCCTAAGAAAGGCGATACATAAGTTGCACCAGCTTTAGCTGCTAACAAAGCCTGACCTGCTGAGAATACTAATGTACAATTGGTTTTTATACCTTTATCAGAGAAGTATTTTAAAGCTTTTACACCATCTTTTATCATTGGGATTTTAACAACGATTCTTTCGTGTAATGCCGCAAGTTCTTCTCCTTCTTTGATCATTTCATCATAAGTTGTAGAAAGTACTTCAGCTGATACATCACCATCTACAATGTTGCAGATATCCACATAATGTTTGTTGATAGCTTCTTTACCAGCAATTCCTTCTTTTGCCATTAACGAAGGATTGGTTGTAACACCATCCAAAATTCCCAAATCTTGAGCTTCTTTAATCTGCTCTAAGTTGGCAGTGTCGATAAAAAATTTCATTTATTTAGTTTTAATAATCTTAGTTACAAAGATAGTTTAAATATTCTGTTATACTAAAATTGGAAGCCGAGGCTCCCAATTTTTTTATTTTTTAAGTTCTGCTTCTTTAGCTTTGAACTCATTAAATTTCGCAGTGTTTTGCGTTGCGTTGTAAAAGGCTTTGAGAAGTGAAACCATGTCAGCATCTTTTGGGTCTAATGCATAGGCTTTTTCCGCGTATGGAATAGCCTTTGCAAATCTTGCACGTCTTTGTTCCATTACTTTATTAGCTTCATCGATTTTCTTGGCTTTTCTTAATTCGTTGTAAGAGTTAATTGCTTTTTCGTCATCTCCCATAATTAAATATACCATATTGGTAAAGGCTGTTCTATTAGTAGGATCTATGCTGATTGCTTTATTAAAAGCTTCTTCAGCTTCTTTTTGTTTTGCTGGATCTTTGCTATAGATAACCCCTAGATTGTAATAAGCAATAGCATCGTTAGGATTTTTACTAATTTGAGATTTTAAACTTGTAACGAACTCTTCAGTTTTGCCAGCTTTGTAATAAGCGAGTCCTAGCGTATTTGCTAATTTAGCATTATTAGGGAATTTTTTTAATCCTTTTTGCGTAACTTCAATAGCTTCGTTATATTTTTCTAACTCCATTAATAAAGCCGATTGGATATCATAAATCTCTTCTTCTTTACTTGCTGTTCTCTCTTCTTTGAAGTCTGTATAATCGCTCGTAGCTCCCATCTTTTTGTAAAGATCGAAGGTGGTTTTATCTAAATTATCAATCGTGTTTGACTTTTTGCTTTTTGCGGTGTAAATAGTTTCTACACCAGTAAAATTCATTGCAATTAACTGATCAAAAATTTTAGAAGATTCCTCTTTTTTATTTCCTTGAGCATAGGCAACAGCTGATGAATACAACAGGTTTTGATTTTCAGCACCAGCGGCTTTGGATAAAAAATAAGCTTCTTCGAACAACTTAGCAGCACCAGCGAAATCTTTTGCTTGGTATAAATCGTAGGCTTGCTTGTTTGTAGATTGATAAGAAGCGTTAAGTTGATTTCCTAGTTTGCTAGCCAAAGAAGGTGTGTATTTTTCTTCTTTTAGAGAAAGTTCAGCTCCAAATTTGTCAGCTGCTTCTTTACCTACAAAATAGACTTTCTTCTTGTCATTGTCTTTTCCTGTGTAGATTGTTGCTTTTCCTAAATCACTTATTTTTGACAAAATTTGTGCGCCTTCTGCAATTTTTCCAGATTTTACAAGACCTAAACCTTTTGCATAATAGTATTGTTCTTGTAAAGACGGTTCTAATAAATAAATTTTATCTCCAAAAATAGCTTCTGCTTTAGAAATTTCTGAGGCAGTTGTATTGGCATCACCTTGATCTGCCGCTTTAACAGCATTAGAAATTTCCTTTTTTTGAGCATAAGACAGCGAGGCTGCTATAATTGTTAAGCTTAAAAATAGTTTTTTCATATGATTATATTAAAATTTATTCTTCGTTATTGTTATCTTCTATATTGTCTAGGCTTTCTGTATTAGTCGGGTTTTCTGAGTTATCTTTTACTTCTTCATGTTCTGATATTTCTCCTTCGTCTTCTACATCTTTGTCCATTTCGACTTTTGCAATAGCCGCAATCTCATCATTAGACTTAAGATTGATAAGTCTTACACCTTGTGTATTTCTACCCATAACACGAAGTTCTGAAGTATTCATACGGATGGCAACACCAGAACGGTTAATAATCATTAATCCATCTTCGTCTGTTACGGATTGTATCGCAATAAGATCCCCAGTTTTTTCAGTGATGTTAAGGGTGATAACACCTTTTCCACCACGGTTGGTTATACGGTAATCTTCCACTGCGGTACGCTTACCATATCCTTTTTCTGAAACTACTAATACGGTGTCATTCTCCAAGTCGTTAACTACAATCATCCCGATAACTTCATCTTTATCAGCGAGATCGATACCTCTAACACCAATAGATGTTCTACCTACAGCTCTTACTTTTTCTTCTGGGAAGCGGATACATTTACCAGCTTTTGTTGCAATCATGATTTCAGAATTTCCATTGGTCAATTTTGCACCAAGTAGCATATCGTCTTCACGGATTTCAATAGCGTTAACACCATTGGTTCTTGGTCGTGAGTAAGCTTCCAAAGATGTTTTCTTAATAGTTCCGTTTTTCGTAATCATTACAACATTCATCTGGCTTGTGTAGTCTTGGTTTTTCAAATCCTTGGTACGGATATAAGCCTTGATTTTGTCGTCCGGCTCTATGTTGATAAGGTTTTGGATAGCTCTACCTTTTGCCGTTTTTGAACCTTCTGGAACTTCGAATACTCTTAGCCAGAAACATTTTCCTTTTTCTGTAAAGAATAATAAATACTCGTGGTTGGTTGCTGACACGATGTACTCTAGAAAGTCTTCATCACGTGTTGTTGCGCCACGGTTACCTACGCCACCTCTAGATTGTACTTTGTATTCTGAAAGTAAAGTTCTTTTGATGTAACCAGCATGGGAAATTGTTAATACAACTTTTTCGTCTGGAATAAGATCTTCGATAGACATTTCGCCACCTGAGAAATCGATTTCTGAACGTCTTTCGTCGCCATATTTTTCTTTAACTTCTTGTAGCTCATCTTTAATGATTTGGTATCTTCTCGGCTCGTTGGTTAAGATATCTTCCAAGTCGTGGATGAAAGCCATGATTTGTTCGTACTCATCACGGATTTTGTCCAATTCCATACCTGTAAGACGTGCAAGTCTTAGATCAAGAATGGCTTGTGCTTGGATTTCACTTAGTTCAAAAGCTTCGATTAATCCTTCTTTTGCAGCTTGTGGATTGGCAGAGTTACGAATGATTGCGATGGCTTTATCTAGGCTTTCTTTGGTTGCAATAACCTTCATGAAACCTTCTAAAATGTGCGCTCTTTCACGTGCTTTTTTCAGTTCGTATTCAGTACGTCTTACAATCACTTCGTGTCTGTGATCTACAAAGTGAAGTATGATCGATTTTAAATTAAGCTGCTCTGGACGACCTTTAACTAACGCAATATTGTTAACACTGAACGATGTTTGTAATGCTGTGTATTTGTAAAGAAGGTTGAGAACGACATTAGGAATAGCATCATTTTTAAGTTCGTAAACAATGCGTAGACCATTTCTGTCAGACTCGTCGCGGATCTCGTAGATACCAGGGATTTTTTCGTCCTTAACCAATTCAGCAGTACGTGCAATCATTTCGGCCTTGTTAACTTGGTAAGGAACTTCGGTAACGATAATTGCATTACGGTTTCCTACTTCTTCAAAACTTACTTTAGCGCGGATTACGATACGACCTCTACCAGTATGGAACGCTTCTTTTACACCATCATAACCATAAATAATACCTCCTGTTGGGAAGTCTGGTGCGATGATGTGTTTCATCAATTCATCAATTGTGATTTCACGATTATCGATGTATGCGCAGATGGCATTAATACTTTCTGTTAAGTTGTGGGGTGCCATATTGGTCGCCATACCAACGGCGATACCAGATGTCCCGTTAACCAAAAGATTAGGGATTTTGGTTGGTAAAACTGTTGGTTCTTGCAAAGAGTCGTCGAAGTTGTTTTGGAAATCAACCGTTTCTTTATCAAGATCAGCAAGAATTTCGTCAGAGATTTTTTTCAGTCTTGCTTCGGTGTAACGCATTGCTGCTGGTGGATCACCATCCATCGACCCAAAGTTACCTTGCCCATCAACCTGCTCGTAACGAAGACTCCAAGGTTGTGCCATACGCACCATCGCATCGTAAACAGACCTGTCGCCATGTGGGTGATATTTACCCAAAACATCCCCAACAATTCTGGCAGATTTCAAATATTTTCTATTGGAAAAAACGCCCAAACCATACATCCCATAAAGGACTCTTCTGTGTACAGGTTTTAGTCCATCTCTTACATCTGGTAAAGCTCTCGAGACAATTACTGACATCGAGTAGTCGATGTAAGATGTTTTCATTTCATCAACAATGTTGATAGGAATTAACTTTTCTCCTTCTGATCTCATCTATATTCTTTAAAATTAATCGGGAAAATTCCCTATTTTTCTTTAATTAAAATTTGTTTTTAAATACTTTTTTGCTAAAAATCTTTATTAGCAAACGCATCTGCTAAAATACGAAAATTTTGCCTAATATTGCCTACAGAATTCAACTAATTATCTAATCAAAATCAAATAAATGAGTATTTTAAGTATTACTTTTCACACCACGGAAAACAGAATTACAGAATGGGATGATTATTGTGTGAATGAGCTACATACGATGATCGAAAATCTTATGGATGTTGACAAGTATATTTTGTCAGAAGTCCATTCGGATATGGTTAATGAGGGGCGCAATACCAATCTGTTATTGGTGTTTGCTAATAGTGATTTGCGATCCGATTTTTTACTTAGTGAGCTTCCCAATATAGAAGAAAGAGTTATGAAAAATTTTGGACAAGAGGTTATGGTTTTTCCAACGTTACTAAATCCAAAAAGGCTCAGATTTTAACATCTGAGCCTTTTCTTTTTTATATAGCGATTTGATTAATCTTTTCTACTCATCAAAATTCTTAAAATATACCAAAATAGTAACATAATAGATGCGAATAGTTGCAAGGATGCGCCAACATATTGGTTGGTAGCATAGACATCTTTTAGTTTGCTGGTTTCGTACAAAATGCTGGCAGAGGCAATTAAAACCATTCCAACAGAAAACCACAATCCTAAATTGAAACCGAAAATTGCGCCCGCAACGATTAATCCTAAAGCCACAAATCCACCGATGACAATAATTGATCTTAGAAAAGAAAAATCGGTTTTGCTAAAAAAAGCATAAGCGGTTAATCCAACAAATAATGCTAAAGTCAATACTGCAGCTTGATAAATTACTTCGAGACCTGTATAGGCGACAGCGATATAGATTAAAGGAAGGAAAATAAGGGCTTCTAAGACGATATAAAAACCGAGTCCTAAATATTGGGTAGAACGACTTTGGGACAAAGTCCATTTGTTAGCCAACATAGATGCTAGCCAAAAAGCACCCAAGATAAATAACCATAAGAATTTTCCCGAAACCATAGCTATGATATATTGTTCAGGAACAATATTGATTAAAAAGCTTTCTACGGCAATAAAAATTAAAATCGCCAAAGCGACGTGTCCATAAGTTTTTTTGTAAAATTCCGCTTTTTCAGCTTCGGAAGCTTGTGAAACAAGTGTTTGCATATTGAGATGTTTTGTATTCTTTTTTCGAATATAGAAAAATAAAGTTTTGTAACAAAAAAAGAATCCCGATCGAGATTCTTTTTGATGATATTTTTAATTAAAATTTATTCTGTAGGACCTTTTGGTTCTTTTGCTGGTCCACCAAAAAAGAACTTAATAACCACCGGAAGCGTTGTAATCAAAACGATGATGATAATGATCCATTCTAGATGAGACTTCAAATCTATTCCCAATTGGTCTTTGAAAAATTTGTCCAAATAATGTCCGGCAAATACCAAACTAAATGACCAAAGTACAGCACCAATAATGTTATCGATTAAAAAACGTTTTTTATCCATTTTTACAATTCCTGCAACGATAGGGGTGAAGGTTCTCACCACAGGTAAGAATCTCGCCATAATCACCGCAAGACTTCCGTGTGTTTCGAAGAAATCGTGTGCCTGGTAAAGATATTTTTTCTTAAAAAGCATCGAGTCCGGACGTTTGTACAAAGCAGGCCCAGTTTTAACACCGAAAAAATATCCAACTTCGTTACCGATAATAGCTGCTAAAGAAATACAACTTGCAAGGATGGTCGTGTCCAGAAGATCGTTGCCAGTTCCGCCAAAAGTTTCTTTAATAATTTCAACGGCATAAATCCCTGATACAAAAAGCAGAGAATCCCCTGGCAAAAAGAACCCAACGAAAAGTCCTGTTTCTGCAAAAACGATGAATAATATTAGCCAAAATCCACCCATTTTGATATAAAACTCAGGGTTTAATAAATCTTTCCAACTTTCGAAGTGTTCCATAATAATTTTTGTGGCACAAATATACTTAAATGATTAATTTTATCTATTAATAAGGGCGTTAATTTTAGTTAAAATTTATCGCTCTTAAAACTGATTTTCGTCAGTTTCTGCTTGGCCTTCCGCCATAAGGAAGGATTTTAGAAAACCGGTAATATTTCCATTCATAACCGACTCTACATCAGAAGTTTCGTAACCAGACCGTACATCTTTTACTAATTTGTATGGATGCATTACATAATTTCGAATTTGGCTTCCCCATTCAATTTTCATTTTATTGGCTTCAATTTCGTTTCGGGCGCGCATTTTTTCTTCGAGTTCTATTTCATAAAGACGCGATCTCAAAAGCTGCATGGCTTTTTCTTTGTTCTGAAGCTGGGAGCGCGATTCGGAATTTTCTATAATAATTCCTGTTGGTGCATGGCGCAGTCGTACTGCGGTTTCTACTTTGTTAACGTTTTGACCACCAGCACCAGAAGATCGCATGGTTTCAAAACTGATATCTGCTGGGTTAATATTAATTTCTATAGTGTCGTCCACCAAAGGATAAACATAGACGGAAGCAAAACTGGTGTGACGTTTGGCATTGCTGTCGAATGGCGAAATTCTCACCAATCTGTGGACGCCGTTTTCACCTTTCAGATAGCCAAAAGCAAATTCGCCTTCGATTTCTAAAGTCACTGTTTTGATACCCGCTACGTCGCCTTCCTGGAAGTTGAGTTCTTTGACTTTGTAAGCTTGCTTTTCTGCCCACATGATGTACATGCGCATCAGCATGCTCGCCCAGTCGCAACTCTCTGTGCCGCCTGCGCCAGATGTAATTTGGAGTACTGCGGAGAGTTCGTCGCCTTCGTTAGAAAGCATGTTTTTAAATTCAAGGTTTTCGATTTTTTCAACCAATTTTGGGAAATTGTCGTCCAATTCTTTTTCGCTTTCAGGATCTTCTTTTGCAAATTCTAATAAGACTTGCAAATCCTCAAATTCGGTGAAAATATCTTCGTAATCTTCAACCCATTTTTTTTTGGAACGAAGTTGTTTTAAAAAAACTTCTGCTTCTTTTGGATTGTCCCAAAATTCTGGCGCAGCAGTTTTTTCGTCATCATTGCTGATTTCGATTTTCTTTTTTTCGATTTGAAGATATTTGTATAAATCTTGAATTCTTGCGTTGACTTCTTTGATTTGGTCGTTGTTAATCACTGGAATTTGAAAATTTGTTTTGCAAAATTAGACATTAAGAGCTACAAATAATAATTTTAGGCCAACTAATTATTGTCTGGATGTTCTTTATTAAATCCAATGCTTCGCATAGGCTCTTCTTTTTTTATGTAAAATTGAAGTTCGTCTTTAAGTGTTACAATTCTCTTGTAAAATTCTTCTTCCGAGTTGATGCTGACTTCTTCTAAAAAAAGTAGAACGCTGTTGAGGTATTCTTCGGTTAATTTGCCTGCCGCTTCTTTCAATGCGGCATCCAGAAGGCTTTGGTCAATTTTTAAACTTATAACTTCTTTTTTAAGATAAAGATTTCGGATTCTCTTTTTCAAACTTTGGGTAAAGTCGATAATCATCGTATTTGAAAAAGCTTTCATCTTTTGTGCGCTTTCTCGCCAGAAGGGTAATTGGTCTGCTTTGTTGAATTTCAGAACTTCTAAAAGTGTGGCATCTTGCGTTAAATTTTGTAACATATAATACAAAATCATTTCGGCGCGTTCCTGTGGATTGGGTGGGAATATCGGAATCATCATGTCAAATCGGCCAGGCGCTAGAATTTCTGGATCGATGTCTGATACGTTTTTTGCCGCGCCAATCATTAATATTTGTTCTTTCTCAAACTTGTCAATGGTATGGAGAATAATATTTTTTGTTTCTTTAAGCTCCCAGATATAATCTTCTTTTTCCTCTTTTTCTTCCATGATAACATCGAAATCATCAAGAAATAATAAGACTTTTTTCTGTTTCATGATCGATACCAAAAAGTCGTTGAAGTCTGATTTTTCGTGGTCGAAAAAGTTGGTTTTTAAAAATGATTTTCGGATCGCCTCAAATTTATATTTAATAATATCTGCAATACGTTTTGCCCAAAATATTTTGCCACTTCCTGGAGGTCCATACAAGATGATGCCCGCAGCGCGATGGATTCCCCAATTGTTGAGTTGGTTTTCATCTGTAAAGGGTTCTAGCATGTCTATAATATAAAAATACAAATCGCTGTAACCGATAAAATCCTTTTGACATAAAGGCGATTTTTTTCCGAAATAATCGTAAACGAATCGATAATCGCCACCCAATTCTCGATCGATATTAAAACTGGAAATCGAGGTTTTGTAAGGTCCATTGTCAAAAATGTTTGTATATTCTTTTTTGATGAGGTCTTCAACATCTTTAGATGGTTTTTGTATCGTGTTGGCAATGTCTTCGGTTGATTTTTCTTTTTCTAAATCTTCGCTGTATTTGGAAAGAAAATCTTTTTGCTCTTTGACAAATTTTGTGAATTCTGGGGTGACATTCATTTCGTTCGTTATTACAGAACTGAGGCTTAATTCAAAATCCTGCACGAATTTTTTTAAATTTTCGGTCGGTATGTTGATGTCTTTAGCAAGACTCGAAAAATCTTTTAGCATGTTTTTGTTTTGTTTAAAATTATCAAAAATTATACAAAATGAATTTTTAAGTAGTTTGTTTAAGTAATTTATTCGCTTTAATTTTGTGAAATGACATGGGAAGAAGTTTTAGCACCAATTAAAGAAACCGGGTATTTTAAAACATTATGGGAAAATGTAACCTATGAATATAGTGTTAATAAATGTTTTCCTCCGAAAAATCAAATTTTTAGAGCTTTGAAGGTGACGCCTTTTGATGTTATAAAAGTTGTAATTATCGGCCAAGATCCTTATCATAATGACGGCCAGGCCAATGGTTTGTCTTTTTCTGTTGCAGAAGGTGTGAAAGCACCACCTTCGCTTAAAAATATTTTTCTCGAACTAAAATCGGATCTCGGCATTGAACGTTCCCGAACCGATCTTGAGGATTGGGGAAAACAAGGTGTTTTGATGCTGAATGTAAGTTTAACGGTTAAAGCGCATGAGCCAAATTCTCACAAATACCTAGATTGGTCAAGGTTTACAGATTTTATTATTCAACAAATCTCGGACCGAGGTGAGCATGTTGTATTTGTACTTTGGGGCGCATTTGCACAAAAAAAAGCAGCCTTAATCAACCCTGCCAAGCATTTTATTTTGACATCCGCACACCCGTCACCATTTTCGGTACATCGAGGTTTTTTTGGAAGTCAGCCTTTTTCTAGAATTAATCAATATCTTGAACAGCATTCAAAATCGTCAATTAATTGGTAGTTTTATTCTGTTTTTGTGATGTCGATTAAAATGTTTTTTTGTGCCTCATTTTGTTTTCCTGATTCTTTTGGATAGGGATTTACCGATTTTAAAGTAAAATTATAACCATAGACATTTTCTGTGTTTTTCAGATTTCGGCTAGGCAAATCCATAGTTGCCAACTGTATCGTTCTTGGGCGCGACGATGGTGTCATCACTTCGATCTCGACAATGGCAACGCCAGCCCACACACAAGTTACACCTTCTGGACATCGGCTATCTTCTATAATTTCTTTAAAAGTAATATTGATTTTTCCATCGGCGATTTGGGTGTCTTTTCCTTGCAGAATTTCTACATTTTTATACATATTGCTTTGTGAAGTTTGCTTTGGTGTATCATTATTTTGCACCATTGTTTTTTGTGATTCGCAGCTTAGTAAACTTGCTAAAATCATTGTTGTAATAATCGTGGGACGTATCATAATTTATTTTATTTAAAAGAAAGTATAATAAAGTACTACCAAAAACATGGCCAATCCAATCATAAAGCTAAAACCTGCGCCATATATAAAGCCGATGAAAGCACCTTTCATAGAATTAAAAGCTTTTTTCTTGTCGCTGATGTCGTGCAAAAGTTCGCCAAGGAAAACGCCTAAAAGCATCCCAATAAGAAAGCCAAAAGGAATAGGGATTAAAAATATACCAGCAATAGTTCCGATAAAGGAGCCAATGCTTCCCCAGCGTGTTCCACCATATTTTTTGTTGGTTCTTGCAGGAATGATATAATTAAGAATGCCTGAAATAATCGTTAAACCCGAAAAAATCCAAACATATAACATTGGCATTTCTGAGTCGGTCCCGAATTTAAAAATTAAAAGTCCAGCAAGACTCACCACCAAACCAGGTAAAACTGGTAAAAAAGTGCCGAGAAGCCCAATAATTAATAAAATGATACTAAGTAAGCTAATCAGTCCAACATCCATATTTTTATATTTTATATAAAAGTAAGGATTTTCGGTTAGGTGAAAAATAAATTGTTAATTTTGTCAATATGAAAGATGAGTTGGACGATACCAAAGATTTTTTGCAAAATATCAGTGATCAGATTAATGTCTTTTTTGATCAGTATTTCCGCGGAGATATCGCTTGGATTTTTCAGGTGACCTGCAAGATTTTGGTTCTTTTGGGCTTTTTGTTTTTGATGGATTTTTTAATAAAATTGGCTTTTAAACTGGTGTCCAACTATTTTTCGAAGCCCGAAAAATATCCATTTATTTATTCCTTATTCAAGGCGAAGTTTTTTAATTCTATTGCACATATTATTGCTTTAGGGCTTTGTACGTTTGCTTTAGACTCGATTTTTTACGCAGGTATGCACAGGATCACCAAGGGGGTTTTGGACAAGATTGTGGATGTCGGCCAAGTGGTTGTTATCGCAGGACTAGGGCTTCGACTTTATAACGCCGTCGAAAATTATTATATCTTAGTCAAAGACAGTTACAAGTTGATCGCTTTTCGTGCAATTTCTCAAACGCTAAAGATTTTTGGAGGCGTTGTATTGCTTTTTATTGCGATAAAAATTATTTTCAATATCAGTTCGGGGACTATCTTAGGAAGTCTAGGGGCGATAACTGCGATGTTGGTTTTGGTTTTTAGAGATACCATTTTGGGCTTTGTAACGGGAATCCATGTGGCAACTTCCAGAAGTTTGAAAGTAGGCGACTGGATCGGAATTCCAAAATATAACCTCGAAGGAAATGTGATGGAAATAAGCCTACTGACAACTAAAATTTTGAACTTCGATAAAACCATTTCTACAGTTCCGACTTACGATTTGATGACCACAGAGATTCGAAATTATCAAGTAATGACCGAAGGTAATCTTCGTCGTATAAAGCGTTCAATGATTTTTAATATTAAATCTTTCCATTTTTTGTCAGAAGAAGATCTTGATCGTTTAGAAAAAGTAAACTTAATTGCTGATTATATCAAATTAAAACGTTCCGAAATCGCCAAAGAACTTAATGATTATCATAATCCAGAAAATGATCTTAACCGCCAACAATTAACAAATATTGGTGTTTTTAGAAAATACGTCGAAACTTATCTCAAGCATAATCCTGATATCGAACAGAAAGAAATTATCCTCGTTCGACAACTAGAAAATACGCCGCAAGGTCTTCCATTGGAGATTTATTGCTTTACTATTTATTCGAATCTTGCGGATTATGAGCGTGTACAGTCCGATATTTTTGATCATCTTTTGGTAGGTGCTCAGGATTTCGGTTTAGAAATTATGCAAGTCAATAAAATTTAATCTTAATTATTTTAAACTTAAAATGACAACAAAACTTAGTGTCAATATTAATAAAATAGCCACTTTGCGAAATGCTAGAGGGGGCGATGTGCCAAGTGTTACCCAAATTGCGGTGGATGCTCAAAAATTTGGCGCGCAAGGCATCACCATTCATCCACGTCCAGACGAAAGACACATCACGAGAAAAGATGTTTATGATCTAAAGCCTTTGGTGACGACAGAGTTTAATATCGAAGGTAATCCGCATCCAGACTTTATCAAAATGGTTTTGGACGTGAAGCCAGAACAAGTAACACTAGTGCCCGATGCTGATGATGCTATAACTTCTAATGCTGGTTGGGACTGCAAAACGCATTTGGATAAGTTGACGGATATTGTTGCTCAGTTTAAAAATGCGGGCATCCGTACATCCATTTTTTTGGATCCAAATCCAGAAATGGTGGAATGGGCGGCCAAAACAGGGACCGAGCGTATCGAACTTTATACCGAAGCTTATGCAAAGCATTATCTAGAAAATAAAGAAGCTGCAATTAAAGATTATTACGAAACGGCTGTTAAAGCAACCGAATATAACTTGGGCATCAATGCTGGACATGATTTGAGTTTAGAAAATTTAAAATATTTTTCAGATAATATCCCGAATCTTTTAGAAGTATCTATCGGGCATGCTTTGATTTCTGAAGCTTTGTACATGGGATTAGAAAACACGATACAAGCATATCTGAAGCGTTTGGCGAAATGGTAAATTGTTAAGTTAGAAGTTAGAAGTTAGAAATTAGAAGTTGAAAATTCGGTTTTGAAATTCAGAATCAAAAATTTAAAATCAAAAAATGGAAATTTTACATTCAAAAATATATGGAGAAGACAAATCTGGAACGCCGCTTTTGGTATTGCATGGTTTGTTTGGGATGTTAGACAATTGGGGAAGTTTTGGAAAAGAATTTGGAGAACTAATGCCGACGCATTTGTTGGATCTCAGAAATCATGGGCGAAGTTTTCATTCGCCGTCGATGACACACGATGATTTAGCGAATGATATTATTAATTACATGCAAGCGCATCATATCGAAAAAGCTTATCTGCTAGGGCATTCTTTAGGAGGAAAAGCCGTGATGCAATGTGCGATAAATTTCCCTGAAAAAGTTGAGAAATTGATTGTTGTTGATATTTCGCCAAAAGCTTATCCGCCACATCACCAAGGTATTATAAAAGCCTTACAAACGGTTGATTTTTCTAAAGTGGAATCGCGTCATGATGTGGAAGATGTTCTTAAAGAATTTATCCCAGAAACTTTTGTTATTCAGTTTTTGATGAAGAATTTGTATTGGAATGATGACAAAAAATTGGATTGGCGTTTTAACCTACAGACTTTAGCAGATAACTATACAGAATTTGTTTCTAATGCTATTAAATTCGGTGTTTACAACGGGCCAACATTATTTATTAAAGGGTCAAAATCCAATTATATTTTGCCTCAAGATGATTTTTTAATCAAGCAACAATTCCCGAACTCTAGTTTGGCGGAAATTGCCAATGCGGCACATTGGGTACAAGCGAATAATCCTGTGGATTTTGCAACGGCGGTTAAGACTTTTTTATTTGGAGAATAAGAGGTTTTTATTTAGGTTTTCAATGCGTATCTTTGTCGGGATTTGATTAATTAATAACAACAGATTGGAGGCACATCCACAAGATCAATTTATTTTAGTAACGGGAGCAACAGGCATTTTGGGGCGCGTTATTGTTTTGGAACTTCTGAAACAAGGTAGAAAAGTACGAGCTACAAAACGTCCTAATAGCGATACAAAAGACGTGTTAAACTCTTTCAAGTTTTACACAGAGCAGCCCGAATTTTATTTTAATCAAATTGAATGGATTGATACCGATTTTAATGATGTTTTTTCTTTAGAGCAAAGTCTACAACAAGTTTCCGAAGTTTATCATTGTGCTGCAAAAGTCAGCTTTCATCCGAAAGATCGCGACAAAATGTACAAAACCAATATCGAAGGCACCAAAAATCTTTTGTATGCCACTCAAGATTCTTCGGTTGAGAAGTTTTGTTTTGTGAGTTCCATCGCAGTTTTGGATGGTTTTAATGAAGATGGTTTTCAGGACGAAACTTGCGATTATAACTCTAAGTTCGAGCATTCTTCTTATGCCAAGTCCAAGCATTTTTCTGAAATGGAAATTTGGCGTGCCGCGGCAGAAGGCCTTAATGTGGTGATTGTCAATCCAGGAATTATCATAGGTTCTGGAAACTGGAAATCGAGTAGTGGTGAGATGTTTGGACAATTGGCGAAATCAAATTTTTCTACAGAAGGTTCGTCGGCTTATATCGATGTTCGCGATGTTGCTAATATTGCCATTTGTCTGATGGATTCTAATGTTTTTAGTGAGAGATTTGCTTTGGTTTCAGAAAATGTTAAAAACGAAATTGTTGCAAATAAAGTACGGCACACCGTTGGAAAATCGTCCGTTAGCATTATTTCTAAATCGATTTTAAATATTGGAAAAGCGCTTAATTTTCTTTTAGGATGGCTTATACCAAGCCTTAAAATGGCCAATAAAGTCAACATAGAAGCCATAACTTCCGAATCCAAAATCAGCAACAAAAAAATTAAAAAACAATTGGACTATCAATTCATTCCAGTCATGGAAAGCCTCGATTTCCATTTGAAAAATTATATACAAGATCAACGATGAATATTGCGAATTTCCTAATAACGAATGCACAAAACTATCCTTTAAAACAAGCGATTGGCTTCAAAAGTGGCGCCGGTTGGTCGCATATTACATGGCGGAAATTCAAAACGGTGGTTTTCAAAACCGCAAATGCTTTGAAGGAGGCTGGCATCCAGAAAGGAGATCGCGTCGCAATCTATTCCGACAACTCAGCAGAGTGGATTACGATGGATTTGGCAATTCTCGCTATAGGTGCGATTACGGTGCCAATCTATGCGACCAATACGAAGGATCAGGCAAAATACGTGGTTCAGGATAGTGGTGCCAAAATGATTTTAACGGGCAACAAAGAGCAATATGACAATGCTATTGCGATGTTGGAAGAATGTCCAAATTTGGAAAAAATCATTGTTACCAAAACCTACGAACGTCTTATCCATGACCAGAGTTTTCATCTTCAGAAGTTTATATTAAAAGCCAGCGAGCAATTGGAAATCGAAGATATGGCAGAAGACGATATCGCAACCATTATCTACACATCGGGGACAACTGGCGTTCCGAAAGGAGTTGTGTTGATGCATTCTAATTTTGTGAAAGCTTTTGATGCCCATTTTGAATTTTTTAAATTTAAAAATTTCGAGGACGAACATTCGTTTGCATTTTTGCCATTAACACACGTTTTTGAAAGAAGCTGGACATTGCTATCCTTGTATGGTGGTGCTAAAGTTTCGTTTTTGACAAATACCAAAACGATTGCAGAAGAACTTCCGATTGTAAAACCAACGATGATGTGTTCTGTTCCTAGATTTTATCAGAAAATTTACATTAAAATTCAGGAAACCATCAAAAATTCTTCACCAGCCAAACAGAAGATTTTCAATTGGGCATTGGCTATTGGGGCAGAATATCACGAATTAAAACGATTAGAAAAGTCAATTCCATTGGGATTGTCTGTAAAATATAATGTTGCCAACAGCTTAGTTTTCAAAAAAATTAAAAACCAACTAGGTGGGAAACTTTGGTTTATGCCATGTGGTGGCGCTTCGATATCGCCTGAGATTGCGAAGTTTTTTGACGCGTTGGGCATTCATTTAACCATTGGCTACGGTTTGACAGAGACTACGGCAACTTTGGCGCTTTATCCATTAACCAACTTTGTTTATGGAACAACTGGACGTGCTTTGCCTGGTGTTCAACTTAAAATTGGGGACAACGAAGAAATTCTTGCAAAAGGCAATGGTATTATGAAAGGTTATTACAACCGTCCCGAAGAGACAGCAGCGGTTTTCACAGAAGATGGCTGGTTCCGCACGGGCGATTGCGGAACGATTGACAAAGATGGAAATTTAACAATTACAGACCGCATCAAAGATTTGATGAAGACATCCAACGGAAAATACATCTCGCCACAAGCTATCGAAAACCTTTTGACCAACGATGCTTTTGTACAGCAAGCAGTTCTTGTTGCGGAAGGACGCTCGTATGTAACCGCGATTATTGTTCCGAATTTTGAGACTTTGGATGACATGGCAAAACAGCAAAATATTACATGCTCGTCTCACGAAGAACTAATTGAAAATCCCCAAATTATTGAATTTTATAATTCAAAAATTAATGAGCTTCAAAAGGATTTGGCGGATTACGAAAAAATCAAAAAAATAACATTATTACCGCGAGATTTTCAAATGGATTTGGGAGAGATGACTCCTACTCTTAAAGTAAGACGAAAAGTCGTTTTGGAAAAATACAGCAAGCTTATCGAAAAAATGTATAACTAATTTTAGTTTGACTTTACGAAGTCGGAGCCACAATACAACGATAAGAAAAATCAATAATTAAAATAAAATAGAAAAAGTGGAAAGCCAATTTTTAGGAAATAAAGATTTTAAAATTACTAACCAAAACGTGACAGAATCTTGTCCTTCGAATATTGCGATTATTAAATATTGGGGGAAATATGAAAATCAAATTCCAGCTAATCCCAGCATTAGTTATACTTTGAATCATTGCAAAACCAATACCTCAATGGAGTTTGTGGCTGGCGAAGCTTTTTCTGTTCAGACTTTTTTATCAGGAAACGAAGAGAAAAAATTCGCTGAAAAAATCGAAAAATATTTTAAAAGTATTGAAGTTTATCTTCCGTGGATTCTTCAAGGAAAATACACTATTAAAACCGAAAATACATTTCCACACAGCTCGGGAATTGCAAGTTCTGCATCAGGTTTTGGTGCGATTGCAAAATGCTTGATAACTTTGGATGAAGTGTTTAATCCAGAAGCTTATTCATTAGAATTCAAAATCCAGAAAGCGTCTTTTTTAGCAAGATTAGGAAGCGGAAGTGCTTGTCGTAGCTTGTATAACGGACTAGTTGTTTGGGGAAAAACGCAGGAACTTGCGACGAGTTCTGATCTATTTGCAGTGGCATATCCCAATGAAGAAATCCATCCAATATTCAAAAATTTTAATGATTGGGTATTGTTGATTCATGAAGGTGAAAAAAGCGTATCCTCAACGGTTGGACATGGTTTGATGACTACCAATCCTTATGCAGAAAGACGTTTCCAAGAAGCGCACGAAAATTTTGAAAAACTGAAAAGTATTCTAGCAACTGGGGATTTGAAAGCGTTCATAAAATTAACAGAGCACGAGGCTTTAACGCTTCACGCGATGATGATGATGAGCGATCCTGCTTTCATTTTGATGAAAACGGGGACTTTAGAAGTCATTAATAGAATTTGGGACTTCCGTAGAATTACTGGTTTGCCGTTATTTTTTACCCTAGATGCAGGGGCAAATGTCCATTTGTTATTCCCGAACGATTTGCAACAAGACAAAATTGAAAATTTCATCAATCAAGATTTATTACAATTTACCCAAAAAGGTGGCGTTGTAAAAGATGTGATGCAGTTTTAATCCAAGTTTTTAATGGGAGTATCCACTTACAAAACTAATAATCATGATGCAGAGAACGATTGCCGAAATAATAACGTAAGTATAATCTTTCTCTTTCAAGTAACCGATTAGCGCAAAAATAATTCGCATCAACGGTGTAAGAATTAAAATTAATATTCCGAGTTGGATAATGCCAATCCCTTCAAAATTGGTTAAAGATGTCCAGAAAGTTTGCCATACATGATCTGTTGGCGTGCTAAGATCTTTATAATTTTCTGGCATTTTGAAGCCTTCCAGATACAATTTTATAAAACCAATTAATGAAGTTATAACTGACAAAATTACCCCAAGACGGAGCAGATTGCCAACAGAACGATTAAGGTCGATGTCTGTAAATTCTTTTTTCATTTAAAATTATTAGTTACACCGTTATACATCATATATATTGACAAAATTGTAATGACAATCGCGAAAAAAGTTTTCAGTTTTTTAGTTTTAGAAACCATCAAAGTTTTAGAACCAATAAAACTTCCTACAACAACGCCAATAAGAACAGGCGCTACAATTACAGGAATAATTTCGCCACGTTGAAAAAATATTAAAGCACCAGCTACAGCCGTTACCCCAATCATAAAATTACTCGTCGTGGTAGAAACTTTGAAGGGCAATCTCATCATATTATCCATGGCTAAAACCTTCAACGCGCCAGAGCCAATTCCTAAAAGTCCAGACATAGCACCTGCGAACATCATCATAAAAAATCCTGGAATTGTATGTCGCGCCGAATATTTTTTGATAACGCCTTTATCAGGAAAAGTGCCATAAAGTTTTAGTTTGTGTTCTAGACTGCCTTCGATAAGTGGTTCCTGATGATCGGGCTTTCCTTTAAGATTTAGAATAACTGTTAAAATCAAAATACTTGCGAAGATGATTCCTATGGTATTGGGATTTAACATTCCTGATACCAAAGCTCCCAAAATAGCGCCCGCGGTTGTGGCAATTTCTAAGAACATCCCAATCCGCATATTTGTAAAACCTTCTTTTACAAAAGCTACTGCTGCACCAGAAGATGTTCCGATGACTGATATCAAAGAAGCGCCAATCGCATAATGCATAGGTACGCCGAAACCTAATGTTAAAAGCGGGATAATAATGACGCCGCCGCCTAATCCTGTTAACGATCCCAAAAGTCCTGCTGCGACCGCGCCTAAGAATAAAATGATGATTTCCGTCATGCCACAAATATAATTCTAATGCTTTGCTTTTACAAGATAATCGGGATTTTTCTCAGGGAAACTTTAGGTTCTTGTTTTTCTTCGGTATATTTGGGCTACAAATTTTAAAATTCTAAAAAATGAGCGATACACATATTTGCCCAAAATGTCAGTCGGAGTACACTTATGAAAACGGAAATCTTATGACTTGTTCACAATGTTTCCACGAATGGGATCCCGCAGAAATTGATATTGAAAGCAAAATTCTCGATGCCAATGGAAACGAATTACAAAATGGAGACTCTGTCGTTGTTGTAAAAGATCTTCCCGTAAAAGGTGCTCCAAAACCTGTGAAAGCAGGAACTAAAGTGAAAAATATCCGTCTTAATCCAGATAGCGATCATAATATCGATTGCAAAATTGATGGTTTCGGATCCATGGCTCTGAAGTCAGAATTTGTCAAAAAAGCTTAAGAATTCTTTTAAATCAAATAAAAAGTAAAAAGTAAAATGAAAATCGGAATTCTTGGAGGCGGACAACTGGGACGTATGTTTATACAGAATGCTTTGAAATATGATGACGAATTTTATACTATAGATCCCTCTGCTGATGCGCCTTGCCACAATATTTCTTATTTCACGAAAGCTAGTTTTAATGACTATCAATCGGTTTTGGATTTCGGAAAAGATAAAGATGTTGTCACCATAGAGATAGAACATGTTAATGCGCTTGCTCTGGAAGAATTGGAAAAACAAGGTGTAAAAGTGGTTCCTAATTCTCAAATTATTAAAACCATTCAGCAGAAAATTCTTCAAAAAGAATTTTACAAAATACATGACATTCCATCGCCAGATTTCGAAATTATGGATGGCACGTCCGATGAAATAAAAATGCCTTTTCCTTTCGTGCAAAAGCTTAACACAGGAGGCTATGATGGCAAAGGGGTTCAGCTGATCAAAGATGCTAACGATTTGGCAAAGCTTTGGGTGGAAGATTCTGTTTTAGAAAAATTGGTCGATATTGATAAAGAATTATCAGTAATTGTGGCTAAAAATGAGAATGGTGAAACCAAAACTTTTCCCGTAACAGAAATGGTTGCCGATCCAAAATTGAATTTGCTGGATTTTAATATTTGTCCAACCAACATTAGCGACGATGTAGCAAGGCAGATAGAAGCGATTACTGAAAAATTCTTAGCAGTTGTCGATTCGCCAGGACTTTTCGCCATCGAGTTGTTTTTGGACACGGAAGGCAAAGTTTGGGTTAACGAAACTGCGCCAAGACTTCATAATTCGGGACATCAAAGTCAAGAAGGAAATGCCAATTCTCAGTTTGAGCAGATGTACCGCGTGGTGACCAATGCGCCTTTGGCAGATACAGACACGTTTGGTTTTTCGGGCATGTTAAACCTTGTCGGTGCAGACAATTTTTCAGGAAAAGTCATCTATGAAGGCTTGGAAAATGTTCTCAAAATGCCCAAAACTTATGTTCACCTTTATGGAAAAACGGAAACAAAACCTGGACGAAAAATGGGACATATCAATGTTTTGGCGAATTCTCGTGAAGAATTGTTGGAAAAACTGATTCAGATTAAAACAATGATTAGGGTAAAAGCTTAGATAAAATTCTAAATAATAAAAACGAGTTCAAAAAATGTTTGAACTCGTTTTTTATTTGTAAGCTTAAAAGTTGAGGAAAACACCCAAATTAAAACTTCGGCCGCGTTCTAAAATCCGTTGTTGCGTATTGTCGCTCAAAGTTCTTGAAAGATGTTCCGCATAAGCGTGATTAAACAAATTGCTAACTTCAAATTGGAATTGAATGTTTGAATTTAATTTAAAATTCGAATACACATCAAACACCGAAAAATCTTTGGTTTTCAGTTCTCCAAACTCTGGATGAATGCGATTTTGTTTTCCAGAAAATCGATAATTTAATCCTAAAATAAGTTTCGAATATTGCGCTTCCAGATTCCATTTTACATTAATTGGAGCAATTTCTGCCAATGGCGTTTTCTTTTCCAAATCTTCTGCATAGGTGTAAGCTACTGCCAAATCGGTTTTATAATTAGGTAAAAATTGCCAATGTGCTCTCGATTCAAAACCTGCTTTCATGGCTTTTTTAATATTCTGAATTTGTCGCACGGTCGGATTTTGCATAGATCCAGTTATCAAGTCCCTTCTAAGAACGCCGCCAATATAATTTTGCATCAAAGCATAAAAAACGTCCGCTTGAAAATGAAAATTATCGGTATGAAACGTATAAATAATGTCCGCCTGATTATTAGTTTCGGGTTTTATATGCGGATTTCCTACCACTTCATAACTGTCGTTTCCCACCGCAAAACGATTGATAAAACGCTCTGTTAAACTTCCACTGCGTTGTCCACGTCCCACCCAAATGGCAAAATCCGAATGCGAGGCCAATTGCTTTTGAAAACCTAAACTAAAACTATGATTAATCTGCTCGCTATCGGCTTTTCCGTACAGTCTTTCAAATAATTTGGACAAATCTTCGGCGTTTGCAGTATTGTAATCCATTCTGTAAGAAGCGGTCAGTTTGCTATTTCCAAAGCTTTTAGTAAACTCATTAAACCAACCTAATTGATTGATATGAGAATCTTGCCAACTGCTTCCATCGCGTGGCATCATTGGCATTTTCGAGGTCATAGAAAGACTTTTTGCCTCTTCATGTTTAACATCAAGACCAGAAAAAAGTTGCCAAGTCAATTTTTTCCAAAAGCTTTCTATACGTCCGCCATAAGTTTTAGAAGAAACATTGCTCACCATATTTCGGTTGGGCGATCCCATGGAATGGTCAACATTTGTGAGGTAGGCAGCGTAAGAAATTTCCTTTAAAACTGAATTTCTAAAATTTGTTTTGTGTTGCAATTGCGCCATCCAAGTTTTGTCATAAATAAGATCCATTTTTAAAGCCGCAAATTCTACATTTCTTCCTTGATTGGTTGTTACATTCAAGCTACTTACATTATTTTCATTCCATTGATATTGTGCTTTCGTCCCCACAGAATAGCGTTTGAAGGCTGCTCGAACTTCGTCGCCGTTGCCATCTTTGTATCTGTCGCCATCGTTGTAACTGGCGAAAATATCAAGATTGAATTTCTTTGAAGTTAATTGACTTAACCATTCATTTTTAAAAATGCTGCCATTGCTGTCGTAACTGCTAGAAAAACGGTTTCTAAATTTTAAACTGTCGGTGAATTTTGGCTTTTCTGATATAAAATTAATCGTGCCGCCCACCGCAGGACCAAAACGAAATTGATAAGGACCTTTGTAAATGTTCGCTTCTTTTACGGTATTCATATTAATCTGAGAAATAGAAGGATCCATGCGGTTCGGACAAGCGTTGATCGCGTAGGTGGAGCCATCTGTTACGATATTGAGTTGCTCGTATTTGAAACCACGCAAAACGGGATCTGTGCCGAAGTTTCCGGCTTTTTTAACTCCCGAAAACTCTGGAAGCGTTTTAAGGAAATTTCCCGCATCGTGATCCAAAAGTTGGTTGGAACTTACCTTGATTTGTTTAGAATTTTGATGGTTTTTTGATGTGAATTTTGTGAGTTTTACGACTTCAATATTTTGTATTTGAAGGCTGTCATTTTGTTGTGCATGAAGAAAATTAAGGCTAGCAATACTGCAAAAAAGACCTAGGCTAATCTTCGGAAAAGCTTTTATAATTGTATGAGACATGATTAATTTATTAATAATTAAACGGAACTTGATATATGAAACCAAGCTTAATAAATCTTAGAAAAAGTCTATACAGTTGGCGGTTCTTCCGCGATTTCAAAAGATGGAGAAATATAAATTTGGTTTTGGAAAATATTTACATCACGATTTTGTAAAGTGAAAGAAACTTTTTCTTCAAAATTGATGATTTTTGGACTAATAAAACTGTAATCGAAACAGATTTTCAGAAGTTGCGAATTGGCAATATTGGGATTTTCGGTTTGTGATATTTGACATTTTCCATGACAATCGAGCTCTGGTTGGTCTTTGTTCTCACAATGCAATTCGTAGAAATCTTGGTTAATGGCATAATCTAACTCTAGCAATGCAGATTGGCTGCTGCAAAGCAAAATCAAGCTAGAATATAGTATGGAAAACCAAAGTTTCATAACCCAAATGTAGCCTCAATTCTCAATAATTTCAATATGACTTTTATCTTACATTATTAAATATAGAATTGTTATTTGTTGAATATTAAATATAAAGCCTTGATTATTAATTTTTTACATTATTGCTTTAAGATGTTTTATTCAAAATATTGAAATTTTAATAGCACATTTTATACAGGCTGAAATTTATCATATTAAAATAAAATACCTTTTAGTCTTTTATTATTTAGATTTACATGTTTTTAAAATTTAATCATTAAAAATTCAAAATCATGAAACGTATCATTCTCTTATCAGGTTTTTTGTGTTTCGGAATGACAAGTGCCCAAGTTCCGCAAGGGACTCAGTTTATTTCTGGACAAATAGGCTATTCAAACACCAAAGATCATTCTAAAAACAGCAGTATGGAATCCTACAAGTTTTTGCCGACTTATGGATATTTTTTTGCGCCCAATTGGGCAGTTGTGCTGAGTGCAGGTTATAAGCAAGACATCGACAAATCGCAATCTCAGAATGCAAACTTGGATGTTTTTAGTTTAGAAAATAAAACTTCGGCTTTCGTTGTGACACCTTCTCTTAGAAAATTTTGGGTTCTGGATTCTAAATTCAGTTTGTTTTGTCAATTAGATTTTCCTTTAGAATTTGGAAATGTAAAACACACAACAATTTCTAACAATGGAGTAGGTGATGCACAAAGCAAAAATTCGTATTCTAGTTTTGGTGTAAGTATAAAACCCGGAATTGATTATTTTTTGAGTCCACGTTGGAAAATTGCGGCAAGTATCGGTGAAATTGGATATTTCAATACGAATTATAAAGAGAGCGATGCTAGTAAAAATCGTTTCAATATGGAAGCTAATTTGGCCAATATCCAATTGGGAGTGAAGTATATTATTCCCGCAAAAAATAAAGCTGATTAAAGTCATATCCAAATAAAAGAGTTTTTTATCTTTTATTGGAGAATTAGATTTAACTTTGTCATAGAAAAAAGAAAGAATATGTTTTCCAAAACTTGTGAATACGCTTTGAGAGCCTTAATCTACATCACTCAGCAGACGAAAGATGGCGGAAGAATTGGTATTAAGGATATTGCAAGCGGAATAGATTCTCCTGAATATTTTATCGCAAAAATATTGCAGGATCTCAGCAGAAAAGGTTTCGTACAATCTGCAAAAGGACCAACAGGCGGTTTTTATTTAGATAGTATTAGTCTTAACCGTTCTTTAGCAGAAATTGTAAAAGAAATGGATGGTGACAAAATTTTTACAGGTTGCGCCTTAGGATTGAAAGAATGTTCAGAATCGCATCCTTGTCCAGTTCATAATGAGTTTAGGCATATCAGAAATAATTTGCAAAATATGCTGAATGAAATGAAAATTGGAGATTTTGTTAGCCAATTAGAAGCTCAGAAAATATTTTTAAGAAGATAGAGAGAAATCTATTTTTTACATTAAAAAAGATAAAAATATATTATAGTATTTAATTAAATAAATTAAAGTTCAGTTATCCTTTATTAAGCTTAATTCAAATAAATAAAATAAAAATTACAACCGTTCACTATTAAATGTAAACCATCATGAAAAAGTACATTTTCCCCTTAGCCATTTTACTTGCAGGACTTTCGATTAATGCATGTAAAGAGAATACATCAGGCCCATCTTCGAAATCTGCCGATACAGAAAATATCGCAGTTGCAGGAGAAGCAGAAGAAGCAAAATTAACAGAAGCTCCCAACGTTCCTGCTCCCATCGGAGATCGTGCTGCCAAAAAACTCATCGTTCGTCTTGAAACTATTGAGAAAACAGGAGAGTTAGCGGACGGAACGCAATACAATTTCTGGACATTCGGTGGTTCGGTTCCAGGAAGTTTTATCCGTGCAAGAGTAGGTGACGAAATTGAATTTCACCTTAAAAATAATGAAAACTCAGTTTTCCCTCATAATATCGACCTTCATGCGGTAAATGGTCCTGGAGGTGGTGCAGAAGCTACTTTCGTGGCACCCGGAAAAGAAGCGGTGTTTAATTTTAAAGCTTTAAATCCTGGATTGTATGTGTACCATTGTGCCACTGCACCCGTTGGAATGCACATCGCCAACGGAATGTATGGTTTGATTTTAATTGAACCTGAAGGAGGTCTTCCAAAAGTGGATAAAGAATTCTACATTATGCAAGGTGATTTCTATACCAAAGGAAAATTTGGAGACAAAGGATTGCAAGAATTTGATATGGATAAAGCCATTGCAGAACATCCAGATTATGTAGTGTTCAACGGACATACAGGTGCTTTGCTAGGTAAAGGAGAATTGGAAGCCAAAGTAGGCGAAACAGTAAGATTCTTTGTAGGAAACGGTGGTCCAAACATGACGTCTTCTTTCCATTTAATCGGGGAAATTTTCGATAGAGTATATGTTGAAGGTGGAAGCTTAATTAATGAAAACGTGCAAACTACTGTAATTCCTCCTGGAGGCGCTGCCATTGCAGAGTTTAAAGCAACTGTTCCTGGTGAATATGTGATTGTTGACCACGCTATTTTCAGAGCTTTCAACAAAGGCGCTTTGGGTAAAATTAAAATTACTGGGCCAGACAACCATAAGGTTTTTAAATCAAATAAATAGTTCCATAGTAATAGTTTTTTAAACTTTTGATAACCATTGAGTGGTTCACTTTTAAAATGAAAAATTGGATTTACATAGTATTTGTTTTGTTATTGTTTTCTTGCGGAGAGTCGTCTAAATCTTCACAACAAAAGCAAGAGCAGCCTAAGTTGGCATTCATTTCCAGCCATAAAAAAATGCAAAAAATTGACGGCGGTTACTACAAAGCATTTGTTGGAAAAGAAAACGATAGCCTAACCTACGTGAAATCCTTTTATCTGGACGAAACAGCCATAACTAACAATGAATACTTAGAATTTTTAAAAGCGAATCCTCAATGGGTCAAAAGTAAAATTATTAAACTCTATGCAGACAGCACATATCTCCATCATTGGAAAGGGGATTATGAGTTGCCAGACGATGTAAGTCCCGATGCACCAGTTACCAATGTTTCTTGGTACGCCGCAAAAGCTTACGCCGAAAGTGTCGGAAAACGATTACCAACAGTAGATGAATGGGAATATGCAGCCAGAGCCAGCGAAAATCTAAAAGATGCAACCGAAGATCCTGATTTTACAGTGAAGATTTTGAATCTCTATCAACAAAAATTGTGGTATAAAAAACCTGTAAAACAGCATGCACCAAACGCTTGGGGAATTTACGATATGTATGGAACCATTTGGGAATGGACAGAAGATTTCAGCTCGGTGATGATTACAGGAGAATCCCGAAAAGACAATGCCGCCAACGAAACTTTGTTTTGTGCAGGTGCGTCGGTAACCTCTTCAGATCTTAGGAATTATGCAGCCTTTGTTCGCTTTGCAATGCGAGGAAGTATGCAAGC
Source organism: Soonwooa purpurea (assembly GCF_053891095.1). Classification (NCBI taxonomy): domain Bacteria; kingdom Pseudomonadati; phylum Bacteroidota; class Flavobacteriia; order Flavobacteriales; family Weeksellaceae; genus Soonwooa; species Soonwooa purpurea. The sequence continues at coordinate 46,529 of NZ_JBSSMA010000016.1, forward strand.
CAATTATACGGTTAACAACCTCGGATTCCGTTGTGCAAAAGATAATATTGAAAAGTAAGAAATCATGAAAAATATATTTAAAACCATCGCAATAGCTTGTATTTCAGTCCTTATTTTGGGAAGCTGCAGCAAGCAAAAAACTGAAAACTTAGATCCCAATTCTATTTTCAATTTAAGTTCAAAATGGGAGCAACCTGACGGAACAAAAATTCAACTGGAAGATTTGAAGGGTAAAGTTCTTACAATGGTCATGGTTTACACCTCTTGCAAAACGGCATGTCCGAAATTAACCTTAGACATGAAACAAATTGAAGCCAAGGTAGCTCACAAAAATCCAGATGATTTGCGCTATGTTTTTATTTCTATTGATCCGGAACATGATACACCAGAAAAAATGCAAGAGTTTTTGAAAACTTATAAGCTAGACGGAAAACAATGGCTTTTCTTACGAAGCAGCGAAGCCAATACCCGCGAACTTGCCAACGTGTTGGCGATGAAATACAAACAAATTTCACCATTAGATTTTTCGCACTCCAATATCATCAGCGTTTACTCAAAAGATGGACTTTTGGTTCATCAAAAAGAAGGTCTTAATATCGATATCGATAATACAGTAAATGCCATTAAAAAAGAATTGAATAATTAAAATTAAATAGTAACATATAATAACAAAAACGTCATGAAAAAATTAATCTTAACAGGAATGTTAGCATCTTTAGTTATTGTGTCTTGTTCAAAAAAAGAAGCGACTGTTGCAGAAGCACCCCAACAAGAATCTAACGTTATGTTAGAAGAACCAACTGAAAAAGCAGAAGCTGCTGTAGCAATGTCACCAGAAGAAGAAGGAAAACAATTGGTGGAAGGAACAGATTGTATGTCTTGTCATAAGATAGATTCCAAATTAGTAGGTCCTTCTTACCATGATGTCGCAGCTAAATATACTGAAGCCGACATCGATATGTTAGCCAATAAAATTATTGAAGGAGGAAAAGGAAATTGGGGGGAAATCCCAATGACTCCTCACGCAGGATTAAGTCCAGAAAACGCAAAATTGATGGTGAAATATATTCTATCACAAAAAAAATAATTAACTTAGCTGTTCTAGAACTTGGTTTTTTAGGTTAACATACTCCAACTATGTTTATTTTTTAAGATCTAGAGCAGCTTTTTTCGCTTAAAAAATTTTACAACAATAAAGGATAAAAAAGTATTTTATTATGAACACAAAAACAGATTTAATAGGGGATATGGTTGCTGAAGATTTTAGAACAGCAGCTGTTTTTAAAAAGTATGGTATCGATTTTTGTTGCAAAGGTGGCAGAACCATCGAAGAAGCTTGTGAGAAAAAAGATTTAGACCAAAATAAAATTTATGCTGAATTGGAAAGCCTTCCAAAAGCAGGCGCTTCTGGCATCGATTTTAAATCTTGGCCTTTGGATTTATTAGCGGATTATGTGGAAAAAACACACCACCGTTATGTAGAGGAAAAAACACCCATTATTCAACAGTTTTTAGACAAACTTTGTAAAGTACACGGTGGAAGACACCCAGAATTGTTCGAAATAACCAATCTTTTCAATGCTTCTGCACAAGATTTAGCAGCGCATTTAAAGAAAGAAGAAATGATTTTGTTCCCTTTCATTAGAAAAATGGTGAATGCAAAAATTTCTGGTCAAGCTATTGAACAACCTCATTTCGGAACGGTAGAAAATCCTGTAGAAATGATGAAGCACGAGCACACAGTAGAAGGAGAAAGATTAGAAAAAATTGCAACATTAACGGATGGCTATACACCTCCAGCAGATGCTTGTAATACTTATCGTGTCACTTTTGCTATGCTTCAAGATTTTGAAAACGACTTGCATACGCATATTCATTTAGAAAATAATATTCTTTTTCCAAAATCTATAGAACTTGAAAAACAGTTTTCAGTAGCTAACTAAAAAATAAAAACTATGACACCTAAAAAACTATGGGGCTGGTTAGCATTTGTCATTATTGCTTCCTTTGCCGTGCTTATCTTCTATGGCGTCGATATTTACCGAAAAGTGCCGCCAGTACCAGAAAAAGTGGTTACCACAGACGGGACATTACTCTACACTGGACAAGATGTTAAAGATGGTCAAAATGTCTGGCAATCTATTGGTGGACAAACTGTTGGTAGTATCTGGGGACACGGGGCTTATATCGCTCCCGACTGGAACGCCGATTATCTTCACCGCGAATCCTTGCTTCTTCTTGATGAATTGGCTCTTAAAGACGGAAAAGTTTACAAAGACCTTCCCGATGAGGAGCAAGTGAAGTATCAACACTTACTTAAAAAAGAGCTTCGTACCAATACTTTAGACGAAACTACGAATACCATTACGTTCTCACCAGAACGTGCTAAAGTTCAAGCAAAATTAGCAGATTATTATACCAAACTTTTCATGGATGATGCTTCTATGGCTGAACTTCGTGATAATTATGCGATTCCGAAAAATACCGTGAAAGACAAGGAAAGAATGGACAAAATGAACGCCTTCTTCTCTTGGACCACTTGGGTGTGTATCACCAATCGTCCTAACGATGATGTGTCCTACACCAACAACTGGCCACACGATCCAACGGTAGGGAATATTCCTTCTAGTTCATTGCATTTATGGTCTGGTTTCAGTGTTTTAATGCTGTTAGTGGGTGTTGGCGCTTTGGTTTTCTATCATGCTAAAAACAGAGAAGAAGAAATATCTGAAGTACTTCCTTTGGAAGATCCAATGAGAAATATGAAGCCTACGCCTTCCATGCGTGCTACTTTAAAATATATTTGGGTAGTTGCTTTATTGATTCTTGTTCAAATGTTGGCGGGCGTTGTAACAGCGCATTATGGTGTGGAAGGAAGCGCATTTTATGGACTTCCTTTGGATGAAATTTTGCCGCAACAGGTTTCCCGAAGCTGGCACGTTCAGTTGGCTATTTTCTGGATTGCAACTTCTTGGCTGGCAACAGGATTGTACATTGCACCTGCAGTTTCTGGTTATGAACCAAAATATCAAAAATTAGGTGTCAATATTCTATTCGGAGCGTTGTTAATTGTTGTTTTTGGATCATTAACGGGACAATGGTTTGGTGTGATGCAAAAATTAGGATATGTAGATAATTTCCTTTGGGGACATGCAGGATATGAGTATATTGAACTGGGTAGAGTTTGGCAAATTTTATTGCTGGTTGGTTTAGTTCTTTGGTTAATTTTAATGCTGAGAGCTTTGATGCCAGCGTTAAAACGCAAAGATGAAAACCGCCACATGCTTACCTTATTCGTAATTGCTTCTGTTGCTATTGCAGTATTCTACGCATCTGGATTAATGTACGGAAGACAAACGCACTTAGCCATTGCAGAATATTGGAGATGGTGGGTGGTTCACCTTTGGGTAGAAGGTTTCTTCGAGGTTTTTGCGACCGTTGTAGCAGCATTCTTATTCACAAGATTAGGTTTATTAAGAATTAAATCGGCAACAGTTTCGGTATTATTCTCCACCATTATTTTCCTTGCAGGAGGTATTTTGGGAACGTTCCACCATTTGTATTTCAGTGCTACACCAACAGCGGTTTTAGCTTTGGGAGCTACTTTCAGTGCATTAGAAATTGTTCCTTTGGTATTAATTGGTTACGAAGCTTATCATAACTATCAAATTTCAAAATCTACAAAATGGATTAAAGCTTATAAATGGCCAATCTATTGTTTCATCGCGATGTGTTTTTGGAACTTCTTAGGGGCAGGAATCTTCGGATTTGCCATTAACCCACCCATTGCATTGTATTATATTCAAGGCTTAAATACCACCGCAGTTCACGGTCACGCCGCATTATTTGGAGTGTACGGAATTCTAGGAATTGGTTTAATGCTTTTCATCTTGAGAGGGTTGTACCCAGATAGAGAATGGAATGATAAATTAATTGGATGGGCATTTTGGCTGACAAATATCGGATTGTTTGTGATGACTACCATTAGTATTCTCCCAATCGGAATTATGCAGGCGGTAGCTTCTATTCAAGAAGGATATTGGTACGCACGTTCCGCAGAATTTATGCAAACCGAAATCATGCATTTCCTAAGATGGATGCGTGTTCCAGGAGATATTTTACTGGCCTTGGGTGAATTATTACTCGTAATTTTCATCATCGGATTAAAATTCGGTTGGTCAAATAAAGAAAAAAGATAATTTAAATTTAATTTGTTACCCCATCGTTTTTTAGGAAATGATGGGGTTTTTAATTCTATAAAATTTAAAAAAAATGAAAAGAAACGAAAACATCGTTGAGCTGTCTCGCGACCATCATTTTGGATTGCTTTGTTCATGGAAAATCCGACAAGGCTTAAAGAAAAATATTGATGCAGAACGTATAAAAAAATATATCGACTATTTTTGGAATAACAATTTAAAAGAACATTTCCGTGAGGAAGAAGAAATCCTTTTTCCTTATTTAAAAGACGAAAGGTCGGAGCGTATTGCCCACGAACATTTGGAAATTAAAAATTTGGTTCAGAAAATTGTCAACGAAAATGAAGTTTCCCATTTTGAAAATCTCGCTGAGGTTTTAGAAAAGCATATCCGTTTCGAAGAACGAGAATGGTTTCCGCATTTGGAGAAAAACCTCAATGAAAATCAACTTTCAGAAATTGGAAAAGCTTTACAAGAAATTCATTCTCAGGAAAAAGATGATTATCAGGACGAATTTTGGAAGTAAATTTTATTTTTTGATAGTTCAATTGTTATAGGTTGGTGATTAATTAGTATTATTTTTGAATACTTAAAAAAAATAAACGAGTTATGAAAAATCTTGTATTGATGTTGGCTTTAGGAAGCTTAGCTGCTTGTAGTACACCAAAAATGATAGGAAACGATAAAGATAGTCACGGTTGCAAAGCTTCTGCAGGACAAACTTGGAGCGAGTTGAAACAAAATTGTGTTCAGGTTTTTAACGAAGGAACAAGACTGAATCCTATTGATTTTCAAAAAGATGAAGCTGTTATCAGTGTATTTTTGGTTTTTAATGATGATCAATCCAAAGCTGAATTGTTTTTATCTGATAAACCGAATGTAATTTTGAATAAAATTCAAGACGGAAATTTTACAACTGGAAAATATGTATATAATTCTTCGGAATCTACTTTATACATTGATGGAAAAGCTGTTTACAAAAAAGAATAAATATTAAACAATCATGAAAATTCTTCTCAAAAGAGTTTACGAAGATGCTTCACCGCAAGATGGTTATCGAGTTTTGGTGGACAGATTGTGGCCAAGAGGAATGTCTAAAGAACGTGCCTATATTGATGAATGGAACAAAGATTTGGCACCTTCTACAGAATTGCGTTTGTGGTTTCATCACGATGTTTCTCATTGGGAAGCGTTTTCTGAAAAATATTTAAAAGAACTTCAAGACAATAATTTTGGTCCAGATTTTCTAAAACGTTTACAACAACAAGAAATTGTAACATTAGTTTACGCTGCCAAAGATGAAAAACATGGTCATCCTTTGGTTTTAAAAGAATATTTGGAAAATTTGATGTAATCTTTAATTGCGATTAAATAAAGATAAATCCGAATAATTATAGGCATGCACAGCTTTCGCATAATGTAAAGCCTTCGATTCTGGTCTTTGGAAAATAGAGCCTAAACATTGTGGTGTTTTGATATGGCAATGCTGAAAAACAGCCAAAAAAGTAACACCGTACATAAACCACGGAAAGTTTTTCGAATTTCAACATTCGGTAATATCTTCTAACAACAACTAGATTAATTCCCCTACGTACTAATATTTTTATCTTTTTTTATTATTAATTTGTTATAGTTTTTAAGATGGGAGGTTACAAAGAATTATAGATAATGTTAATTTTTTCTAAAACTTTCAGGTGTAAGATAGCTAGATAAAATCAGTTAAAAATTCTAAATTTAAAGTTCTTTATATTAATATGTGGAATCCATTTAAACGAAAAAATAAAATGAAGTTTGATTTTGATTTTCAGACATTTAAGAATTTATTTAACCACCTTCAAAATGAAGAAAATCCTGTAGTAGTCTTAGTCGATGGGCAGGAAGGAGAATCGGAAATGACTTGGTATGAGTTCCCAGGTTCTTATGAAGATTCTGATGATGATAAAAAAGTTTTGAAAGAACGCGGCTTCAAGAATTTTTATGAATTACTAAATGTGCTCCACGAAAAAGCGGGAATCAGTCCAGTCGATATTAATCGGGATATCGAAGTTAATGAACAATATAATTTGATGATTTTCAATTATTATGTTCCTCCAACAGGCGAAGAAAAATCTTTTTTTAAAAGTATAAAATGCAGTTTTTATTTATTTTTTGTTTGCGAAAACGAAGCCGAGGAAGTTAATGCTTTTAGAATTTTTTATTCAAAAGGGCTTGATTACAGAATTAGTGATTTGTTGGACGCTCAATTTTTAGTAAATATTAACAATCCTGACTTAAAAGATGAATTTTATATTGCAGAATTAGAGAAACTTGTCGCGGCGCTGGCTACTAAAACCGAAGTGGAAATAAATTCTGAAATTTTGAAGAAGCATCCAAAAGCTTTGTTGTCATCTGAGGTTTTAAAGAAAGATTTTTTAGAAGCTTTGGATTATCTTAATTTTTGGAAATTAGCAGATGTCGAGGAGAAGGCACAAAAGTTTTATGAGCAATGGACGAAAGATTGGTCGGAACTTTTTGAAGAAGATACTTATTACGATGACGCTTATTTTCCTTTGAGATTCGAATTTTTTAATGACGATAATACATGGCATAGCGATTGGAAATTCGATCCCGAAGATTTGGAAGACATAGTTGCCCATATTTTGAATGAAGAAGATTGGACGTTCCAATATCCCGAAGAAACTTATGGTGACGATTTATTTCCTTATGTCCAAAAAGCATTAGCGGAACGCGGTTTTGAACTTATGCAAATGAATACTTTGGGCGACTCTTACCAGTTTTTTATTACCAGAAAACAAAATGTGCTACCACTGTTACATATCTCCAACAAATTAAAACTTGGCGTAGAGCAATTGATGTAAGCATTCTGCAATTTCTGTATCTTTGACGTTCTAATAAAAATTAAACATGATAGGAATAATTATGGGAAGCCAAAGCGATCTTCCAATTATGGAGCAAGCCGCAAACTTCCTACAAAGTCTAGACATCCCTTACGAATTGACCGTGGTGTCGGCGCACAGAACACCAGAAAGAATGTTCGATTATGCAAAAACCGCAAAAGAACGTGGCCTGAAAGTCATCATCGCAGGCGCAGGTGGCGCGGCACATTTGCCAGGAATGGTCGCGAGTTGCACCACACTTCCCGTAATCGGCGTTCCTATTTTGTCCAGCAATTCTATAGATGGTTGGGATTCTGTATTGTCAATTTTGCAAATGCCAGGCGGTATTCCTGTAGCGACAGTCGCGTTAAATGGCGCGCTGAATGCCGGGATTCTGGCCGCAAAAATCTTAGGCGCAGCAGACGAAAATATTGCTAAGAAAATACAAAACTACCAAGATACTTTAAAAGAAAAAGTATTGGGAACGGTAGATGATATTAAAAAATTGCACCCAAACAAATTCGATTGATCTAATTTAAATTTGTTTGATAAACATAAAAGGCTGTCTCAAAAGAAACAGCCTTTATTCATTTTAGTTTTTAATCAACTTGCTTGAGTGGGATTTGCTATCGATAGTTTTTACATTTAGTATGTAGTTGCCTTTTGATAAAGATTCAATATTAATTGTTCCAGACGTTGTTCCAGAAAGAACTTTTTGTCCAGCCATATTGAAGATAGTATAAGTTTCAACTTTCTCTTTAGTTTCGATTGTTACAACATCTTTTGCAGGATTAGGATAAATTTTTAAAGATTTTGAAACCTGTGCTTCATACGTTGCTAGATCAACATTATTGATTTTGATATTGTCAATGTATGCCGCACCATCAAAGTTATCATGTAAAAAATTAAAGCCTAAAGCACTTACATTAGAATAGTTGGAGCCCGTATGTACAAGATCCCCGTTGATATAGTATTTTATCTCCGAAGGGGTAATCTCAGTTTTTAAAGTATACCATTTGTTAGCTTCCCATGTAAAGTTAGCATTATCATAATCAAAATCAATACTATTGACGATTTCTAAGTTTCCAGTGTAATTGAAAGAATAAAAATATAACGGAACAAATTCTTCACCCGAAATACCCCAAGCTCCAAATTCGAATGTAGAACCATCAGTTTCAGTGATAAAAGTGTCGAATTCTACAGTTAAAGATTTTTGAGCATTGTATGTGAATTCATTATCAAGTTGCTTTGCAACACCATAAATTGGAAACCACCCGAAATCCTCATTCAGATCAACTGCGATTTTTACAGAATTTTGTCCTTGAGTTGCTTTTTCGTTAGAGATGACTTGATTAGCAATGGGTTGATTGTCATTATTAAGTGTTACCTCCCAACCATTTTGTCCATTGATATCACCTAATGCAAAACCTTCTGCGGCTTCGAAAGAAATTGCATTTTGCGAAAATGCTAAACTTGCAACAGAAAGTGCTGCTAAAACATAAAACTTTTTCATAAATTTAAATTTAGGGCTACAATGATAGGGATTTATTTTTAAATGAATTAAATTTTAACACATTCTTAGCTTTTTGAAAGAGGTTTCTGTATTTTTGCCTTATGGATCTTAACCAACTTTTTACCAACCAGCGTACAGGGAATCACCAATCGAATTTTGTTTCGAGAACAGATTTCCAAAGAGATTTTGACCGTATTATTTTTTCGTCGGCTTTTCGAAGATTGCAAAACAAAACCCAAGTTTTTCCTCTGCCAGGAAGCGTCTTTGTACACAACCGTTTGACACATTCTCTGGAGGTTGCCTCGGTTGGTCGTAGTTTGGGAAGTTTGATTGGCGATTTTATTTCAAAAAAATACCAAAACGATCTGTCGGAGGTTTCGACCAACTTTTACCAATACCAACTAAGTGACGTTATTGCGGCAGCTTGCCTTTGCCATGACATCGGGAATCCCGCTTTTGGACATTCTGGCGAAGATGCTATTGCCAGTTATTTTGAACAAAATGAAACCTCTATAAAATCGCTTTTCAATGAAAAAGAATGGGCAGATCTTGTCAATTTTGAAGGCAATGCCAATGCCATTCGCGTGTTGACACATCAACAGCAAGGCAAAGATGAAGGCGGGCTGCAGTTAACTTATTCTACTTTAGCGAGTATTGCCAAATATCCTTGCGAAGCGATTGCAAGAAAAAAAACAATTATCCATCGTAAGAAGTTTGGTTTCTTCCAAAACTCAAAATCCACTTTTCTAGATATTGCAACATCTACAGGAATGCAACGCGAAAGCGACGAGCCTATTATCCACAAAAGACATCCTTTTGTTTGGTTGGTAGAGGCGGCGGACGACATCTGTTACAGCATTATCGATATGGAAGATGCACACCGTTTGGGAATTGTTAACTCCAAAGATTGTGAAGAATTGTTTATTGATTTGATAAAATCTGTAAATCCTGACGATCTGAAACGCGTGAAGGACAAACTCGATATTATTTCGAACCCAAATGAGCGTGTTTCTTATCTAAGAGCAAAAGTCATTAATTCTTTAATTAATAAATCGGTTTCGGTTTATCAGTCGAATTTTGATAAGATTATTGCGGGCAATATGGACATGGCTTTGTTGGATATTTTCAAACAAGAAAGTTCTTCTTTAACAGAAATCGAACGTTTTTCCATTGATAAAATTTACAACCATAAAGCCGTTATCGAAATAGAAAATGCGGGTTACAATGTGATGTATGAGTTGTTGGATCATTTTATTCCATCCATTATTTTAGAAAAACCAGCGCGTAAAAATTATGATAAAATGGCACTGAAACTTATTCCAAAACAATTTGTCTATGAAGAGGGAAGTGCTTATGACAAAGTCTTGGGCGTTCTCGATTTTGTGTCTGGGATGACGGATAATTACGCAACGGATCTTTACAGAAAAATCAAAGGTATTGATATTGGAATGACGGTTTAGACATTTAATACATTATAAATAAAAACGACTTCAGAATAGAAGTCGTTTTTGTTTTTTAAACCAATTCGCAACCGAAAACCTCCACGAAGTGTTTTTTAATTTTTTGTTTTACTTCTTCCACATCGACTTCGTGTTCCAGCTCGTTTTTAAGAGAAGTTACCTGTTTGTCGGTAATTCCACAAGGTACGATGTAATCGAAATACTTCATATTGGTGTTGACGTTAAGCGCAAATCCATGGATGGTTACCCAGCGTGATGCCTTCACGCCCATGGCACAAATCTTTCTGGCGTAAGGTTTTCCGACGTCTAGCCAAACGCCAGTTTCGCCTTCCGATCTCGTGCCGTGAAGTCCATATTCTGCAATTGTTCTGATGATAACTTCTTCCAAATCGCGCATATAACGGTGGATGTCTGTATAGAAATTTTCCAAATCCAAAACCGGATAACCTACAATCTGCCCGAATCCGTGATAGGTAATGTCGCCGCCGCGGTTGACTTTTACATAAGTAGCCTCAATTTCTTTAAGTTTTTCGGCATTGGCCAACATGTTTTCCTCGTGACCACTTTTTCCTAAAGTATAGACATGTGGATGTTCAACAAAAAGTAAATGATTCTTGGTTTCTGTTTGTTCTTCAGGTGCGGTATCTCTGTTTTTTACTTTGATATCGAGGTTTTCTTTCATCAATTCCTCTTGGTAATCCCAAGCTGGCATATAATCTCGAGTGCCCAAATCTTCGAAACGTACCTTTTTATTTAGTTTGTGGTTCATGTTCTAATTTATCTAAATACAAATTTAAGTTTAATTTCTTGATTTTAGAAATAGGCTTTGTTCTAGTTTTTTTGATTTTGTCATGGATAAATTCTTAATTTTAAATATTTTAAAAAAACAAAATTCTAATACACCAATTTTATATGATGAGATTTTTATTATTTAGTCTGCTAATAAGCCTTAATATAGCTTTTGGCCAAAAGTTTAGCAAGGAAGAACTTAGCATTATTAGACAAGGAAAAACGACTACAGCTTTGCCAATCTACCAGACGGACGTGGAAGCAGAGCATAAAAGTTTATTAAAAAGTTCGACAGACATTCAGGTTTTTGATAAAAATACTGAAATATTGATTAACCGAATGAAGTTATCATTACTTGCTTCGGGCGGGGTTGGTATTGCGGCGCCACAAGTTGGAGTTAATCGTAATGTTATTTGGGTGCAACGTTTTGACAAACGAAATTCACCTTTTGAGTATTTTATTAATCCTAAAATTTTATGGAAATCGGAGATTCTTAACTTTGGTTTGGAAGGTGATTTGTCGATTAAAGACTATAAAAATATGTTTTACAGAAGTCAAGTTATACAAGTGCAATATCAAGATCTGAAAGGAAAAAAATATACAGAAATTGTGGAAGGTTTTACAGCAGTTATTTTCCAACACGAAATAGATCATCTTTTCGGTATTTTGATCGAAGATAAAGCCAACGCCGAGACCGATTCTACCATCATAAAAGTCGAAGCTTACAAAAGAATACCTGTACAGAATTAGATTTTCAGCGAGTTTTTTGTATCTTTCCTAGTGTTTAACCCATAAATAAAGTAAACTATGAGATTAATAATTAACCTTCTTATCACTGCGGTTTCTGCATTTTTATTGAGTAAAATTTTGTCAGGCGTTCATTTTGAGGACTTTGGATCCACCATAATTTTTGCTATTGTTTTAGGAATTCTGAATTTGTTAGTACGTCCAATTTTAGCGATTCTGTCATTACCTATTACAATTCTTACATTAGGATTGTTTTCATTGGTTATCAATGCAGCAATTATTTTGTTATGCGATAATTTTATGGACAGTATGACGGTAGATGGCTTTTGGTGGGCTTTCTTATTTAGTATTTTGCTTTCAATAGTTACCTCTGTTTTTGGTGCGCTTTTTGGCAAAGATTAAAAGTGATTTTAAATAAGAACATAAAAAATCCGTAGAATTTCTGCGGATTTTTTGTTTTTTTATTAAAACTAAGATTTACTTTATCGATTTTCTATTAATAATAAAATATATTGGCAAACCTATTAATATTAATCCAAGTCCTGGCCAAGTATAGTGCGGTTTGTAAATGAATAGTAAAACGCAAAATGAAATTCCTATGATTAAATATAAAATGGGTGTAATTGGATATAACCAAGTTTTGTAGTCGCGTTGGAGTTCTGGCTTTTTGATGCGAAGATAAATCACGCCAGCCACGGTTAGCATATAAAATAAAACGATAACAAACGAAATCATATCCAACAAATCACCATATTGTCCACTAAGACAAAGCAAACTTGCCCAGATGCCTTGCATCCATAATGAGTTTTCGGGAACTTCAAAACGATTGTTTTTAATAGCTGATTTTAAGAAAAGTCCGTCCTTGGCCATCGTTTGGAAAACACGTGCGCCAGCCAAAATAATCCCGTTAACACAACCAAATGTTGAGATCATTACCAAAACCGCAACAATGGCTGTACCCGCGCTACCAAAGATGTTCTCAGCCGAAGCCACTGCAACACGGTCATTAGCTGCAAATGCAATCTGATCGCGATCCAAAGTGTTGAGATAGACAAGGTTAACTAATAGATAAAGTACCATTACAGAAATGGTTCCGATAATCATAGCGCGAACAATATTTTTGCGAGGATTTTCAATTTCACCTGCCACAAAGGTTACATTTTCCCAAGCAACAGAACTAAATACGGAGCCAACCATAGCCGCAGCAATGCCCCCAAGAACTGTTGTTCCAGAAATACTGAGCCAACTAACAGATTGTTTTTGACCATTAACTTCGATACCGAAATTTTGAAAAGCTTCCCAGCCAAACTGAAAGTTATTTGCAAATTGAGAATGTTCCACAAGAACAAAACCTAAAATAATAAGCCCTAAAAGTGCAATAATTTTTGAAGATGTAAATATATTCTGTAGCAACTTACCACTTTGGACGCCTCGTGTGTTGATAAAAGTTAAAAACAAAATCACCAATATTGCTAAAAGCTGTATCCATGTTATTTTGAAAGTTCCACTTTGGAAGAGTGGTGCAGCATTGTTAAGACTTGGGATGAGGTAAGCGGTAAACTTACCAAAAGCAACAGCTACTGCGGCAATTGTGCCTGTTTGTATAACACTGAACATGCCCCAACCATAAAGAAAACCCATCATTTTTCCATAGATTTCGGTGATGTAAGTGTACTGCCCACCAGCTTTCGGAAACAATGCGGAAAGCTCGCCATAGCTAATGGCTGCGGCAACGGTCATAAGAGCGGTAATGAGCCATACGACAATCAGCCAATATCCCGAACCCAAATTGCGCATAATATCCGCACTCACAATAAAAATTCCGCTGCCAATCATAGATCCCATAACAATCATTACAGCATCCCAAAGTTTAAGCTTTTTCTTCATAGTTTAATTTGTACCAAATATATAAAACTGTTAAAAATAATTAATAAAAAATGATAAAAATACAATTTGTTTGGTTAAAATATAAAGCTATGCTATTAATAATGAATTCTGGAAACTTGAATATTTTTAACTTTAATTAATAGGTTGCCTTACGAATAAGCTCTAAATTTGTATAAATCAATAAAAAATTAAATGGAATTAGAATACAAAGATCACCTAAGTCCCGTCTTAAAAGATGGTGTGAAGAATTACCTTATTGATATCGATGGTACTATTACCGAAGATGTCCCGAACGAAGAGCCAGAGCGTATGTCCACTTGTGAGCCTTTTGCCGATGCCTTGGAAACGATTAATCGTTGGTATGACGAAGGCCACCAGATTTGTTTTTTTACTTCCAGAACCGAGGATTTGAAAGCCATTACAGAAGAATGGCTGAATCGCCATGGTTTCAAATACCATAGTATTTTGTGTGGAAAACCGCGTGGTGGCAACTATCATTGGATTGACAATCACCTTGTTAAGGCTACGCGTTATCGAGGCAAATTCACGGATTTGGTGGAGAAAAATGTTAAAATTCAAGTTTTTAAAGATTAAATTCCCAATTGATAACCTAAGTTTTAGCCCCGATTGAACGGCATGTCTGAGCTCATCTTTTTTGAAAGGGAAAGTTGTGGCGAAAGATAGCGAGTAGTGAAAGCGGGAAAAAGCTTCTAAAAAAAATATGTATTTATATGAAAATTTTAGCAAATGACGGTTTGACCAAAAGTGGTGTAGATGCCCTTACAGAGAAAGGTTATACCGTTATTACCAACAAAGTTCCCCAGGAAGAATTAACGGATTACATTAATCGTGAAGCTATTAAAGTTCTTTTGGTACGTAGTGCAACGAAAGTAAGAAAAGATATGATTGATGCGTGTCCAGGTTTGGAAATTGTTGGGCGCGGTGGTGTTGGTATGGATAATATTGATGTGGAATATGCTCGTGAAAAAGGCATACATGTAATTAATACACCTTCGGCATCGTCGGAGTCGGTTGCAGAGTTGGTGTTTGCTCATCTTTTTGCAGGATGTCGATTTTTGCAAGAATCAAATCGTGCTATGCCAATGGAAGGACAGACGACTTTTAATGCCTTGAAAAAATCCTATGAAAAAGGCATCGAACTTCGTGGAAAGACCATTGGTATCGTTGGTATTGGACGCATAGGTCAGGAAGTTGCACGGATTGCGCTAGGACTTGGGATGAAGGTGATAGCTTCTGATACCCGAATCGGAAAAGCGAGTGTCCGTGTGGATTTTTACAATAAACAATTCATAAATGTTGAAATAGAAACCGAACCTTTGGAAGATTTGATAAAACATGCGGATTTTGTAACCTTACATGTGCCAGCGCAAGATGGCGCTATTATCGGTGCAAGAGAAATCGAAATGATGAAATATGGCGCCGCGATTGTTAATTGTGCGCGTGGTGGCGTGGTGGACGAAGTCGCGCTGATTAAAGCTCTAGATTCGGGCAAGTTGGCATTCGCAGGTCTTGATGTTTTTGAGAACGAACCGACTCCTTCGGAAGAAATTCTTAAACATCCTAAAATATCATTGACACCACATACAGGTGCTGCAACGCTGGAAGCGCAAGATAGGATAGGTACAAGTCTAGCAAAACAAATTGATAGTATATTCCATGCACAATAAGATAATTAAAACTCAGTTTTCGAACTGAGTTTTTTGTTTTTTGGAATTGGGAATATTGTTTATTTTTGAGCCATGAAAAGAAAAGTGCTTATCATCTACACAGGCGGTACCATTGGTATGGAAAAAGATTATAAAACGGGAAGTTTGGTACCTTTTGATTTTTCAAATATTTTTAAACGAATGCCAGAAATGAACCTTATGGAATGTGAGGTTTCTGTGAAATCTTTTGATTATCCCGTGGACTCGTCCGACATGGGACCGAAACAATGGCAAGGCATTGCGAAAATTATTAAAGAAAATTATGAAACTTTTGATGGTTTCGTTATTCTGCACGGGACAGATACCATGTCTTACACCGCATCAGCGCTTAGTTTTATGCTTCGGAATCTTAACAAACCTGTTGTATTGACGGGATCACAATTGCCTATTGGGGATTTGAGAACAGATGCCAAAGAAAATCTTTTAACAAGTCTTTATTACGCCAGCCTATACGAAGATGATGAAGCCGTAATTCGTGAAGTGACGCTTTATTTCGAATATAAATTATTGCGTGGCAACCGAAGTTTAAAGGTTTCCGCGGAATATTTTGATGCCTATCAAAGTCCAAATTATTCGATATTGGGACAATCTGGCGTCCATTTGAATATTGATAAAGAAAGTTTGCTAAAACCTAAAAATACTGATTTTGAAATCGATTTGCATCTCGATGAAAATGTATTGTTTTGGCGTATTTTTCCAGGAATGAATTTTGATTTTTTACTTGAGGTAACTTCTGTTAAAGTTATCATTCTTCAGGTTTTTGGGTCGGGAACGATTTTTAATAACGAAAAAACAGCGCGTGTTTTGGAAGAATTGCGCAACAGAAATGTTGAGATTGTCGTTATCAGCCAATGTGTTTCTGGTGGAATTAGTTTTGGAAAATATAGCAATAGCAACATTTTTAGTCAGGTTGGTGCCATTAATGGAAAAGATATGACTGCGGAAGCTGCAATTACCAAAGCCATGCATCTGCTTAATAATTCTTATTATCCGGGAGGTTTTGCAAGTAATTTTAATAAGGATTTGTGTGGCGAAGTAAGCAAAGATTTTCACTGAAAAGATTAGTAGACTTCAAATATTTGTCTATATTTGCAAACTGAAAAAGAGAGGTGTCCGAGTGGTTGAAGGAGCTAGCCTGGAAAGTTAGTATAGGGGTAACTCTATCGAGGGTTCGAATCCCTCTCTCTCCGCAATAAAGGCTGACAATTAGTTAGTTAAAACACAGACACCCAATTTTACACCCAAAATGTAAGATTGGGTGTTTTATTATTACCTATATTGAATTAAGTATAAAAACTGAGCGCAAATGATGTTCAAGGGTTTTTGAATGGAGGAACCATTGTAGCCGACAATGAAACTAAAAGGATAACATTCCAACTTTCCGAAAATAACACCAAATTAAATGTCAATCTTTTTGAACGTGACAAATCAATGAAAGATGTTTTGCAAAACAGCAAAAATAACATTGAATATGCTGAAATTAAAAACATTTCAACCGATGATGAAAAATTTAATTTCGAACAAAAAGCATTTATTTACGATGAAAAATCTAATCAAACCTTAGAATTAGATTTAATCAAAGACATCAAAGAAATAACTGAAATTGTTATCGCTAAAAACAGTGATTTAGAAACAAATAAGTATAAAATTGAATTACAAAAACTTCAGTCTTTTCTACAAGATAAAATTGATAAATTCCCTGAGATAGCAAAAGACATTACAGTTGATATGAATATTGTTTCAAACGAAATTAATAATGTGAACAGTATTTCAAGACCACAAAAACAAGAACAAAAAGAGGGTAACAGCAAAATTAATCTAAATGTAAATGACCCCGATTTGTATCAAGATGCAAATGCAGAAAGAGAAGAAGAGCTACAACAAGAGGAAAACCAAACGCGTAGAAGAGGAAGGTAAGCCAAAATTACGACACTATCCTATAAAGTGTGTAAGTTAAAAAGTTGGGCTTAGATTTTATAATCTGAGCCTTTTTTCAAAAATAAGCATAAATTGGTTAAGAACAATACCCCAATTATGAATAGGCATTGTCCATTT